>JAUJMS010000045.1 GCA_030446745.1 Egibacteraceae bacterium | reverse complement strand
GGCCGGGAAGTTCATGCACGACGACATGTCGACGACCTCGAAGCCGTCGAGGTCGAAGCGCTCGGTGCTCTCCGGGTCGCCGTTCTGCAGCGTGCGGTCCTCGTTCCCGGCGACGGCGTCAGACGTCACCGAGTAGGCGATGTGCGGACGCTTGGGGTCGACGTTGACGGTGTGCGACTGGCCGATGTGGCTGGTCAGCCCGATCTCGACCGGGTCGCCGATGTTGGTGATGTCGACCAGCTCGAGGCCCCCCTGGGGGGCGTTCTCCGGCTCGCCTTCGACCTCGAGGCCAGCGGTGCCCTGGTCGTGGCAACGGCCCTCGGCGTCGGTCGCGTCGATGATCAGCTGGGCGTCGGTACGCACCGCGAACGGGTTGGCGGTGTTGAGGATGCCCTTACCCTTGGGCGTCGCCTCGACGTCGTGCTGCAAGCCGAGCGCTCGGGCGGGGTTCGACACGCAGGTCGCGGACGGCTGCGAGGAGACGAAGCTCGGGGCGACCTCGCCCTTCTCCGTCAGCTTGATGATCGTCTGGCCGCCGCCGTTGACGCCGGCGCCGAGCGTGCCGACCGAGGCGTAGGTCTCACCGTTTTGGGTGAAGAAGTCCAGGTCGGTGTGGGGGTTGCCGGTCGGGATGCTGGTGATCAGCTCCCAGTCGGCCCCCCGGCCGCCGGAGTTGAACGTCGACGACAGCGGTTCTGCCGGCGCTTGTGCCGGCGCGGGGTGGTCCAACTTGTCATGCCCGGCCGCGACCCCGGGCAGTGCGGCGAGCAACGCGAGGGCGAACAGCGCGACGATTGGCCGGCGCATACAGAGACTCCTTGTGCTGGTCCGGACAGGCGGAAACCGGGCGGGACGGGCGAATGGCCACCGTACTAGCGGCGTGTTCGCTTCGCAGTGTCCCCCCTACCATGACGAACGACACCGGACAAACGGTACGCCTGACCGCGAAAGTCACCCTCCGAGCAGCACGCCGGGGTTGAGCACGTCGCGCGGGTCGACGGCCGCCTTCGCCGCCGCCAGGGCCCGTGCGAACGGCTCGGGCCGCTGGCGGTCGTACCAAGCGCGGTGATCCCGCCCCACCGCGTGGTGGTGGGTGATCGTGCCGCCGGCGTCGAGGATCGCGTCGCCCGCGGCGCGCTTGACCGCGGCCCACTGCTGCGCCTCGGCACCGCGGCGGGCCGGGGCGACGACGGTGAAGTAGGGCGCCGCCCCGTCCGGGTAAGCGTGGGTCAGCCGGCAGGTCACGACCCCGTCGCCGCAGACCGCCGCAAGCGCCTGCGCGGTCGCACGAATGACCGCGGAGTGCAGCTCGGCGAAGCGGTCCCAGGTCACCGCGGTCTCGAAGGTCTCGGTGAGCACGCCGAGACCGACCAGCGCGTCGCGCAGGTACGGGGCACGCAGGAACGCCCGGCGCCAGCGCTGCGCGGTGTTGCCCCCGTCGGCGCCGCCGGAGCCCTTGTCGCCGGGCACTTCGCCGGCGCCGCCGTGGTCGCGGCACAGCGCCATGGCGTCATGCAGCTCCGCGTCGACCGGGGCGCGCGCCGACTCGAACCCGAGGAGCAGCACCGCACCGGTTCCGTCGCCGGCGCCGTTGAGCAGCGCCTCGGTCGGGTCGAGCAGCCGGCAGTTCGCGGGCGTCAGCCCGGAGTGGGCCACGGCCCGCACGGCAGCGGCACCGGCACCGAAGTCGGGAAACGACACCGCCGCCGCGGCGCGGTACTGCGGCCGAGGAAGGACGCGCACCCACGCCTCGGTCACGACGCCGAGGATCCCCTCCGAGCCGAGCAGCAAGCGGTCGGGGCTTGGGCCGGCGCCGGAACGTGGCAGCCGCCGCGACGACCACAGCCCCGTGGGGGTCACCGCCGTGACGGACTCGACGAGGTCGTCGATGCCGGTCGGGCCGGTGGCGTAGTGCCCGGCGGCGCGCGTCGCGATCCACCCGCCGAGCGTCGACAACTCGAAGGACTGCGGAAAGAACCGCAGCGTGAAGCCGTGACGGCGCAGGCCGTCCTCCACTTCTGGGCCGGTGGCGCCGGCCTGGACGCGGGCCGCGCGCGACACGGCGTCCACCTCGACGACGCGGCGCAAGCCTCGGGTCGACAGCGTGACGACCGGCCGCTCGCCCGCCGGCGGGGTGACGCCGCCGACGACGCTCGTGCCGCCGCCGAACGGAACGCAGGCGATGCCCGCGTCGGCGCACCAGTCGAGCACCGCCGCGACCTCGGTCGCGTCGCGCGGCGTCGCGACGACATCCGGAGCGGCGCCGAAGTCGCCTCGCCGCAGCGCGACGACGTCGGTGTAGGAGCGCCCGCGGGCGTGGAGCAGGCGCGCCTCGCGGTCGCTGGTGCAGTAGCCCTCGAGCGCCGGAGGCGGGGTGATCCGCGGCGGTGCGACCGGGGCGTCCTGCCACGCCACGGCGGGCCGCACGCCGAGGTCCGCATCGGGGAAGCGCACCGCGACCAGTCGGGTGAGGCGGTCGACCTCGGCAGGCGAGGCCTCCTCGCCGGCGAAGCCCCAACCGGCGACCGCGCGCCGGCGCGTCATGAGCCGCCGCGCCACGGCTGCGAGGCGGCCGGCTCGGCCGGCGCCGGTGTCGGTGCCGGTGCCGCACTGGCCTGCATCACGGCGACGGCCGGCGAGGTGTGCGCCGAGTCGTTGAACGACACCGCGATGCGCCCGTCGGGGAGTATCGCCAGCGTCGAGAAGTCCATCCGCACGCCCGCCGCGGTCATGCCGACGTCGGACTTCAGGTCGCCGAGCCCGACGCGGTGGATGCGCTGCAGCACCGGCGGGGCGCCCTCGGCACCGTAGTGGTAGACGAACACGAAGTCCTGTGAGGCACTGGTCGCCATGTTGCGGGCGTGGACGGTCACGGCGATCACGCCGGCGGCGGCGTTGGCCTTGACGTCGCGGTGGTTGCCGCTGAGCACCTGGAAGCCCTCGGGCAGCGGCAGCGGGAGGCGCTGCACCGTGCACCCGCCGTCGGCTGAGGTCACGTAGTCGACTGTCCCGCTGCCCATGGACCAGGTCGTGGCGTGGAGACGACCGCTGGAGTCGACCGCCTGCCACTGCACCGGCTCGCCGGCGGCCGGCGTGTAGCACGCCCAGCGCAGGTCGCGGCCGGCGAGCCAGGTGCGCGTGGAGCAGTCACTGGCTGGCGGCAACCCGGTGAGCAGGTCGCTACCCGTCATGATCGTAGTCTGACCGAGCGGTGTGAGGCTCGCGGCGGCCGTCGCCTGGCCGTAGTCGTTGTGCGCCGCACGACCGGCGTCAACGCGTCGGAGCGGCGCGCGGTCAGCGCCGTGTCGAGCTGCTTGCTGCTCGGCTGGAGGTAGGTCAGCCCGTCACCGCTGACGAGGTAGACGTCCTTGGAGGGGTAGCCGCCGCGCAGCACGACCGCGTAGGGCACGGTCTTGCCCGCGACCTCGATCGGGCCGGGCACGACCGCGACCCACTGGCGGTCGTAGAACGGCGTGTGCAGCGGCTGCTCGGCCCAGCTCCACTGACCAGCGGCGGCCTCGTACTTGAACGACTGCAGGTGGTCGCCGGTGTACGGGTCCCAGCCCACCCCGACGATGTCGCCGTTCGGCGCCACCGCGACGGTGCCCTCACCGCCGAGCACCGGGTTCGCCGGCTTGACGGCCTTCCACTTGACGCCGCCGTCGTCGCTGAAGTGCAGGTACGAGCCGCCGAAGTCGAGCAGGCGACCGTCGGGCGTCGCGCTCAGGTAGTTCTCGCAGCAGTTGCCCGAGC
>JAUJMS010000044.1 GCA_030446745.1 Egibacteraceae bacterium | reverse complement strand
GTCGCCGCCAGCCCTGGCGGCGGCGGCACCGCGGCGACCGAGGACAGCTCCCGACGACCGCGCGCCAGCAGGTCGCGCACCGACGCACACGACTCGCACTGGCGGGCGTGAGCGACGTCGGGCGGATGGCCGACGGCGAGCCCACCGAGGCGCTCCGGGTGGGCGAAGTCGTCGCGAACGGTCTCGACCAGCGCCTCGAGACGGCCGTGGGCGAGCTCGACGCGGGCGTCGGCCGCATCGACGCCGGTGAGGTCGGCCGCGACGTCGAGCTCGACGCCGTGGCCGTCGTGGAGCAGCGCCAGCTCCGAGGCGGGACACAGCGTGCGCGCGGCGATCGCGTGGCGGCGCACCGCGGCGAGCAGCGCCGCCTTCCCGCTGGCGCCGCCCCCGTCCGCGGCCGTGCCGGTCGCCTCGCGGACCGCGCTCGTCGCCGCGTCCACGTCGCCGGTCAGCCACCAGGCGTAGGCGAATGCCGCCGCCACGGTGCGCTCGTCGGCTCGCATGGCGAAAGACTACGTGGCAAGGCGCCGCAGGCGCCGGCACCGCTCGACGTCACGGCGTGAAAATATTGGTCACACAGCGTAAAGGTGGCGTCCCCCGCGTCGATGCATGCGGTATGGCCGCCCGCCCTTTGCTCGTGACCCTCGTCGTCCTCGCCCTCGCCGGCAGCGCGCACGTCACTGCCGCGCCGCCGCCGCCCGCCGGCCCGTCGTGCGGCGGCCCGGGGGCGCCGTGCGTCCACGCCGACGAGGCACCGCCAGGCGTCGATCTGCACCGGCTGCCGTCCACCGAGGAACTGCTCGCCGCCCACCCCGACGCCGCCGAGCCGGCGTCCCCGCTCGCGGCTGCGGCGCTGGACTGCGACGACGACGGAACCAGCGGGCCGCGGGTGCAGCTGATCTACGCCCGTGCCGGCGACACCGTCGACCGGTTCGCCGACGTCCTGCCGTTGCTGCGCGCCGACGCCGACGACGCCGACGCGCTGGTCAACGTCAGCGCCGGCCAGGCCGGCGAGGGGCGACGCATCCGCTTCGCGCGGAACGCCCGCTGCCGGGTCGACGTCGCCTCGGTGACGCTGTCGGCCACCGGCGACGACACCTTCGCCAACACCCGTGCCGAGCTGCGCGACCAGGGTTTCACCGCCGACAACCGCAAGTACGCGGTGTTCGTCGACGCCGCCGTCGGGATCTGCGGTGTCGCCCAGCTGTACGACGACGACCGTCCCGGCCAGGACAACCTCTCCAACACCGGCCCGGCGATGTACGCACGCGTCGATGCGCCGTGCTGGCCGACCGCGTTGCTGCACGAGGTGCTGCACACGCTCGGCGCGGTGCAAAAGTCAGCGCCGCATGCGTCACGGGCCGGGCACTGCACGGACGAGCAGGACGTCATGTGCTACCCGGACGCGATCGACGTCGTGATGACGCTCGCGTGCCCGGACGCCGACGTCGGGCAGGTCGACTGCAACCACGACGACTACTTCTCGCCGAACCCGGCACCCGACAGCTACTTGGCCGGCGCGTGGAATGTCGCCGACAGCCGGTACCTGGACGTCGGCGCCGTCCCGATCGCCGGTCCTGACGCCACCCTGACGGTGCCGGCGAGCGGCCCCGCCGGCGTTGCGTGGCCCGTGCAAGTCGCGACCACCCCCGCCGACGAGCTGGCCGACGTCGCCTGGTCGACGTCACGCGCAGGCTGCAGCTTCGGCGACCCCACGGCGGCGACGCCGACGTGGATCTGCCCCGCGACGATGACCGGGACAGCGCAGGTGACCGCCGCGGTGACCGACGCGTCCGGGGCGACGACGACCGTCAGCAAGACCGTCACGCTCGACGAGACGGCGGACCGGCCGCCGGCGCTGGCGCTGACCGCGTCGCGGGAGCGCCTGACCGCGGGCGAGCGCGCGACGCTGCGAGCGACCGTCACCGACTCGGTCTCCGGCGCGCCGGTCTACGGCATGCCGGTGACGACGTGGGCGTTGCCGGCGGGCGCGTCGAGTTGGCGCAAGGTCGCCACCGTCGCGTCGTCGCGGCGCGGCAAGACCAGCGTCACCGTCCGACCGTCGGCCAACACGGTGTACGCCGTGACCTCGCCGCCGGTCGCGGCGTGGGACAGCGCGGTCAGCGCGGGGCGCAGCGTCGGGGTCCGCACCCGGGTAACCGCCCGCCTCGCCGACGCCACGCGGCCGCTCGGCACGGCGGTCAAGGTCACCGGCGCGGTGCGCCCCGCCAAGGACGGCAAGCTGGTCGCCCTCCAGCGGCGCAGCGCCGACGGCTGGAAGACGGTCGCAAGCGCGCGGCTCGACGGCGACAGCCGCTACGTCGTGCGCTGGCGCCCGCACCGCCGCGGCACCATCACGTTGCGCGTCGTGCGCGCCGCCGACGCGCGGAACCTGCGCGGGCGCTCGCCGGCCCGGGACGTCACCGTGAGTTGACCTATCCTGGCGAGATGCGCCGCGCCGCCGCAGGCCTGCTCGTCGCGCTCGTCGCCGCGTGTACCTCGCCCGGGCAAAGCGCCGCCCCGCCGAGCACCGCCCCGGCCCCCACCACGACCGCCCCGCCGAGCCCGCCCGGCCCGCCATCCAACGCCCCGGCCAGCGACGCGGCGCTGCCCGCGCTGCCGCCGTTCACCACGGCCGTCGCGCAGCTCGTCGACGAGCGCAACCGCGCGCGACCGCTGAACGTCTACGTCGCCGACGAGCCGGCGGAACGCGCGCGGGGGCTGATGAACCTCGACGCCCTGCCCGACGACAGCGGGATGGTGTTCGCGTTCCCCGGCGACAACCGCGGCGGCTTCTACATGAAGAACACCCGCATCCCGCTGTCAATCGCGTTCTTCGCGGCCGACGGCGAGGTGCTCGAGGTGCTCGACATGACCCCGTGTCGCAAGGACCCGTGCCGGATCTACGACCCCGGCGTCGCCTACCGGGGTGCACTCGAGGTCCCCGCGGGGTACTTCGACACCGTCGGCCTCGAGCCGGGGTGGACGATCCGCACCACGCCGACGCCTCTGCCCGCGTCGTGACGCAACCGCCGCACCAGCGCAAGGAGTCGCCGTGTCGCCGTGGCTGATGGTCGTGCTCGCCGCGGCCGTCGTGCTCGCCCCGTTCGTGTTGATGCTCGTCTTCCACGGGTCCAACGAGGCCGACGCCCGCGGCCGCCGGGTCTCGCACCGCTGGCACACCTGAGCGCGAGCGACACCGCCGGGCAGCACGCGCGCAGGCCACGAGAACCTGAGCCAGGTGCGCTCAAACATGTTGCACGCCCGTTTCTCATGGGTAGGCTCGTCCGCGTCGGACTCCACCACGCACGCCCGCAGCGGGCACGAAAGGACGCACTCCATGGCGAAAGCAGTCGGTATCGACCTGGGCACGACGAACTCCGTCGTCGCGGTGCTCGAAGGCGGCGAGCCCACGGTCATCCCGAACGCCGAGGGCGCGCGGACCACACCCTCGGTCGTCGGGTTCTCGAAGTCCGGTGAGGTGCTCGTCGGCGAGGTGGCCAAGCGCCAGGCGGTGACCAACCCGGACCGCACCCTGTCGTCGGTCAAGCGCCACATGGGCACGGACTGGAAGGCCACGATCGACGGCAAGAGCTACACCGCGCAGGAGATCAGCGCGCGGATCCTGATGAAGCTCAAGCGCGACGCGGAGGCCTACCTCGGCGAGGAGGTCACCCAAGCGGTCGTCACCGTCCCCGCCTACTTCTCCGACGCCGAGCGCCAGGCCACCAAGGAGGCCGGCCAGATCGCGGGTCTGGAGGTTCTGCGCATCATCAACG
>JAUJMS010000018.1 GCA_030446745.1 Egibacteraceae bacterium | reverse complement strand
CCCCGGCCCCCGCCCCAAAAACCACGGGGGGTTGCGGTAGCTTGGGGTCGGGGGGCGGGGCCCACCGCCGCACCACCGCGCGCGGGGTTCGTTCGGCCCCGGGACTGGGGGGGGGGCGCGCCCTTTGGGTGTTTTGCGGGGAAAACCTCACCCCGCCCCGCGCGGGTGCTTACCCCCGGGCGGGGTCGCCGGGCCCGTGCAGGCCGGCGGCAGGAGTTGCCACCGGCCACGACGAAGTCGCCCTGAATCGGTAGAGGAACAGAAAGGCAACCGGCCCTCGAGTGCGAGCTCCAGGACAAGCTCGGCACCAACAACGTGAAGGAGTGCGGTTTCAGCTAAGCCGCCTCGCCCTGCGACGAAGGCCGCCGGCATCCCGGCGGCCTTCGTCGTTGTCCCGGCGGCGTGCGATATGTGTCCGCGATCGCACGCGACAGCACGTGGAGGACTTGCGGGCGAAGTCTGCACTTGGTGCGGAGCAGAAACAATTGGCGTGGCGACCATAGAAGTGCTGCGTGCGGCTAGACGCCCATGCGCTGGAGGTGGCGGACGATGCCGCGGGCGCCGGCGCGGGCGACGTCGACGACGTGGGCGAAGCCTTCGCTGCCGCCGTAGTAAGGGTCGGGGACCTCGGTGCCGTCGGCGTCGTCCTCGAACTCGCGGTACAGCCGCACCTTGGCGCGGGTGGCGTCGTCGGGCGCCAGGGCGCGGACGTCACGCAGGTTCGCGGCGTCCATGACCAGGATGAGGTCGGCGTCGAAGTCGGCGGGCGTGATCAATCGCGACCTGCCGCCCAGCGTCAGCCTCGCCGCGGCGGCGGCGTCGACCATGCGTGGGTCGGGCGGCTCGCCGAGGTGCCAGTCGCCGGTACCGGCCGAGTCGACCGTGACCCGGTCGTCGAGTCCCGCGTCGACGAGTGCCTCGCGCAACGCGGCCTCGGCGGTCGGCGAGCGGCAGATATTCCCCAGGCAGACGACCAGGATCCGCATCCGCCCCGACGCTAGCGTGCATCCTCGCCGGACGACGACGCCGTTGATCCCGGGGAGGAAGCATGAACGTCGAGCAGGGCGCCACCGCGCCACAGTTCACGCTGGTCGATCAGCACGGTGAGAAGTGGTCGCTGCGCGAGCACCGCGGCGCGCCGGTGGTGTTGTACTTCTACCCGCGCGATGACACGTCGGGGTGCACCACCCAAGCCTGCGACGTCCGCGACCACTGGGAGGAGTTCCGCGAGCTGGGCGTCGAGGTCGCGGGCATCAGCCCCGATGACGAGCACAGCCACGCCGCGTTCGCCGCACGGTACGAGCTGCCGCACACGCTGCTCGCCGACCCCAAGCGCACGGTCATCGACAAGTACGGCGCGTGGGGCGAGAAGTCGCTGTACGGCAAGCGCTACCTCGGCGTGGTGAGGTCCTCCGTCGTGATCGACCAACGGGGCAAGGTGGCGGCGGTGTTCGACAAGATCCAGCCGAAGGCGCAGGCGAAGAAGTCGCTGGACGTCGTGCGCCGCCTCGTCGCCTAACCCGTCCCCCGGCGCGTCAGGCGCCGGGCTGGGCCAGCCCCTCGCCGACGCGGAAGCGCACCCGCCCCGTCGCGTCGCCGGCGGTCACGCTGCCGTCGCCGAGCACCGACCCGTCGGCGCCGACCGGCAACAGCGCGAGCGCCACCCATGCCGCGCCGAGCGGCGCCGCGCTGGTGACCTCGCCGACCTTGCCGCCCGCGGCGACCGGGTCGCCGGGCACCACCCGGCCGGCGAGCTCGACGACCGCGAGGGCCCGGCGCGGACGGCCGAGGTTGTGGATCTTCGCGATCGACTCCTGCCCCGGATAGCAGCCTTTGCGTAGGTGGACGTGGGTCGGCAGCAGCCCCAGTTCCTGCGCCCGACGGCCGGGGCGGATCTCGGCGTCCCAGGCCGGCTCGCCGGCGGCGATCCGCCATGCCGCGTACGCCGCGTCGTCGGCCGGCGGCAGGTCGAGCGCGGCGATCCGCGCGTCGAGCCACTCGGGCGGGCCGACGAGGTCAACGCCGCCGGAGCGGTCGCGAACGAGCGTCCCGTCGCCGTCGAAGGCAGCGGTCATCGCCTCGTCCGGCGCCCCGGGCAGCTCGACCGTCCCGGCCCCGCGCACCCGGGCGACCGCGAGCCCCGGTCCGGGAAGGGCGACGTCGACGGCAAGCAGAAAGCGGTACTGCTCCAGCGCTGCAGCGAACCCGGGCGCGACGCTGGCCGGCACGACGAGCAGGACGTCGTCGCGGCGGACGACGGCGCGCCCGGCCGCGCGGGCGTTGCCCTTGGCGTCGAGGAACAGAAAGTCGGCGGCGGCGCCGGGCGCCGCATCCGCGAGCGCCTGCGACAGCAAGGTGTGCAGGTCGCCGAGGCGGTCGCCGCCGCCGACGACGACGACGGCGTCGCCGCCGCGGTGCACGGCCGGTTCGTCGACGAGGAGTGCCATCCCGCCACGCTACGCCCGCGTCGCCACCACGCAGCGCCCGGGCGAACGCGCACACGGGGCGCGCGCCCCAAGCCCGCGCCCCGCGCGCCCCGTGCGCCGCTTGCGTCGAACGCGAAGTGGCCGTGACGTTGCCGACGGCGCCGCTCGGTGTCATGCTGGCGGCACGACGGAAAGGAGGTGGTCCAACAGCATGGATTCTGATAGTTGTTGCGTGACCGTTGAGGTGATGAGGCGCTAGGCGCTGCCCGGTCAACTGGAGGCATCCGGACCGAATCGGCACGCCTCGCGAATCCAACCTCGTCACCCACTCGTCCGTCCGTGGGCCTGGTCACACCCAACCCACCCGGCTCCGAGCCCTGCTCGCCGCCGGGGACGAGCGCAAAGACGAACGAGCGTTGGATGCCCGCAGCCCGGCCCCACGGGGCCGGGCTGCTTCTTTTCTCCTGAGCGTTGCGCGAAGGGTTCCCGATCCCGGCCGCGGGATAGACACCGGCTATGCGCATCGGGATGGTGGGGCTGGGCCGGATGGGCGCGAACATGACCACGCGCCTGCTGCGCGGGGGGCACGAGGTCGTCGCGTTCGACTTCAACGCCGACGCGGTCGCCGCCGCGGTCGACGGCGGCGCACTCGGCGCCGACTCGCTCGCCGCCCTGGTCGAGCAGCTTCCCGCGCCCCGCACCGTCTGGGTCATGGTGCCCGCCGGTGACATCACCGACCGGACGGTCGAGGAGCTCGGCGGGCTGCTCGACGCCGGCGACACCATCGTCGACGGCGGCAACTCGCGCTGGACCGACACGCTGGCGCGGGCGGAGTGGCTGGCCGCCGGCGGCGACGTCCGCCTCGTCGACGCCGGCACCTCCGGCGGGGTGTGGGGGTTGCGCGAGGGCTACTGCCTCATGGTCGGCGGCGACGACGCCGCGGTCGAGCGCCTCGCCCCGATCCTTACGACGCTGGCGCCGCCGGACGGCTGGGCGCACGTGGGCCCGGCGGGGGCCGGCCACTTCACGAAGATGGTGCACAACGGCGTCGAGTACGCGCTGATGCAGGCCTACGCCGAGGGCTTCGAGCTGCTGTCGGCGGCCGAGTTCGACTTCGACCTGCACCAGATCGCCGAGGTGTGGCGCCACGGCAGTGTCGTGCGGTCGTGGCTGCTCGACCTCGCCGCCTCCGCGCTGGACAAAGACCCGGGGCTCGAGCAGGTCGCCGGCTACGTCGAGGACTCCGGCGAGGGCCGCTGGACCGTGGAGGCCGCGATCGACGCCGCGGTGCCGACGCCGACGATCGCGCTGGCGCTGTTCACGCGGTTCGCCTCGCGTGCCGACGACGCGTTCGGCAACCGGCTGCTCGCGGCGCTGCGCAACGAGTTCGGTGGCCACGCCGTGCGTCCGCGTTCGGAACCGACGTGACGGACCTGACGCCGCCCGACACCGTGCTCGTCGTCTTCGGCGGCAACGGCGACCTGTCGCGGCGCAAGCTGCTGCCGGCGCTGTGGCGCCTGCACGCCGAGGACCTGCTGCCCAACAACTGGCGGATCATCGGCAACTCGCGCAGCGAGTTCAGCGACGAGCAGTTCGACGCCTTCGCCGCCGACGCGATCGAGGAGTTCTGCGGGACCCGTCCGTCGGGTGGCGCATGGCAGGTGTTCGCCGACCGGCTGAGCTACGTGTCGTTCGAGTTCCAGCCGGGCGACACCGAGACGCTGCGCGACGCTGTCGCGGAGGCCGAGCGCGACCTCGGCAGCGACGTCCGTCGGCTGTTCTACCTGGCGGTGCCGCCGCCGGCGTTCCCGGTCATCACCGAGGCGCTGGAGGAGGCGAAGCTCGTCGAGCGGGCCCGCGTCGTCTACGAGAAGCCGTTCGGGCTCGACGCCGACAGCTTTGCCGAGCTCAACGCGCTGACCCAGCGGGTGCTCGAGGACGACCAGATCTACACCATCGACCATTTCCTGGGGAAGGAGACACTGCAGAACGTCCTGGCGCTGCGCTTCGCCAACGGCATGTTCGAGCCGGTGTGGAGCCGCCAGCACATCGACTCGGTGCAGATCGACGTGCCCGAGACGTTGAGCATCGGCACCCGCGCCGGGTTCTACGAGCGCACCGGCGCGCTGCGCGACATGATCGTCACGCACCTGTTCCAGGTCCTCGCCGTCATCGCGATGGAGCCGCCGTACGCCTTCGAGGCCAAGCCGCTGCTCGACGAGAAGGCGAAGATCTTCGAGTCGATGGTGCCGCTGCGCGGCGAGGACATGGTGCGCGGGCAGTACGAGGGGTACCGCCAGGCCGACGGCGTCGCGCCGGACTCCGACACCGAGACCTTCGTCGCGGCGCGCGCGTGCGTCGACAACTGGCGCTGGGCGGGGGTGCCGTTCTACCTGCGGACCGGCAAGTCCATGGCCGACAGCCGGCAGTCGGTGACGCTGGCGTTCCGCGAGCCGCCGCAACGGCTGTTCCCCGACCTGCCGCGCGACGGGATGGCCAACGACCACCTCACCTTGGAGCTCGGCGGCAACGAGGGCATGCGCATCTCGTTTCTCGCCAAGCGTCCCGGTCCGACGCTGACCCTGGCGCCGGCGTCGATGACGTTCACCTACGACGGCTCGTTCGGGTCCGAGGCGATCGGGCCGTACGAACGGCTGCTCCACGACGCGCTGCTCGGCGACCGGACGCTGTTCACGCGCGCGGACGGCATCGCGCGGACGTGGGAGCTGGTCGCCGACGTCCTCGCCGACCCTCCGCCGCTGCACGTCTACCCCCAGGGGTCGTGGGGCCCCGACGCCGCGGAGGCGCTGATCGCCCCCCGCCGCTGGCACCTGCCGCACCGCGCGTGACCGCACCGCTCGCCGTCGAAATCGTCGACGACCGAGATGCGCTCGCAGCGGCGGTCGCCGACCGCGTCGCCGCCGCCCTTCGCGCCGCGTTGCGCGCGGGGCGTGCCGCGACGGTCGCGTTCAGCGGCGGATCGACGCCAGCGCCGATGCTGCGCCGGCTCGCCGGCGCCGATCTCGCGTGGGAGCGCGTGCAGGTGTTCCAGGTCGACGAGCGCGTCGCGCCCGACGGGTCGGACGACCGCAACGCGACGACGCTGCGCCGCGAGCTCCTCGCCCACGTGCCGGCCGTCGCGCACCTCATGCCCGTGACGGACCCGGACCTGGACGGGGCGGTGGGCCGCTACGCCGAGACGTTGCGCCGGGTCTGCAACGGCGTGCTCGACGTCGTCCATCTCGGCCTCGGCCCGGACGGTCACACCGCGTCGCTCGTGCCGGGCGACCCGGTGCTCGGCGTGCGCGACGCCGACGTGGCGCTCAGCGGTCCCTACCAGGGGCTGCGCCGCATGACGCTGACCTACCCGGCGCTGGACCGGGCCAGGACGCTGGTGTGGGAGGTCGCCGGCGCGGACAAGGTCGACGCCGTGGCGGCGTTACTCGCCGGTGGCGACATCCCCGCCGCGCACGTCGCCCGCGAGCGCGCGACCCTCGTCGTTGACCGCGCCGCCGCCGGCCCGGAGCGCTGAAGGCCGCGGGGCGCCGGGTGTCGCCGGCAGACCGCGGGTCAGGCGGTGGCCGCGAACGCCGCCCAGCGCGGCTCGGCGTGCGCCCACCAGTCGACCGCTGCCGCGGCGAAGCGCCGCGCCGCGGCCGGCGACACCGGCCGGTGTGCGGCGAGCAGGATCTGAACCTCGACCGCGGTGGCGCCGGCGCGCAACTCGGCGAGCATGGCGGTGGCCAGGGCGTCGTAGACGTCGGGCGGCGAGCCCGCCTCGACACGGCCGAGCGGGTCGCAGGCGGCGAGGAGCGCGACGAGCATCCGCCTCGCCCGCCCGTCAGAGAGCGGTAGCTGCATTCCTCCGATGTTCGGCACCCGCCCCGCCCACCTGTACCCGCGGGTCAGGGTTCGCCGAGAAGCAGGCGGGAGATGACGACCTTCTGGATCTCGGTCGTGCCGCCGCCGAGGCTGGTCAGCTTCGCGTCGCGCCACGCCCGCTCGACGGGGAAGTCCTTGATGTAGCCCCAGCCGCCGTGGATCTGGATGCCGTCCTCGGCGCTGCGCGTGGCGCACTCGGCGACGTGGGCCTTCGCCATCGACGCCTCCAGCTGGTGCGGCCGGCCCTGGTCTTTCAGCCACGCCGCGTAGCGCAGCAGCAGCCGCGACGTTTCCAGGCGGATTCGCATGTCGGCGAGCTTGTGCGACACCGCCTGGAACTGTGCGATGGGCTTGCCGAACGCCGAGCGCTGCTTGGCGTAGGCGACGGCGTCGTCGAGAGTGCGCGCCATGCCGCCGACCGCGCTGGCGATCATCACCGTGCGCTCCCAGTCGAAGCACTCGAAGGCCACCTGCCACAGCGCCGCGCCCTCGTCGCCGAGACGCTGCTCGTCACCGACGCGGCAGTCGGTCAGCACCATCTCCGACGTCGGCGACGAGCGGTTGCCCATCTTGTCCAGCCGCGCCCCGACCGCCAGACCGGGCGTGCCGCGCTCCACGACGAACGCCGTCATGCCAGCGCCCGCGGACGCCTGCGGGTCGGTCCGCGCGACGACGGTGAACAGGTCGGCGACCGGCCCGTTGGTGATGAACGTCTTCGTGCCGTTGAGCACCCAGCCGTCGCCGTCGCGGCGCGCCGAGGTGGTGATCGCCGCGGTGTCCGACCCGGTGTCGGGTTCGGTGATGCCGAAGCTGCCGATCCACTCGCCGCTGCACAGCCGCGGCAGGTAGCGCCGGCGCTGCTCCTCGGTGCCGTGCAGCTCGATCGGCTTCGCCCCGATGGTGAGGTGCGCCCCGAGCGACAGCAGCAACCCGGCGTCGTGTCCGCCGTAGGCGAGCGCCTCCAACGCGAGGCCCGTCGTGACGGCGTCGGCCCCGGAGCCGCCGTAGGTTTCCGCGATCGGCAGGCCGCACAGTCCCTGCTCGCCGAGGCGGTCCCACAGCGTCCGGTCGAAGCGGCCCTCGCGGTCGCGGGCGCCGGCGCCCGGCTCGACCGCCCGCTGCGCGAAGTCGACCACGGTCGCGTAGAAGGCCTGCTGCTCGTCGCTGAGCGCGAAGTCCATGCGATCTCCGGCAGGCGCCGAGCATTCCCGGCTGCGACGGGGTAGAGGTCGGTCAGGCACCCTAGCAGCCACCCCAAGGACCCCGGCATGCCGCGATCGCTCGTCGTCAAAGCCACCCACGCCCTCGACGATCCGGAGCGCGCGCACATCGCGTGCAACGTCGCCGCCGTCGCGCTCGCCAGCGGTCTCGAGGTCCACCTGTTCCTTGCGGTCGAAGGGGTGCGCCTCGCGCAGCCGACGGTGGCGACGGTCTTGGAGCTGCCCGAGGCCCCACCGCTGGTCGACCTGCTCGACGCGATCTACACCGGCGGCGCGACGGTCACGGTGTGCACTCCGTGCGCGACCCGACGGGGTCTTTCGGAGAGCGACTTCCGCACCGGCACGCAGCTGGCCGGCTCCGCGCGCTTCGTCGAGCTGGCGACCGCGGAGGGCGCCACCGCGCTGGTCTATTGAGCCGCCTCGCCGGCGGTGACCGCGGCGAGACGCAGGAACGCCGCCCGCGTTTCGGGACGCAGCGCGGCGGGATCGAGGGCGCCGCCCGACGCCAAGGCTGAGTCCCACGGCAGTGCCACGACGTCACGGCATCGGCTGGCGAGCACCTGCGCCACCCGCTCCACGTCGATTGGGCCGCGGGCCGGGGGCGCGACAATCGCGGTGACCGCGACGGTGGCCAGCCCGGCATGGCCGTGGGCGTGCAGCCACTCCAGCGCCACGACCGCCCCGCGCACGGCATCGACCGCCGGGACGGTCACGACGACGACCTGGTCGACGTGTGCGAGCAGCGCCTGCGTCGCGTCGGCGAGCAGCCCGGTCCGGGTGTCGAACACCATCGCGTGGTAGCGGCGGGCGAGCTGCGCCACGACCGAGCGGGCGTCGGGCTCGCGCAGCCAGGTGGCGTCCGCCACGACGTCGGCCCCCACCGCCGGCGCGATGGTCGGGACCCGGCCGCGGGTGGCGCCGGGAGCAAGCCCGGCGCGCTCGCCGAGACCGCCGCCCGGGTCGGCGTCGACGGCGACGACGCGCGCACCACGCGGGGCGGCGAGTGCGGCAGCGAGCAGCACCGCCGTCGTGGTCTTGCCGACGCCGCCGCTGCGCGAGACCACCGCGATGCGCCGGCAGCCAGCGGTCGCGGCCGCGCTCGCTGGCACGGCGGCGGCCGTGGCGCTCTGCGCCGGTGCGGCGTCCTCGGTGCGCGGCGCAGCGGGCGGCGCCGCGTCTGCATGCTCCACCGCCGGAGGCACCGGCAGGTACGGCAGCAGGCGGTCCGCCAGCGGCGCGTCCGGACGGGGGCGGACCACGCGGGGCGCCGCGGGCGGTTCGCCCCGCACCGCGGGCGGCTCGTCGTCCACCGCACCCCCTCGCGCCACCGGATCGGCGCAGGCTATGCCACCGGACGACGCGTCGCCGCGCCGACTGCAGCCGTCGTTCGCGCCCCCCGGCCACGCCCGGCGCTAGGCGCCCCCTCACTGCTCGGCGGGCCAGCGGATGGGCGAGGACCGATTCCGCGCATCGCTCACTCGTCCTCGTTGGCCATCGGCGATTAACTCCGCGCATGGATTGGGATGAGTTTCTCGCGCGTCATGCCACGGCGTCGGCCACCGCCGCACGCCACGCCGCCCCGGCGTGGCGGCCGTCGACCCAGTAGACGGTCAGGGTTCCGGCCAGTCCGGCGTCGCCGACGAGCAGGCGCCGCTGGACGCGGACGTCGGCGGTCAGCTGCCCGAACGGCCCGGCCGTCGCGCCGGCCGCAACGTCGGGCGCCGGCGACAGTTCGTACCCCTCGCCTCGGTACGCCCCGGCGTCGAGCAGGCGCCGGACCGGCACGACGGTCGGTGACGACGGCGCCGGCAACCGCACCGGCCGCGCCGGCGTGTCCGGGGCCGCGGCCGTCGGCGCCGGCGAAGGCAGCACGAACGGGCGTCCGCCGGTGCTCAACCGCGTCCCGACACAGCCGGCCGCCAAGCCGCCGGCCGTCAACAGCGCGACGGCCGCCACGATGCCGCGGGCGCGAGGCCCCCGGCTCATGGCGGCCGGCACGTCGCTACAGGTTGCGCGTGATCAGGCGGGCGAGCGGCGCGGCGACGGGAGTCTCGCGCGGCGCCGGAACCGGCGCGCCCTCGACCGGCTCGAGCCGCAGGGCGTCGCCGAGGTTCGAGTTGCCCTCGAGGAAGTTGAGGCTGTCGACCTGGCCGCGCTTGGGGCCGGTGTACTCGAGGATGTACAGGCCGTTGCGGACGTCGACCACGTAGATCAGCCCGTCGGAGATCACCGGGTAGCTCCACATGATGACCTTGTCGAGGCCAAGGCCGAGCGCCGGGTCCTCGGTGCCGACCGACGGCAGCGGCGTCGGCTTGAACTTGCCGACCCGCGCGGGCTTGGTCGGGTCGCTGGTGTCGATGACCTCCAGCCCGGCGGAGTGCCACGTGACGAACGCGAGCTTGCGCGTCACCGTCGGGTTGTGCGCGGAGAAGCTCGTGAACGTCGTGTTCGCGGGGTTGCCGCCGGCGGGGCTGTCGCAGTATGCCTTGGTGTTCTCCTCGACCTTGTACTCGCTGATGACCTTGGGCTTGGTCTCGTCGGACAGGTCGAGCAGGCGCACCCAGCCCCAGGGGCAGCCGTGGGCGTTGTCGGCGATCGGGTCGATGAGGTCGCCGTAGACCTCGTCGGTGGCGAAGCCGATGTCGCGGCCAGGCAGCCGCAGCGAGGTGTGCGCGCCGGGGTTGCCCCACGACGCACGGTCCTTGGGGTCACCGACGTGCTCGATCGTCGGGTTCGCGACACCGGCGGCGACCTGCGAGGTGTCCAGCGTCAAAAAGCCCGAGCCGAGAAACGCGAGGTAGGCGCGCGTGCCGTCGTTGGACACGCCCATGGAGTGCAGTCGCCGGTCCTCACCGGCCCCGCCGGGGAACCGCGCGACCCACTTGGCGACCTCGGAGAACTTGCCGTCGCGCGCCTCGGAGATGTCGGTGACGATCATGTTCGGCGCCGTCCGGCTGCTCGTCGGCGTGGACGAGAACATCAGCGCGCGCTCGGCCGGCTGCTGGGGGTCGACCCACAGGAACATCTCGTGGGGCGTCCGGCTCGGCGTGTACGTCGCGACGAGCTTCGGCTTCGCGGCGTTCTCGCCGGAGATGTCGAAGAAGGTGTAGCGCGAACCCTTGACCTCGCCGCCGACGCAGGCGTGGATCAGGGAGCTGCAGCCGAAGTTCATGACAATGAGCAGGTTCTGCTGCGGCCAGATGCGCAGCTCGCGGCTCGTCTCACCGACCAGGCCGGCGTCGGGCGGGCCGATCTCGTGGACCACCGTCGGGTTCTTCGGGTCCTTGACGTCGACGACGAGGATGCCCGAGTTGCGGTGCTGCGGCTGCCCGTCGGTGCGGCTGCCGACGTAGACGTAGTCGCCGTGCACCGCCAGCGCCGCGTTCATGCCGCGCGACAGCAGCGGGCTGTGCCCGACGAGCTTGAAGCCGTCCGACTTGGGGTCGAGCACCATGTCCTTGGCCGCGACCGGTGCCACGTCGGTGGACAGGGTCTCGGGGCGGTCGCCGTCACCGAAGTGCGCGTTCGCGACGCCGGGAACCAGCGCGACGAGCAGCGTGAAGACGAGGACCAGCGGCAGGCGAGCGAAGCGCATGAGAACAACCTTCGGCAGACAGCGGGTACGTCGGTACAACGAGCGGGGCGCCGCGACGTTTCGCGGAGTGTTCGCCCCCTTACGAATTCGTCCCGCCGGCGCGGATCTCCTGCTTCGCGCCGTCGAGCGCGCGGGCGACGGCTGCGGGTGCGGGCACGCCGGCCAGGCGGGCGCGCAGCGCCCCGTCGGGGGCGACGACGAGCGTCGTCGGGGCGCGCAGAACTCGGAAGTCTCGCGCGAGCGCCGGGTCGGCGGCGACGTCGACCGCCACGACCGCCACGTCGGCACGGTCGGCGGCGACGGCGTCGAGCACGCGGCGCGCAGCGGCGCACGAGACACAGCCTGGGGCGGTCAGCTCGACGAGTGCCACCGCCCCGGCGGGCACGCCGAGGCGCCGCAGCCGCGCCGGGTCGAGCCCGGTAGCGCCCCGCCCGCCGGTCGCGCCCCGTCGGCCCCGCAGCTGCGCGGCGACGGCGTGCACGCGGCAGCCGACGCACAGCCCCGTGGCGGCGAGCACGCCCGAGAGCGCGACGACGACGAGCACGAGACTCCAGCCCAGCGTCGGCGCCCCCGCGAGGATCGCGGCGAGCCCGGCGCCGGTGAACAGCAGCCCCATCAGCTGCGAGAAGCGCGGACCGGCCTCCGGCTCGGTCGCCGGTGGCGGGCCAAGGTCGAGGCGCCGCTTGAGCAGCCGGAACAGGTTGCCGTACGGCGACCAGCGCAGCCCGGCGAGTGCCGCGACCGCGAAGACGCCGACTTGCACGGCGAGCAGCGCCGGCGCGCGCGCCACGACGGCGGCGGCAAGCACGGCGCAGGTCAGCGCCGCCGAGAAGCGCGGGCCACGGACGTCGATCTCGGTCACGGCTGCTCCGGGTACTCGAGGTGGATGCCGCATTCGGTCTTGGCGCTGCCCAGCCAGCGCCCCTCGCGCGGCGCACCGTCGCCGCGCACGGCGCTGGTGCACGGCGCGCAGCCGATGGACGGGTAGCCCGCGTCGGCGAGCGGGTGGCGCGGCAGGCCCTCGCGCTTGAGGTGCCGCTCGACGTCGGCGGCAGTCCAGCGCGCGAGCGGCGCGACCTTGACCAGGTCGCGGTCGCCCCGGCGCGCGAGCGACACCACCGGCGTGCCGGCACGATCGAGCGTCTGCTCGCGGCGGACCCCGGTCGCCCAGCCGTCGAAGTCGGCGAGCGCGGCGTCCAGCGGCGCGATCTTGCGCAGCAGGCAGCAGCGGTCGGGGTCGCGCAGGTACAGCCCGCCACCCTCCTGGCGGGCCTGCGCCCCGACGCCGAGCACCGGCCGCAGGTCGCGGACGTCGCGCAGTCCCAGGCGTTCGACGAGCGCCCGGCGGTACGCCAGCGTCTCGGCGAAGTGCAGCCCGGTGTCGATGAACAGCACGGGAATCGTGGGGTCGACCCGCGCGACGACCGACAGCAGCGCCGCGCTGTCGGCGCCGAAGCTCGACGTCACGGCGAGGCGTGGCACGGTCGCGCGCGCCCACGCGAGCACGTCGTCGGCGGTGGCGTCCTCCAGGCGTGCGGCGGCCTCCGGCACGTCCACCGTCAGCGTCACCAGGTCACCACCGCATCGGCGCCGCGCAACGTCGCGGCGAGGACCTCGGCGTCGGCGGCCTCGACGCCCGCCACGAGGTCGTCGCGACCGAGACCGGCGACGGCGAGGTCGCCCGCGTCGGCGAGCACCCGCACGCCGCTTTCGACCAGCCCGCGCAGGTCCGCGACACCGGCGGCCGGCGGGAGCGCGACCCCGGCGAGGTCGCCGGCACGCGCGTCAGCGCCGGCGACCGCCAGCTCGACGGCGGCCCCGCGCAGCACCAGCACGAGATCGACGTCCTCGGCGACCGCGTAGGCGTTGGCCTCCAGCGCCGGGGCGTTGCCGCGCAGCGCCGCGGGGCCGCAGCGCAAGACGCTGACGATTCGGCGCGCCATCAGCAAGGCCCTCCGGGCGCGAGCACGACGTCGGCGTTGCGCAGGAAGGCCCACAGGTCGGCGCAGTCGCCGGGAACGACCCCAGGCGCCTGCCGCCCGGCGACGCCGAGACGCTCGGCCGCCGCCGCGTCGGTGACCCAGTCGAGCGTGCCGCCGTGCACCCCGCGGCGCACGAGCGCGGCGACGGCCGTGGCGACCTCGCTGTCGCCCGCGGCCAGCCCGGCGGCGGCCTCGCGCGCGTAGACGGTGACGCGGTGGCCGCGCGCGGCGACGCGGTCGGCGAGGCGCAGGGCGGTCGCGGTGGTCTCGCCGGCGGCGCCGTCGCTGAGCACCACCGCCACGGTGCGCCGGCTCACAGCCACACCACCCGGTCCGCGCCGTCGGTGACAAGGTCGGCGACCTCGTCGAGGTCGACGATCTTCACGCCGTCGACCAGCGCCGCCCCGTCGAGCCCGCGCCGGCGCAGCGCGTCGTCGCAGGCGCTGACCGTCACCCCGGCGGCGATGGCGGCCGTGACGTCGCGCGCCGCCGCCGCCCCCGGCCGCACCGCGCCCGCGGCCCGGTCGAGCAGCATGACGGTGACCGTGTCGCCGGCGGTCGCCCAGCGGCCGGCCAGCGCCAGCGCCCACGGCAGTTCGGCGGAGACGAGCAGGACGGCGCGCATCACGAGCCCTTCCGCAGCAGCAGGCGGATCGCGGGGCGTCCCGTCGGGTCGGCGGCGCGCTCGACGCCGAGCAGCTCGTGGCCGGCGCGGTCCGCCCAGCGGGCGAACGCGGCCGGCGACCCCGGCCCTTCGGCGAGGACCTCGAGCACCTCGCCGGGGCGCAGGCCGGTGATCGTGCGCATCGCCGAGACGACGCCCGCCTCACGCTGCAGACCGCGCGCGTCGACGGTACCGGCGGTCGCCACCGCCGTACGTGGCGACACCGGCGCGGCGGTGCGGACGCGCCAAGTCTGGCCTCCACCGGGCGCGGTGCCGGCGTCCGTGAGCGTGACGGCGGCGCCGGCGGCGGCGAACGCGCCGCTGACGAGTCCACGCTCGAGTGCCTCGGCGAGCTCCGGGCGCACCGGCTCGGCGATGCGGAACAGGCCCCGGACGCCGGCGACGTCGACCCAGTCGCTGCCGCCCTTGACGACGCGCGCCTCCGGGGCGTGCGAGCGCAGCGCGCGCACCGCCGTCGCGGCCGCGGCCTCCAGGCCGGGGGCCTCCGCGCAGACGGGCATGGCGGCGACGAGGCGGCGTCCCTCGGCCGCCGCGACCTCGGCTGCGCGCGCGAGCAGCCCACCGCGGGCCTCGCCGTCGAGCAGGGTAACGAGCAGCTTGACGAGCAGCGCCGCGCCCGGGGCGCCGCTGCCCCGCAGGCCGGCCGCGGACGCGGGCGCCAGCCCGGCCGCCGCCTCGTCGCGCGCCAGGTAGACCTTCGCGGGGCGCCCGCCGCCGGGATGCTTTCGCCGCCCGACGACGACGAGCCCAGCGTCGGCGAGCAGCTCCAGGTGCGTGCGCGCGACGTTGGGGTGCAGGTCGAAGGTCGCCGCGACGTCGCGCACCGTCAGCGCGGCACCGGCCCGCTTGAGGTGCTCGTAGATTCCCGCCCGCGTCGTCGAGCCGAGCGCGCGCGCGACGCTGACGCCAGGCCGGCGGCCGGCGAGGCGTTCGACGGTCGGCACCGGCGAGGGCGGCACGAATCCTCCATCGGCTTTGCACTGGCGCTACGGGGATTACCCCGGCGATGATGCCCGCGACGCCGCCTCCGCGCCGAATCCGCGCAGGAGAAACGTTGCCGCACCGTCGGCGCGGCCGTGTCAGTTCGCCTGGTCGAGGATGCGCGCGTCCAGTGAGCCGCGCACGGTGAGCCGGCCGGGCCGAATCGCGACGTCGCGGACCGTGACGCCGGGGGGCAGACCGTCGAGCGGCACGGTCAACGTGAGCCGGTCGACAAGCGGCCCGACGGGGCGCAGCACGACGTCGTCGCCGACGACGTCGGCGGTGGCACGCACCACCGGCAGCCCGCGGACCTCGAGGCGCGCGGCGTCGTCGACGAGCTCGATGCCGAGCAGGCGCACACCAGACGGCAGGCCGACGAGGCGCTCCACGGCGCGCTCGTCGAACTCGGCGGCGAAGCGGCCACCGCGGGCGTCGACGTCGCCGCCGAGCGTGGCGCTCACGTCGTTCAGCGTCGCGCGCAGCCGCGGGATCGTCGCGTCGCCCACCGGAACGTCGGTCGCGACGACGTCGGCGCGCGGCACCGCGTCGAGCAGCAGCCGCAGCGTCACCGGCCAGCCCTGCAGGTCCACCGACGCCGGCGCGCCGAGGGCCTCCCCGACGCGTTGCGCGGCGCGCCGCTCGGCGACCCCGGTCAGCACGGCGTCCGCCGCGACGAGCCCGCCGCCGAGCACGGCGAGCACGACGACCAGGCACCCGAGCCGGCGCACTACCCCTGCACCGCCCGCGCCACGAGGTAGGCGGCCGGCGCTGCGGTGAGCGCCCCCGCGACGAGCGGGAACACCACCCCAGGGCGGCGCCCGTTCGCCCCCGCCCGGCCGCCGGGCTCTGCCTCCGGCCCACCGGCCGGGCCGCGCCCGCGTCCGCCTCGGCGGCCAGCGCGCCGGTCAGCGCCGCACCGGCGGCGACGCCGGCGAGGGTCACGACGCCCAACGCGACGGTCGCCAGCGGCGCCAACGGCGGGTTCGCCGCCGCGATGAGCGCCCCGGCGACGGCGGCGGCGGCGACGGCCGGCGCCGCCAGCGCAGGCAGTCGGCGCGTCGCCGGCAGCCGCGACGCGACGGCGCCGGCGGCCGGCGGAACGGCCGCGAACAGCACCACGGCGAGGGTCCAGCGAAAGCCCGCCTCCAAGGAGCGCAGCTCGATGAGCGCGGTGGCACCGAGACCGATCAACAGCGCCGCGAGACTCGTCGCGGCGATGGCTGCGGTCACCCCGGCCCGCCGACCGAACGCCAGCGCCAGGAAGAAGCCGCCGAGCAGCGTGCCGGCGAGAAAGCCCGGCGCGCGTTCCCAGCCGCCGGCCGGGTCGAGCACCGCGGCGGCGGGCAGCACGACCGCGGACAGCGCCGCCGCGAGCAGCACCGGCCGCGCTCCGGCGCGCCCCAGCAGCCCCGACACGTCGACCAGCCCGGCCGCCGCGGCGGCGGCGACGACGAACCCGAACGGCCGCGCGCCGGCGGCTGCCGCGGCGACGGCCGCCACCGCCAGCGCGCCGGCGGCCACCAGCGCCATCAGCGCCCCGGCCCGCGTCGCGCCCCGCCGCTGACCGGCGGCAGCAGGGCGAGCTCGGCACCGTCGGGCACCGCCACGTCGCTGTCGCGGTCGACGGCGCTGCCGTCGAGCAGGACGGTCGCGTAGCCCAGCCGCGCCCGGAACGTGGCGCCGTGGCGTTCACACAACGTCGCGAGGATCTCGGGCAGCGGGCCGGCCGCGACCTCGGCGGTGTCGCCGCCGGCGGCCTCGCGCAGCGCCGCGAACAGCCGCACGACCACCGCCATCGCCGCGCCTCCTCGAGTCCTCCTGGTGCCCGGTCCGTAGGCTACGCGCGTGGACACCAGGCGCAGGGCGGAGGTGGCCGCCGTAGGCGCCGCGCTGCTCGACGAGCTGGAGGAGGCGATCGCGAGCAGCTGGGTCGACCTGCTCCCGGCCGCCGCGGGGTGGGGACCGGCGGCGACGACCCGGGCGCGAGCGGCGAGCGCGGCGGCGTTGCGCGGCCTGTTGACGGTGTTCGAGCAGGGCGATCTCGACGACCGCTCGTGGGCCGAGGTCCGTGACGAGGTCTACGCCGGCGGGCGCGCGACACCGGACGAGGCCGCCGAGCTGCTGCGCACGGTGCGCATCGTCGGCGTCGAGGTCCTCGCCGACCGCCTGTCGTACTACTTGGGCCTGACCCACGACGAGCGCTGGCAGCTCCAGCGCGAGGCGTCGGCGTTCTGCGCGCAGCTGCTCGGCACGCGCGACGAACTCGACGCGACCGCGGTCGACACGCTGCTCGCCGAGCTGGAACGCAGCGGCCCCGACCTCGCCTGATCCGGCCACCGGCCGCTGTGGTGGACCGCCGCGACGGCGACGACGAGGCGGTCGGCGAAGGCGGGGGTGAAGCCGTCCTCGGCGTGGCCGAACCCCGGGGCCTGCAGCCACAGCGTCTTCGGCTCGCGGGCGGCGGCGAACAGCAGCTGCGCCTGCTCGACGCCGAAGTAGTGGTCGTCGACGCCATGGACGATGAGCAGCGGCGTCGGCGCGACGCCGGCGACGGCGTCGAGCGGCTGCGCCGGGCGGTCAGCGTCGTGGGGGCCGGGTGGTCCGGACGGCCATGCCCGTGGGGCGATCCGGATCCGCAGCGCGGCGCCGAACAGCCGGCGGTACCAGTCGACGGTCACGACGCGAGTGAGCTGGCGCATTGCGGGCGTGTCGGTCAGCCCCCACACCGCCGGCGTGCTGATCGCGCAGACCGCGTCGTAGGCGCCGGCGGGGGCGGCGCCCGCAGCGCGCACCGCGGCGGTGCCACCCATCGAGGCGCCGACCAGGGCGACCCGGCGGTGCCCGCGCCGGCGCAGCCACGCGCCGGCGGCGGCGACGTCGAGCGTCTCGGTCAGCCCCAGCGTGCTCGCGCCGCCCGAGCGACCGTGGCCGCGCAGGTCGACGGCGAGCACGGCCGCGACCTCAGTCAACCGCTCGGCGAGGTACCCGTACGCCGGCTTGCGGCGGTGGCCGGCGAAGCCGTGGAGCACGACGACCGCCGGGACGCCCGCCGCGCCCGCCGTCGCGGCCGGGCCGGGCAGGTAGGAGGCGGCGAGGCGCACGCCGTCGCGGGCGCTGAACGCCACGTCGAAGGCGGGGACCGCGAAGCCCGGAACGAACCCCCACACGTCGAGCAGGCGGCGCACCGGCCCGCGCGGGCCTGCGACCGCCGCGGCGTTCGTGCGTCGCGTTGACGGCCCCGGCACGCGCGCGGATGCTAGCGACGCCAGCCCGCCGCCACCGCGGTGGCGCGACTCGGCGACAGATTCGGGGACGACACCACAGGTGGGAGGGCGCCGGTGCACCTGCTCGTGCTGTCCGACGCCCCGGGGGGCGGCAAGGCGCTGCTGCCGGCACTCGAGTTCCTCGACCACACGCTGGCCGCCGCCCCGCTGTCGCCCGACTCGCTGGGCAGCGTCGGGGCCACCGACGTCGTCGTCGTCGACGCGACCCGCGACCTGGCCGCCGCGTCGCAGGTGTGCCGTGCCGCCGCCGTCGCAGAACTCGAGCGCCCCGTCGTCGCGGTCGTGTCCGACGGCGGCCTGGCGGCGCTCAAGGCGACGTGGGGCTTCTCGGACTGGCTGCTGCCCTCGGCGCAGCCGGCGGAAGTCGAGACGCGGCTGCGGCTGGTCGCCGAACGCGCCCGCGCCCGCGGCGCGCAGCCGGCGGCAAGCGTCGGCGAGCTGAGCATCGACGACACGAGCTACGTCGTGCGGCTGCGCGGCCGCCCCCTGGACCTGACGTTCCGCGAGTTCGAGCTGCTGCACTACCTGGCCGGCAACCCGGGGCGGGTGTTCACCCGCGGGCAGCTGCTGGCGGAGGTGTGGGGCTACGACTACTACGGCGGCACGCGCACGGTCGACGTGCACATCCGGCGCCTGCGCGCGAAACTCGGCCCCGAGCACGAGGCGTTGATCGGCACCGTGCGCGGCGTCGGCTACAAGCTCGACCCGCACGGCCCGACACGCCGGCACGGGACCGACCCGGCCGAGGACGCGGAGACCGGAGAGGTCTGATGGCGACGGCGGTGGCGGGGCTGCTGCGCGCCCTGCCGGCGATCGTGGCGCCGGGTGCCGTGATCTTCGCGTACCCGATGCTCAGCCTGATCGGCAGCAACCGCGAGTACTTCGGCGACCGCTACGCCGCCGGGGCGTACGTGTTCGCCGCCGGCGCGGCGTTCGTCGCGCTGGGGACGGCGCTGTACCTGGCGCGCCGGCGCACGGCGACGCTGCTGGTCGCCTACCTGCTCACGGCGCCGGCGTGGTTCGGCTACACGCTGCTGCGCCCCGCGACCGGCGCCGTCGCGGCCGCGCTCGCCGCGGTCGCGGCGCTGCTCGTCGCGACCGTCGTGCTGCGCCGGCGCCCGCTCGCGTCGGTCGTGGCACCGCTCAGCGGGGCTGGCGGGATCCTGCTCGTCGTCCTGGGCGCCTCCACGGTGTTCGCGCTGCGTGCCGGCGACGCGAGCGCCGCGACGCCGACGGGAGCGGACGTCGCCGACACGGCGGCCGGCGCGGCGAACAGCGACCTGCCGAACGTCTACCACGTGCTGCTCGACGAGTTCCAGACCGAGATGTTCGAGGCGAACCTGCGCCCGCGGGTGCGCGAGGCGCTCGCGGGGTTCACCTACTACCCCGAGGCGACGACGCCGTTCGGGCGCACGGAGCTCGCCGTCGCGTCGATGTTCGCCGGCGAGGACTACGCCTACGACGTCGCGCCCGCCGACTACGCGGCGGCGGCGCTGCACGGACCGGAGTCGTCGCTGCAGCGCCTGCGCGACGCCGGCTATCACACGACCGGCTACATCCACACTCTCAGCCAGTACACCCGCCGCTCGCCCTTCGACCAGCTCTACCTGCACCGCGACGTCGCTGCGTCGGGCACGCTGCCCGGCTACGCGGGGCTCGCGACGTCGCTGTGGGCGTACGCGGCGCTGCCCGAGCCCGTCGCCGCGCGCGTCATCCCGGCGCGCTACTTCGACCAGCTCACCGGCGCCGGACTGTTACCCGACGACGCGCCGCTGCTGTCGGTGCGCAGCTTCCGCGCGTTCCTCCAGCGCGAGCCGACCCTGGCCGCGAGCGGCCGCTACACGCTCGTCCACCTCATCCACCCGCACTTCCCGACCGTGCTGGAGCGCGACTGCACCACGACCCCCGGCCGCGAGACCGGACCGGTCGAGCAGGCGGACTGCGCGCTGCTGCTCGTCGAGGAGTTCCTCGCGACCCTGCGCCGGCTCGGGCGGTTCGACGACGCGATGATCGTCGTCCACGCCGACCATGGCAGCCGCTACCGCGCGACCGGCGACGGGCTGGTCGAGGTGCAGAGCGCAGGGGTCTACAGCGAGGCGTTCAGCCGCGCGCGGTCGCGCCCGCTGCTGCTCGTCAAGCCGCCGGGCGCCCCGGCCGGCGGCGAGCTGGCCGTGTCGCGGCGCCCCGCGACGACCGACGACGTCCTGGCGACGATCTTCGACGGGGTCGGGCTGCCGCTGCGCGCCGCCGGCGACCGGGCGTCGTTACTCGCCGCCGACTTCCCGCGGCGCCCGACGCGCTACTACCACTTCTACGATAAGGACCGACGCACGATCGTTCGCGGGCCGCTGCAGCGCTTCGCGATCCGCGGCGACGTCGTGACCTTCGACCGCACCATCCCGGTGCCCGAGGCCGAGTAGGCGCGACGCCGGCAGCGGGCTCGGATCCATCAGCGGTTACCCTCCGCGGTATGACGGAGGTGAGGGTTCGGCCGTTGCGGCGCGTCGAGTTCGACGTGCTGGTCGAGCGGGGTGTCTTCGGCGAAGACGACCGCCTCCAGCTGCTGGATGGGGAACTGGTCATCGCGAGGCCGCAGGGAGTGGCCCACGCCCGCATAGTCGAGGCGCTGAACGAGCGGCTGATGCCGGCGCTCATCGGACGCGCGCGGGTGCGGGTGCAGTTGCCGTTGGCCGCCGGCGAGCACTCTGAGCCAGAGCCCGACATCGCGGTGGTGCCCGCGGACGCGCCGCGCGACCGCCACCCCGAGACCGCGCTGCTGGTCATCGAGGTGGCCGACACCTCGCTGACGCTTGACCTCGGTCGCAAGGCTGGCATCTATGCCGCGGTCGGCGTGCCGGTCTACTGGGTGATCGACACCAGCACCGGGGTCGTGCACGTGCACACCGACCCCTCCGGCAGCGTCTACGGCTCGGTTCGACAGTGCGGACGGGCTGACGAGCTCGATGCCGTCGGCGTGAGGATCCGGCTGGGCGAACTGTTCGATTGAGAGGCGTCCGGTAGCTCAGAAGCCGGGGCGGCGCAGGTCGCTGCCGGCGTGGCTGACCAGCGGCGCGACGACCCCCTGGTAGCAGACCTCGCGGTAGGCCAGCGTGAAGCCCTCGGACTCGTACAGCGCCACGGCGCCGGTGCTCGCGCAGTCGACGTAGAGAATCGCCTGCCGGCAGCCGCGCGCGTACAGGTGCGCGAGGCCCGCGTCGAGCAGCGCGCGGCCGAGCCCGCCGCCCTGCTCCTGCGGTGCGACGGCGAGGACGTAGACCTCGCCGACCGGCTCGTGCGCCGGCGTCTCGTCGGAGTCGTGGGCGTGCCACTTCGTCCAGTGGAAGCCGACGCAGGCGTCGCCGCGCCACGCCAGCAGCAGCCCGGCGGGGTCGAACCACTCCCGCGAGGTCCGCGCGGCCAGCTCGGCGCGGTCCCAGCCGCCGTTCTCGGGATGGCCGTCGAAGGCGGCGTTGTTCACGCGCAGCAGCTCATCGGCGTCGACGCCGCCGCGGTACGCGCGCAGCGTGACCCCGGCGGGCAGCGGACGCACCGTCGGCGGCGCGTCGAACCGGCGCGTCATGAACGCGAGCTGGCGCTGCACCGCGAAGCCCAGCCGGCGCGCCAGCGTCGCCTCGGCGTCCTCCACGCGGTGAACCCACAGAAACAGCACGCCACCGCCGGCACGGGCGAGCACGCCCTGCGCCTCGTCGAGCAGCAGCCGGGCGACGTCGCTGTCGTAGCAATCCGGGTGCACGACGATCTCGACGGCCATGCGGGGGGTGTCGCCCGCGGCGTTCCAGCGGGTGTGCGCGTAGCCGACGAGCTGCGACCCGGCGTAGGCGAGGACGCCGACCCAGCCGGTCGCCCCGACCGCGAGGTGCGAGTACTTGTGCTCGCCGACCGGACGGTGCCCCTCGATGCGCGTCGCGGCGTCGATCAGCGCGAGGATCTCGTCGAGCACCGCCTGGTCGAGCTCGCTGCGCAGCTGCAGGCGGATCATCGCCGGGAGCGTACCGGGGGTTGTCGGTGCGGCATGCTGGCGCCATGGACGTCGGACACCGCCTGCGCGACGAGGGCTACCGGCTCACGCCGCAGCGCCAGCTCGTGTGGTCGGTGTTGCGCGCCGCCGAGCACCACCTGACCGCCGAGGAGATCCACGCGCGGGTGTCGCGCACGGTGCCCGAGTTCAACGTCGCGAGCGTGTACCGGACGCTGACGCTGCTCGCCGACCTCGGCTTGGCAAAGGAGGCGCGCCTGGGCGACGGGCCGGGGCACTGGGAGGTCGCGCATCCCGACGACGCGTTCCACCTGGTGTGCCGGGCGTGCGGGACGGTGGACCACCACCAGGGCGACCTCGTCGAGCAGGTGCGCGCCCACCTGTCCGGCGGCCACGGGTTCGTCGCCCAGGACGTCGACCTCGTCGTCCATGGCGTGTGCGCCGCCTGCGCGCCGCCGCCTGCGGCCGGCTGACGCAGGGTCGCGCCGCCGGGGCGGCGCGGCTACACTCAGCCGGCGCTCCGCCTGGTTGGTACGCTGCTCGCACCTACGGGCCGTTAGCTCAACAGGCTAGAGCTCCGGACTTTTAATCCGGCGGAGCGGGTTCGAGTCCTGCACGGCCTACTGACACGGCCGACACCCGGGGGCTCGCACTGGAGCTGTGGAGCAGTTAGGAGTGCTCGTCACCCTGTCAAGGTGAAGGTCGCGGGTTCAAATCCCGTCAGCTCCGCGCCAGGTCAGGTAGCTCAGTTGGTACGAGCGTCCGACTGAAAATCGGAAGGTCGGCGGTTCGACCCCGCCCCTGACCACCACCCACGCAGCGCGCTGACCAGCACTTTTCGGTCTGCGACCGGTCCGTCGGTGGATCGAGTACCGGGCCGTTTGGTCACGGATTGGTCACAGCGCATCGAAGTCACGTCCCGAACACCATCGCGGCGAGGCGATCGGCGGCCTCTGCCTGCATGCCCGGCACCACGTGGGCGTAGGTGTCGAGGGTGAACGCGCCAGCATGACGGTCTTAGGCAACAACTGCGCGGTGGTGAAGGCGTCGAGCAGCGGTTCAGCCGCGATGCCGACGAGCACCGTCGCCGCGGCCGCCACGCCCGTCGCGACCGCCGCAGCGCTGCCCAGGACCGGCACGGGAGCGGCGGCCGGCTCGAAGTATCCGGGCCCGATAACGCGCGCGTAGTAGAACAGCGACGCGACGGAGTTGACGACCGCCAGCAGGGCGAGCCAGGCGTAGCCGGCGTCGATGGTGGCGGCGAACAGCGCGAGCTTGCCGGCGAACCCACCCAGCGGCGGAATGCCGACCATCGACAGGAACGCCACGGTCAGCGAGACCAGCAGCCAGGGCCGCGCCTTGCCGAGGCCCGCGTAGTCGCCGATCGCCGTGCGCCCACGCAGCTCGACCACGACGCCGAACGCGGCGAGGTTGGCCGCGGCGTAGGCGGCGAGGAACAGCAGCAGCGACGGTATGGCGAGGTCGCTGCGACCGAGCGCCACGGGCGCCATGAGCGCGTAGCCGGTCTGGGAGACTGCGGACCAGCCGAGCATGCGGCGGACGTCGTCCTGCCACAGCGCGCGAGGTTGCCCAGCGTCGGTCGCGGCAGCGACCAGGGCGAGGACGGGTCGCCACCCGACCGGGCTGTCGAGCAGGACTGCGGACAGCCGGGCGACGGCGATGACTCCGCCGATCTTGGGCACCGTGAGCAGGAAGGCCGCGGCTGGTGCGGGGCTCCTCGGCGACGTCGGGCATCCAGGCGTGGACCGGGACGGCGCCGATCTTGAACGCGACGCCGAGCAGCACCAGGCCGAACCCCGCGACGAGCCCGAGCGGGTCGGCGGCCGGCAGTGCTGTGGCGAGCGCCGGATACGTCGTGGAGGCGGCCAGGCCGAACAGGATGACGACCCCGTACAGCAGCAGCGCGTTGGCAAGGGCGCCCAGCAGGTAGTACTTGATCGCCGCCTCGCCGGACTCCTTCGAACGGCGGTGATAGGCCGCCAGGACGTAGCCCGTGACGGAAGACAGCAGCAGGCCCAGCGTCAGCTCCATCAGGTCCGCGGCGCCGGCCAGCAGCACCGCCCCAAGGGTGGCGAACAGCAGCATGGTCTGCAGCTCGCCGGCACGCGGGTCGGTGCGGAACCACTCGGCCGTCAGTCCGACGCTGACGGCGCCTGCCGCCAGAACGACAAGCTTGCCCAGCACCGCAGTGCCGTCAACGGCCCAGGTGTCGAAGAAACGATCGCCTGGGTCGCGCCGAGCTGGGGGACCGTGGCCGCGGCGGCCGCGCCGAGGACCTCGAGCGACAGCCACGCGCCCGGCGCTGCCAGCGCCGGGGAACGAACAGCACCACGAGCAGCACCGCGACGGCCCCCGCCAGCAGGATGACCTCCGGGACGACGTCCGCGACCGCCTGCGCCATGTCCACGGCTCAGGTCCCCATGATCGCTCGTGCGGCGCTCTCGATGGGCGTCAGCAGCCACCGCGGGTAGACGCCGATGGCGACCACGAAGAACAGGAGGCTGGCCAGCACGGTGGTCTCGACGCGGTCGAGGTCCCGCCAGCTCGACCACCGCCGCGGCAGGTCGCCGAGGAACAGCCGCTGGAGCAGCTGCAGGAACAACGCCGCGGTGACCAGGATGCCGAGCAGGCCGATGCCGGCGAGCACCGGGTACACCGCGAAGGCGCCGACAAAGATCTGAAACTCCGCCACGAACCCGGCGAGTCCCGGAAGGCCCAGACTCGCGAAGGCGGCGACCAGAAAGCGCCGGTCAGCAGCGGGGCACGTCCCGCGAGACCCCCGTAGTCGGCGATCTCGTAGCTGCCGCCACGCTGCCAGAAGCTGCCGCTGAGGAGGAACAGCGCCCCGGTGATGAGCCCGTGGGCGACCATCTCGACCGTCGCGCCGGTCAGTGCGAGTGCCTGCGCCCGCTCGTCACCCGCGCCGATCGCCGCGGCAGCGGCGGCGATGCCCAGGATCGTGTAGCCCATGTGGTTGACGCTGGTGTAGGCGATGCGCCGTTTGAGGTTCGGCTGCCCCAACGCGACTAGGGCCCCGTACACGATCGACACGACCGCCACGACCGCCAGCGGGAACGCGAAGCGCACGAACTGCTCGGTCATCATCTGCAGCATGATGCGGATGAAGCCGTAGGTGCCGAGCTTGAGCAGAACGCCAGCCAAAATGGCCGACGCGGGTGCCGGCGCGTCGACGTGTGCCGGTGGCAGCCAGGTGTGCACCGGGACCAGCGGCGTCTTCACGCCCAGGCCGAAGGCGAAGCCGAAAAACACCAGCGTGCCGACCAAACCGCTGCCGGCCAGCGGCTGCTCGGCGATGAGCGTGGGCATGTCGAACGTCAGGGGGTCGGTGGCCAGGTACAGCCCGAGGATTGCCAGCAGCATGACGAGTGAGCCGGCCAGGGTGTAGATGAAGAACTTCAGCGCGGCGCGGCGCGCCTCGCCATGGCCCCACACACCGATGAGGAAATACATGCCGACCAGCGACAGGTCGAAAAAGACGTAGAACAGGAATNCGGGCCCGATAACGCGTGCGTAGTAGAACAGCGACGCGACGGAGTTGACGACCGCCAGCAGGGCGAGCCAGGCGTAGCCGGCGTCGATGGTGGCGGCGAACAGCGCGAGCTTGCCGGCGAACCCACCCAGCGGCGGAATGCCGACCATCGACAGGAACGCCACGGTCAGCGCGACCAGCAGCCAGGGCCGCGCCTTGCCGAGGCCCGCGTAGTCGCCGATCGCCGTGCGCCCACGCAGCTCGACCACGACGCCGAACGCGGCGAGGTTGGCCGCGGCGTAGGCGGCGAGGAACAGCAGCAGCGACGGTATGGCGAGGTCGCTGCGACCGAGCGCCACGGGCGCCATGAGCGCGTAGCCGGTCTGGGAGACCGCGGACCAGCCGAGCATGCGGCGGACGTCGTCCTGCCACAGCGCGGCGAGGTTGCCCAGCGTCATGGTCGCGGCAGCGACCAGGGCGAGGACTGGTCGCCACCCGACCGGGCTGTCGAGCAGGACTGCGGACAGCCGGGCGACGGCGATGACACCGCCGATTTTGGGCACCGTGAGCAGGAAGGCCGCGGCTGGTGCGGGGGCTCCCTCGGCGACGTCGGGCATCCAGGCGTGGACCGGGACGGCGCCGATCTTGAACGCGACGCCGAGCAGCACCAGGCCGAACCCCGCGACGAGCCCGAGCGGGTCGGCGGCCGGCAGTGCTGTGGCGAGCGCCGGATACGTCGTGGAGGCGGCCAGGCCGAACAGGATGACGACCCCGTACAGCAGCAGCGCATTGGCAAGGGCGCCCAGCAGGTAGTACTTGATCGCCGCCTCGCCGGACTCCTTCGAACGGCGGTGATAGGCCGCCAGGACGTAGCCCGTGACGGAAGACAGCAGCAGGCCCAGCGTCAGCTCCATCAGGTCCGCGGCGCCGGCCAGCAGCACCGCCCCAAGGGTGGCGAACAGCAGCATGGTCTGCAGCTCGCCGGCACGCGGGTCGGTGCGGAACCACTCGGCCGTCAGTCCGACGCTGACGGCGCCTGCCGCCAGAACGACAAGCTTGCCCAGCACCGCAGTGCCGTCAACGGCCCAGGTGTCGAAGAAAACGATCGCCTGGGTCGCGCCGAGCTGGGGGACCGTGGCCGCGGCGGCCGCGCCGAGGACCCCGAGCGACAGCCACGGCGCCCGGCGCTGCCAGCGCCGGGGAACGAACAGCACCACGAGCAGCACCGCGACGGCCCCCGCCAGCAGGATGACCTCCGGGACGACGTCCGCGACCGCCTGCGCCATGTCCACGGCTCAGGTCCCCATGATCGCTCGTGCGGCGCTCTCGATGGGCGTCAGCAGCCACCGCGGGTAGACGCCGATGGCGACCACGAAGAACAGGAGGCTGGCCAGCACGGTGGTCTCGACGCGGTCGAGGTCCCGCCAGCTCGACCACCGCCGCGGCAGGTCGCCGAGGAACAGCCGCTGGAGCAGCTGCAGGAACAACGCCGCGGTGACCAGGATGCCGAGCAGGCCGATGCCGGCGAGCACCGGGTACACCGCGAAGGCGCCGACAAAGATCTGAAACTCCGCCACGAACCCGGCGAGTCCCGGAAGGCCCAGACTCGCGAAGGCGGCGACCAGAAAAGCGCCGGTCAGCAGCGGGGCACGTCCCGCGAGACCCCCGTAGTCGGCGATCTCGTAGCTGCCGCCACGCTGCCAGAAGCTGCCGCTGAGGAGGAACAGCGCCCCGGTGATGAGCCCGTGGGCGACCATCTCGACCGTCGCGCCGGTCAGTGCGAGTGCCTGCGCCCGCTCGTCACCCGCGCCGATCGCCGCGGCAGCGGCGGCGATGCCCAGGATCGTGTAGCCCATGTGGTTGACGCTGGTGTAGGCGATGCGCCGTTTGAGGTTCGGCTGCCCCAACGCGACTAGGGCCCCGTACACGATCGACACGACCGCCACGACCGCCAGCGGGAACGCGAAGCGCACGAACTGCTCGGTCATCATCTGCAGCATGATGCGGATGAAGCCGTAGGTGCCGAGCTTGAGCAGAACGCCAGCCAAAATGGCCGACGCGGGTGCCGGCGCGTCGACGTGTGCCGGTGGCAGCCAGGTGTGCACCGGGACCAGCGGCGTCTTCACGCCCAGGCCGAAGGCGAAGCCGAAAAACACCAGCGTGCCGACCAAACCGCTGCCGGCCAGCGGCTGCTCGGCGATGAGCGTGGGCATGTCGAACGTCAGGGGGTCGGTGGCCAGGTACAGCCCGAGGATTGCCAGCAGCATGACGAGTGAGCCGGCCAGGGTGTAGATGAAGAACTTCAGCGCGGCGCGGCGCGCCTCGCCATGGCCCCACACACCGATGAGGAAATACATGCCGACCAGCGACAGGTCGAAAAAGACGTAGAACAGGAACAGGTCCAGCGCCAGGAAGACGCCAAGAGAGACGCACTCGAGGAACAGCACCCACGCGAAGTACTCGTGACCGCGCTCCTTTACGTCGACGGGGTATGCCGCCGAGGCGACGAACAGCAGCGCGGACATGACGGCCAAGACGAGGGAGATCCCGTCGACACCGACCTTGTAAGACACCCCGAGCGAGGGGATCCACGGCAGCGACTCCACCAGTTCGAAGCTTCCCGTGCCGTCGAAGCGCGCCCACGCCGCCAGCAGCAGCACCAGCGGAACGGCGGCCAGGCCGACCGCGGTCCAGCGCTGGGTGGCCGCCGCCGCACGTCGCAGGAGCAGCACGACGACCGCTCCAACAAGCGGCGCGAACACGGCGGCGCTGAGCACGGCTACCTCCCGGCGGCGGCCGCGACGAACAGGGCGGCCAGCCCGACGACGGCGATGACGTAGTACCGGTGAGCCAGCCCGGACTGCAGCGCGCGGGACCGGCGACCGGCGACGCCGACGCTGCGGGCGATCCCTTCGACGGTCCGGTCCACGCCACGGTCGTCGCCGAGCCGCGACAGGTCGCCGATACGACCGGTGGCCGCAGCCAGGGCGGCGACGACACCGTCCACACCGCGCTCGACCCACCAGCCGAGCAGGCGCGACAGCGCCCTGCCCAGGCGGACGGCACCACGCACGGCCCCGTCGACGACGGCGTCGTCGAACCGCGGCAGGACGTTCGCCGCCCGCACGCCGATCGTTGCCAGGCTTCGCGCGGGCGCGTCGATGACGACGTCGTCGAAGCGGGCCAGTCCGGCGGCCAGCGCCAGCGCCGGGTCGGCCACCAGGCGCCGGCTCGCGGTCGGGATGCGGTACCAGTCGGCCGTCACGCGGCGCATCCACGCCGGCAGGCCGCCTGCCGAGCGCTCGGTGTCCGTGGCCAGGGCCCGGCCCCAAACCAGCCCCGTCGCGACGAGCGCCAACGACACCACGAACTCCCAGGCCGCGCCGTGCGCGACGCGGGTGCCGGTCAGCGCCTCGACGACGCCCCGCCCGCCCGGCAGCCACAGCGCCCCGAGCGCGACCGAGCCGGCGGCGAGGACCGCCACCGCGCCGATCTCGACGGTGGGCACCCGCCCGGCTGGCGGTGCGGCGCCCGTCCGCGGGGGCCCGCCGAACGAAAGCACATACAGCCGCGCGGCGTAGGCAGCCGACAGCAGGCCGGCGAACAGCGCCAGCCCACCGACGAACGGACCGGCCGCCAGCGCCGCCGCAGTGATCTGCTCCTTGGTCCACGCCGCGCCCAGCGGGGGGACGGCGGCCAACGCCAGCGACCCGATGCCTGCCGCCGCGGCCACCCGGGGCAGGCGACGTCGCAGCCGCCAGCTGCGCACGTCCGCGGTCCCGGTCGCGTGGATGCCGACGCCAACGGCGAGGAACAGCAGCGACTTGAACAGCCCGTGCGCGACGAGGTGCGCGGCCGCGGCGGCGCTCGCGCCGACCCCGACGGCGACGAACATCAGCCCGTACTGCGCGGAAGTCGACGCCGCCAGGATCCGCTTGCCGTGGCTCTCCGTCAGGGCGAGGACCCCGCCGGCGACGGCGGTCGTCAAGCCGACCGCGACGACCGTCGGGCCGAACCACCCGACGGCGGACAGCGGTTCGCCGAGGCGGACCAAGGCGTAGGCGCCGGCGGCCACCATCGTCGCTGAGTGCAGCAGCGCCGAGACCGGCGTCGGCCCGGCCATCGCGGAGTACAGCCACGGCGAGAAGGGCACTTGCGCCGACTTCGACGCCGCCGCCACGAGCAACCCGCCCGCGACCACCGCCAGCAGACCAGCGTCCAGGCCGTCCAGGGCCGTGTACTCCAGCGACCCCGAACCGGCGAACGCGGCGCCAGCCGCCAGGACCAGTCCGAGGCTGCCCGCGCGGGTGACGTTGAAGGCATGCGCGGCGCGACTCACGTCGCCGCCGTTGGCCCAGTTCGACCCGATGAGCGCCCACGACAGCGCCGCGCTGAGCTCCCAGGCGATCAGCAGCGTCAGCAGATCCGCGGCCAGGACGAGTAGCTGCATGACACCGACGAAGGCGACGAGCAGTCCCAGCAGCCGCGCCAAACCGGGGTCGTCTTCGTGCACGCTCGCGTAGGCGACGACGGTGGCGCCGACCGCGGCGACGAGCACGGCGACGGGGCCCGCGACGCCGACGGCCGACAGGGTGAGTCGCAGACCCGCACCCCATTCGAGTGCCCACGTCGAGGCGTCGACCGCGGCGACGACCGCCAGCAGCAGCGTGGCCGCCAACGCCGCCGCCGCCGCACCGCCGACCTGACGACGAGCCCGGCGGGCACCGACCGCCCACAGCGCCGGCCCGGCGAGCAGCGGCAGCGCCACCGCCGCGAGAGCGCTCACCCGCGCAGCCGCTTCGTCTTCTCGGTGATGTCGGCCTTGCGCACCCGGTAGATGTTCGTCATCACGGCGAAACCCAGCGCCGCCTCCACGGCCATCACCGTCAGGATGACAACGCCGAGCATCTGCCCCTTCGGGCTGCCGCCGGTGCTGTAGGCCCACAGGCCCACGCCGGCGAGCAGCGCGCCGTTGATGATCAGCTCGATGCCCATCATGATCATCACGAACGACTGCTGGCTCAGCGCCCCGTAGACCCCGACGCCGACCAGCGCCGCGGCCACGACGAGCACCGTCTCCAGCGTCACGCCGCTCCCTCGCCGTCCGCAGGGTCCGCTTCGGGCCGCAGTGGGGGTGGGACCGACCCCTGCTCGGCGTCGCCGTAGCGACCGCGTCGGCTCGTCACGGCGATCGAGCCGATCATCGTGGCCAGCAGCGTGGCGCCGGCCGTCTGGAACACCAGCATGGAGTCGCCGAGTTCCTCGGCGCCGAGCTCGGCGGTCACCGTTGCCGGCTCCACGCGCGCGGGGTCGTCGGGGAAGTCGACGAGCACGCCGACCGAGGCGAGTGCGAGAAAGGCGAGGAGGCCGGCTGCGAGGGACGTGCGGTGCTGGTGCACCATCGTCATGGGATTCAGCCCGGCGGGGTTCATCATGAGCATCACCATGAAGATCGCCATCACCGACATCTCGCCGGCCATCATCAGCACCACCGAGAAGCCGAGGAAGCGGGCGTTGAGCAAGACGAGGATGAGCCCGACGTTGACGAAGGACGCGAGCAGCCAGAACGACGCGCGCACCATGGAGTCGGTCCTGAACACGCGGTATCCGGTCAGCACCGCCGCCATCCCGAACACCGCGAAGGCCATGTCGACCACCCACGATGTGCTCACAGCAACCACCATCCCGTGAGGAACACGTCCAGCAGGGCCAGCGGCAGGAGTCCGACCCAGGCGAGGACGACGAAACGCTCGATGCGCACGCGGGCGACCAGGTGCGACATCGCGACGAGCGCGGCGAGAAGTGCCACCGTCTTGAGCACAACCCACACGGGCCCCGGCAGCAGCGGGCCGGCCCAGCCTCCGAGAAAGACGCTGGCGCCGACCGCGGACATGCCCACCAGGACGCCGGCCTGTGCGACGCGCCACGTCAGCAGCTGCGCGCCGGCGGCCTCGAGGTCGATGCCACCGGCGAGGTCGCGCCCTGCCGGCGTCGCGAGCGGCCCCCAGAAGGCCAACGCGGGCACGGTCGCGAGGTACACGGGCAGGCCCAGCGGCGTGCGCACGACGTTCCACAGGCCCTGCTGGCTCGCGACGATCTCGCCGACGGCCAGGGACTGAGCGGGCAGGGCGGCGGCGATGAGCACCAAGGCGAAGGGGATCATCGACGACAGGCCCTGCGCGAACATGCGGTAGCCCCCGATCATGGCCAAGGCGCTGTTGGGTGACCATCCCTGCAGGAACGCAGGGATGAGGACGGTGGCGGCGGCGGCGCCGTACAGCACGATGCCGTGGGGGACATCGGCGACCGCGACGCCCGGCGCCAACGGCACGACCGTCAGCATCACGGCTGCCAGTCCCAGCAGCAGCGCCGGCGCGAGCGCCCACGCCTGCCGGTCCGGCCGTTCGCTGGACGTCCGGCGCTGCAGCGCGACGACCGCCGCCTGACGCCACGGGCGAACGACGCTCGACCAGCGCGGCACGCGGTGGGCCACGACGTCGCCGACCGCCGCGTCGAGGCACGCGGCAACGACGACACCAGCCGCGAGTGCGAAGGCGACGGTGGGCGGCGCGGCCAGCCACGCCGGCATCACGCCGCCTCGGCGCCGACGGCCGCCGGCGGTCGACGCCCCATCGCGAGGTCCAGGCTCACGATCGTCGTGACGGCGTCGCCCCACTCCGCGCCGACGAGCAGATCGCCGAGCAGCTCGCTGACGGCCGTTGCGCCGACTCTCGGGTCCTCTAGGGCCGGTCCCGGTTGACGGACACGGTCGCCAGCGCGCTCGGCAAGGCTCAACGACTGCCGGATCTCGGCGATCCGCTGCAGCAAACGGGCCCGGGCGTCGCCGGCCACCTGGGTGATCGGCTGGAACGCCAGGCCGGCGTACGCGGGGTCGTCGTCGCGCGCGTCCTGCGCTGCGCCGCTCGCCCTGGCCAGCAGCCCGAGGCCTCGCCCCACGACGGACGCCTCGGTCAAGATGCCGACGCCCGCGCCGGCGCGTCCCAGCCCGGTGCGTTCCACGGTCACGAGCAGGCGCCGCACGGCGTCCGTCGGCGGGCGCTCGGCGACCGCGGCGCCCAGGACGCGGGTCGCCAAGGCGCCCAGGCCTTGCGTGCGAAGGGAGCGCGACAGTGCCCGCAGATGATGCGAGACGCGCGCCCGCTCCAGTTCCGCGAGGCCGACGGCGTCGGTCCGCGCCCGGTCGAACGTGTGGGTGCGCCGAGGCGGATCAGCGGAATCTGCAAGGAAGGGGTCGGCCAGCATCTCGACCTCGGTGATCACGTCGCCCTGCAGCGACACGCGCAGCGCGAGGCCGGCGGGGAAGGCGGGGAAGAACGGACCGACGGTGAGCGGCAGGACGTCCAGGGCAAGCCCGTCGCGCAGGTCGTCGGCCCGCTCGGCGAGCGGGCGACCGTGGGGGGTGCCGCCCGTCATCCCGGACCCACCGTGGCCGTATGGGCCGACGCCCTCCCATGGGGTTCGCGTCGTGGCCGTCAGCACCGGCAGGTCGGATGCTCGCCGACCGAGCATGAGATCACCATGGACCGCTCCGACCGTCGCCGCGACGTCGCCGTCGCCCCCAGCCCTTGGACAGTCGCGCAGCCAGTCGAGGTCCGGCTCGCCGTCCCCCCACCACACGGTTGCCCGCGGGTGCGCCAGCGCATCGTGCACCAGCGCGACCGGACGGTGCAGCGTTGCAGGCAACGCGCCGGCGACGAGCAGGACCGTCGCGTGGCGCGGTGAGTCGACGATCCGCAGGCGGCGGTCGAGCCGCAGCGCCTCCACGTCGGCGGTGGTGGCACCGGGTACGACGAACGTCGGTGCGGGCGCTNCTCGGGGTTCTCGCTGAACTCCTCGGCGCAGTCCTTGCTGCAGAAGTAGTACGTCGTGCCGCCGTGCTCGACGGTGGACACGGCGTCAGCTTCCTCCACGGTCATCCCGCACACCGGATCCTTGGCAGCCACTGATTGCCTCCTCGTTCTCGTCTCAGGCCGACATGGCCGAGAGCAGATCGTTGCATGCCTGCTCGCAGCGGCGGCATGCCTCCGCGCACACGCGGCAGTGCTCCATGCCCATCGACGCGTGCCGCTCGCACTCGTCACCGCATGTCTTGCAGGCCTGCGCACACGCCTGGAGCACGGAGCGCGTCACGGTGGCGTCGTACTCGGTCTGGCGCGACAGGACCCGCCCGGTGGTCTGGCAGACGTCGGCACAGTCGAGGTTCTGCCGGATGCACTTGACGAGGTCGGCGACCTGCTGCTCGGACAGGCAGGCGTCGGCACAGGCGGTGCAGGCCTGAGCGCAGTCGTCACACGCCTCGATGCAGGCGACGAGCTTGTCCGCGTCGACGTTGAACGAGCGCGGGTAGGTGTCGGTCATCTGCTTGGCGTAGCTCACGGGCTCCTCCTGGGTACGGTCCGGAAACGGCGCTTGCGTCTTCTGCATACCCGTACAGGTGTCGAGATAACGTGCGAAGGGGGCTGATGAGCGACCACGAGCACCCCGTCGACCCCGAACGGGTCGCCATGGCCCGGTCCAAGTTGCCCTCTCCGGAAGAGGCGACCGAGGTCGCCGAGCTGTTCCGGCTGCTGGGCGACCCTGTGCGGGCACGGATCATGTACGCGCTCACCGGCGCCGACGAGCTGTGCGTGGGAGACCTGGCGCTGGCGCTGGCGGTGCCTGAATCGTCGGTCTCGTACGCCTTGCGGCTGCTGCGAACCGCCGGGGTCGTGCGCAAGCGACGCGAGGGGCGGCTGATCTACTACCGGCTGGTCGACGGCTTCATGGCGCAGCTGCTCGACGTGCTGCGTCAGCAGGTCCAGCTCGACGCCGACGAATAGGCCGCGAGCCGGTGACCGCGCTCCGAAAGGCGCCGCCGGGGTCGCCGGACCCGAAGAAGGGCCGGCCGGTCGCTCCGCGCCGCGCCCAAGTCCTGACTCCGCAAGGAGTCGTTGGACGTAAGCCGCCCGGCGTTTGAGGTGCGTCCTAATGGCTGTTGCCGGTTGCAACCGTCACCTCGAACGTCTGGCCACCGTCGTCTGAGCGGGCGATGCCGACCCCGGAGACGGCGACGTAGACGGCGTCGGCGGTCACGAGCAACGCCTCGGGCGCGCCTTTCACGCTGCCGCGCGGCTGCCAGCTGGCGCCACCGTCGTCGGACACGGCGACCTGCCCGTCCGGTTTCACTCCGAACAGCCCCTCGTCGGTCCAGCTCAAAAGGACATACGGCTCGCCGCTGACTCCCTCCCAGGTGCGCCCCCCGTCCGTGCTGCGCCCGACGCCGCCCTCCCCCGAGCCGACGATCGTCTCGGGGTCGTCGGGGCTGACCGCGAAGTCCGATAGCGCCAGCCGCTCGGCGCGGGTCTCCCACGTCTTGCGGTCCTGGCTGACCATGAACCGGCCGCTGGTCGAGTCCCATCCGTACACGCGGCCGTGGGCGGCGACGAGGTTGTGGAAGTCGACGTCGCCGAGCAACGACAGCGGCGTCCACTGCCTGCCTTCGTCGCTGGCGACCAGGCCCAGCAGCGGCGGCTTGCCCGGCACCTGCAGGGACTCGACGCTCAGGTCGGGATGCCCGCTGGCGAGCAGGTCACCCGGGCCGGCGACGGTGAAGCCCATCAGGTCGTGCGTCGCGTCGCCGACCGCCTGGATCTCGTCGCCCCGGACCTCGTACAGCCCGGTGTGCGTCGCGACGTACAAACCGCCCTCGGGCGCCTCGCCGAGACCATGCACGTGCACCAGGTCCGCGGCGCTGGCGCCACCTCCACTGTCGGCGGCACTGCCGCCGCACGCACCGATGAGCACCGCGAGGGCTCCGGCGACCAGGCCGCTCACGAACTGCCCGCGCCGCCTGCCCGACTCCCTCATTTCGTCGCCCCGTCCCACCCGGCCCGACCGAGCACCTCGCGATCGACGCGACGCGATGATGACGCGCCGCCACAGACGTCCTACGGCGCATAGTAGTCTGATCTGAGGATGACCGGAGAACCCCGCACCACGCCGCTCGGGTCGCTGGAAGCCAAGATCATGCGGATCGCGTGGGACCACGGCGGCGAGTTCCTCCCCGTTCGACGGGTCCTGGAGCTCCTCGACGGCGACCTCGCGTACACGACAGTGATGACGGTGATGAACCGGCTCTATGAGAAGGGCCTGCTCCGACGACGGCGCGCGGGCCGAGCCTGGTCCTACCGCTCGGCGCTGTCCCGAGACGCGTACGCCGCAGCGACCATGGCGGATGCACTCGACGTCGCCGGCGACCGCCGGGGTGCCCTCCTGCACTTCGTGGCCGACTTGAGGACCGACGAGGTGGAAGCACTCCGCCGTCTTCTCGGCAGCGGCGACGATCGGTGAGCCACGGCGCCATGCTCGCGGTGTCCGGCCTCGTCATGGTCGCATGGCGCCCGTGCCGCTCGCGCGAGGGACGCGCACCTCGTATCGCCGTCGCCCTCCTCCTGCTGTCAGCGGCAGCCGTCTGGCTCGGGTCGTTCTCCCTGGCCGTGACCGTCGCGTCAGGCGCGGCCGCCGGAGGGCTCGAAGCGTGTGGTGCCGTGTGGCGTCAGCTGCTCACCGGGGATGTGGTCTGGTGGCGGACGATCCCGTTGCTCGCATGGGCGGTGGTCTTTCCCCTTCGCGGTCTGCGGGCGACGTCCCTGCAACTGCGGCAGTCCCGAGCGTTGGCCACCAAGCTCCTCGCCGCGGGGGAGCCGCTGGACGGCGCGGGCGGGCCGACCACGCGCGTCGCTGTGGTGGCGAACCTGTCCACGCCTGCCGTCACGCTGGGACTGCTGCGAGCGACCATCCTGCTCGACCGCTCGTTCTGGCAGGAGATGACGCCGCTTCAGCGCGACATCGTCCTCGCGCACGAGCTCGCGCACGCGCGCGGCCGCCACGGTGCGATCGAGGCGCTGGCGACGCTGCTGACAGCCGGGCTCGCTCCTGTCCCTGCCGGTCGCCAGGTGTACGACTGCCTGCGGCGGCACCTGGAGGCGCTGGCCGACGACGCGGCGGCTCGTCGCCACGGTCGGACCGCGGTGGGGACGACGTTGGGTCACGTCGCGCTGGCCGGCTACCCCGCGACCGGCCTGGGCGCCGCCGGCTCGTGCATCTGGCGCGTCGGGCGTCTTGTCGCCGACAACCCCGTGGCCACGTGGCGGGACCGCGGACTGCTGCTCCTCCTGGTGGTCACGATGGCGCTTGCGATGATCCTTGCGGGCGCGGAGGCCGCGACCGCTCTCGGTCCCGTCGCGACCCTCGAGTTCTGCCCGCTGTGACACGGCGACGCACAGGTCCCTGACGGATCAACGGCGTGCACCAGGCCGGGTACGAGGCGGGCAGGTCGTGGCCGGCGACCGGGTGCTCGATGGAGTGCACGCTCGCGAAGCGGTCGGCGAGCTCCTCGGCACGGCCCCTCACCGGAACCGGGTCATTGGCACCGTTGACGAGGAGGACCGGGACCTCTTTACCGTCGAGCGCTTGCAGCGCCTCCTCCCAGCCTGGCCGCTGGATGATGCCGTTCATCCCGCCGAGGTAGGACTCCCAGCTGTGCAGCACGCCTTGTCGCGCGAGCGGCACGGGCCACTGGGGGGATACCGCAACCGAGATCCACTGGGCGAGGCCCCGGTACTCGCACATGAACGCGCACGTGAGGCGGGCGGTCGGTGTCTCGAGCGCGAAGAGCTTTTCGAGCAGACCCATCCGGGCGATGTGGCGCGCGGCCTCGTCGCGCGACCTGTACAGCGGCGCGCACAAGGCCACCACCCGAGCGGTGTTGGGGCGGCGAGAGGCCCAGTGCAGGGCGAGGACCGCGCCCATCGAATGGCCCACGACGGTCAGTGGCTCCTCCGCCAGGCCGAGATCGTCGAGCATCTCGTCGAGTGCGGCGACGTGCGCGTCGAGCGAGAAGTCCTGGCGGGCGAGATCCATCGACCGGCCGAACCCCAGCAGATCGGGGACGACGAGGCGACCGTGATCGGCCAGCGGGTCGAAGCCGGCGCCGAACCAGTCCCCGGAGCCCGTGAGGCCGTGGAGCAGAACCGTCGCCGGCGATCCGGACCCCAGCTCGCGGACACTCAGCGGCCCCGCGGGTAGACGGTGTCCCGCCGGCGGGTTCCACGCCTTGACCGCCGGGGAGGTGCCGTGCCGCAGGAGCCAGATGGCGGCCGCCGCTCCCCCGCCGGCGGCCGTCGCAGGCCATGTGTTGCCGGTGCTTGTGCCGCGCGCTCGTCCCATTGCGACCTCCGGCCCCGCGGTTGCTTCCAAGCTGCAGCGTGGCTCACCTCCGGCGGGAGAGGCGACCGCACCTCGGGGCCCGGCGCTCAGTCCGGACACGGGCCGAACCCCCCGGCTACGGGTTGCCGACCCGCTCGGGACGGCGGTCACCCGCGACCGGCGAGGCGTCCCGGCGCTCGTCGTGCCTGTTGTCCCGGCTCATCATCATCCGCATCATCAGCGCCATCGACAGCGGGCAGACGGCGACGAACAGTACCGGCAGCGGGTGACGAGGTGATGGGTGGCGGGATGATGGCGGGCATGGCCCTGTACCTGCTCCTGTGGGGGCTGCTGGCCGTGGCGGTTCTCGCGCTGGCTGTCGTCGCCACGGTGTGGCTGGTCCGCTCCATGCGCGGTCACGGCGACGGAAGTGCGCCGTCCGCTGCCCGCCAGCGTCTCGACGAGCGCTGCGCGATGGGCGACCTGCCTCGCGAGGAGTACCTCCAGCGCAGACAGGACCTCACGACGCCCTGACCCAAGCCGGCTCCGCCGGTGGTGGGATACTGGCTCGCCGTCGGAGCGCCCGGAATCGGGTGTCGCTGCCCACCAAGGGGATGGACGTGGCTGCGGAGATGACGGCAGGTTCGGTTCGCGACGACCGCGCCGGGCTGGTGCGCCGGGGCCGCGCGCTGGCGTGGCTGACGATCGGATGGAACGCCGTCGAAGGCGTCGTCGGCATCGCGGCGGGCGTGGCGGCCGGATCCATCGCCCTGATCGGCTTCGGCGTCGACTCCTACGTGGAGGTCCTGGCCGGCGCCACCATCGTGTGGCGGCTGTCCAAGGAGCGCCGCCGCGGCGACATCTCCCAGGCGGCCGAACGGCGGGCCGTGCGGATCATCGCCGCGACGTTCCTGCTGCTGGCCGCCGGGGTGGGCGTCGAGTCGGTCCGCAAGCTGGTCATCGGCGCACGACCCGAGGACAGCCTCGTGGGCATCATGCTGGCCGTGGTGTCGCTGGTCGTCATGCCATTGCTCGCGCGGGCCAAGCGCCGCGTGGGCCAGCAGCTGGGCAGCCGGGCACTGACCGCTGACGCCACCGAGACGACGTTGTGCGTGTGGCTGTCGGCGATCCTGCTGGCCGGTCTCGCCCTGAACGCCCTGTTCGGTTGGTGGTGGGCCGATCCCCTCGCCGGCCTGGCGATTGTCTATGTGGCCGGACGGGAGGGCCTTGAACACTGGCGGGCCGACGAGCTTGCCGACTGCTGCGCCTGACACGCGCAGCCCCAGTGCGTGGGGTCGGGTGCGCCTGGCCACGGTTGGACCGTCGTACGGCCTCCCGGCGTTCTCGCAACGAGATGTCCCGCCACGCCCGGGCAGCCGCGACACGGTCACCGGCTGCCGTAGGCACCCGGCGGTCACGCCAGCTCGAGCCGGTCACCAGACCGGCCCCGCATCGCGGTGCAGGCGATCCGGCGGGCCCCGATCACGGCCGGTCCATGTGCGGCAGGATGCTCGCCGACGTCATGGCGTACCGCGGCCTACGAGAGGAGCACGCCGATGTGCCGAAGCATCAAGACCCTGCGCGAGCCCTACACGACGGCGCCGACCGACGCCGACATCCACGCCGCGGCGTTGCAGTACGTCCGCAAGGTGTCGGGGTTCCGCGAGCCGTCACGCGCGAACGCCGAAGCCTTCGAGGCCGCCGTCGACACCGTGGCCGCAGCGACCCGGCACCTGCTGACCGGACTCGTCGTCAGCGGCCGGCCGACGGGGTGAGCTGCCCCGGCGCCGGGCAAGGATGCCGCGACGTCCGGCCCGGCAGCAGGAGGCCACGATGCGCCTGAACGTGATGCTCGAACCGCAGGAGGGCCTGTCCTACACGGACATCCTCGCGGTCGCCCGGCGCAGCGAGGATCTGGGCTTCGCCGGGCTGTACCGCAGCGACCATTACGCCAGTGGCGCCGGACGTGAAGGGCTCGGCTCCACCGATGCCTGGGCCACCCTCGCCGGCCTCGCCCGCGAGACCGGGCGCATCACGCTGGGGACGATGGTCAGCCCCGTCACCTTCCGCGCGGCCGGCAACCTCGCCAAGGTCGTCACCAGCGTGGCGGAGATGGCCGGAACCGTCGGCGACGCTCCCCGGGTGCACCTCGGTCTCGGCACGGGCTGGATGGAGGTCGAGCACCGCATGCACGGCTTCCCGTTCGAGGACACCGCGACCCGCTTCCGGCGGCTCGACGAGCACCTGCAGGTCGTGCGCGGGCTGTGGGACCCGGACACCGAACGCTTCACGTTCGACGGCGAGTTCGAGCAGCTCGCCGACGCGATCTTCGCGCCCAAACCGGATCCCCGCCCGCGGATCATCGTCGGGGGCAGCGGCCGCAGGAAGACCCCCCGGCTGGCGGCCCGCTACGCCGACGAGATGAACAGCCCCTCCCCCACGCCGGCCGACGCCAGACAGCTGCGCTCGGCGCTGGACGAGGCCTGCGAGGCCGAAGCACGGGATCCGGCCAGCGCCGCCTTCACCGTGATGACGGGGTGCCTGGTCGGCGCGGACGAGCGCGAGTTCCGTCGCCGCGCCGACCGGTTGCGGGAGCAGTCGGGCCCCGGGACGCCGTTCGGCGAGTGGCTGTCTGGGCTGGAACAGAGCTGGGTCGTCGGGACCCCGGAGCAGGCCGCCGACCGGCTCGGAGAGCTCACCGACGCCGGCGTCGAGGCCGTGATGCTCCAGCACCTGCTGACCGACGACTTGGACATGCTCGACGTCGTCGCGCATGAGGTCGCCATCCGGCTGTGACCCGGACGGACCGCGCCCGGCGGTGCTGGCCGGCCGGCGCGGCCGCATAGCGTGCCCGACGGGGCTGATGGCCGAGCGGCGACGTGGCCTCCAGCACCATGCGGGGTAGGACCCGGGCATGGACGAAGCCCTGCAGCAGCGCTTCAACGACCAGATCGCGCTGGAGCTCGCCTCCGCCTACGCCTACCTGCAGATGGCGGCGTGGTGCGAAGCCCGTGACCTGACCGGTTTCGCGACGTGGATGCGCGCCCAGTGGAGCGAAGAGTCCCAGCACGCCCTCAAGTTCGTCGACTTCGTCCTGGACCGGGGCGCCGAGGTCGAGCTCCAGCCGCTGGCCGCCCCCCGCAGTGACTACGCGTCCCCGCTGGAGCTGATGGAGCAGGCGCACGCGCACGAGCGCGAGGTGACCGCCGCCATCGGCGCCCTGTACCAGCTGGCGTCCCAGCTCGGCGACTACGCGAGCCTGTCGCTGCTGCAGTGGTTCCTCGGCGAGCAGATCGAGGAGGAGGCGTCGGTGCGCCAGATCGTCGCCGAGCTGCGCATGATCGGAGACGACTCGTCGGCGCTGCTGCTGCTCGACCGCGAGCTGCCGGGCCGGCGCAGCCCCGCCCGGTCAGCCGGCACCTGACCGGCGGGGGCGGGCGGCTCCCCGCCTTTCAGTCGCCCGCCGCCCTGCGCAGCGCGTCGAGGTGGTGCTGCTTGCGCATGATCTCGTGCTCGAGCATGTGCTCGAGGGCCTCGGAACGGGGCTGCTGGCCCGTCTCGGGGATGACGGCGTGGAGGGCGGCGAGCGCCTCGCGCTCCGTCTCGACGAGGCCCTGGATCGCCTCGGCGGCATCGGACCGGTGGGTCATGGGCGCCGGCTCGGCGGCCGGCTGGCCCCCCAGCGACGTGATCTTCTCGACGAGCGCGCGGGCGCCGTCCAACTCCTCGGTCGCCCACTCCGCCAAGCGGTGCGCGAGGCCCTGGTACGCCGCGCCGCGCAGGCTGCCCGCCACGACCGTGTAGGCCAGCGCCGAGCGGAGCTGCGGCGCGAGCGCCTCGTTCAGCTTCGCGCAGACGACCGCTTCGTCCATGATCTCGTCCGCCACCGGTGCACGCTCCTGCTCAGTTCCAAGCGCGAAGACGGTCGCCGTCGCGGCGGGCGCTTCGTTCCGCCGGGCGGGCACGGCCAAACCCACGATTTGCGCCAGAGCTCGACACCTCCCGCCGATCGGTGTCGACGGCGACCTGTGGCTGTGGGGCCTGGTCGGCGCGCTGATGGACTACGCGCTCGCCGGTAAGGTCGTGAAGATGACCCCTCCGCTCGACCGGACACCGGCGAGGTCGGCAAACAGGGTCTGGCGTACAAGACCTACGGTGCGCTCGACGTCGCGACGGTCTTCCTCGGGCACATGGCTTGGGCGTGCTGACCGGCATCCTCTACGGCTACTTCCACTCCGGGGGCGGCAGCGGCCTTGCCTTCCGACCGGGCGTCACGCACGGTGATGCGGCGGTACTGGACCGTCGTCGCCGCGCTCCTCGCGCTGTTCACGGTCCTGTTCGTGGTGGCGGAGGCGCTGCGGATCCCGCTGTTGACCGACCCGCGACCGTGGCTGGAGGGCAACGCCCTGCCTGCCGCGGTCGTCGGCGTCGGGTTGCTGGTCGCCGACGTCGTCCTGCCGGTCCCGTCGAGCCTGGTCATGATCGCGCATGGCGCCGCCTTCGGCGCCCTCGCCGGGACCGCTCTGTCCCTCACCGGCAGTCTCGGTGCCGCCCTGCTCGGCTTCGCCGTGGGACGGCGCGGCGGCAGGCTGCTCGACCGGCTCGTGCCACCACACGAGCGCGTCAGGGCGGACGCGCTGCTGTCGCGTTGGGGCGTGCTGGCTGTCGTTGCCACCCGGCCGGTGCCCCTGCTGGCCGAGACGACTGTGATCCTCGCCGGTAGCAGCCGGCTGGGCTGGCGCCGTACCGCTGTCGCCGCGCTGATCGGAAGCATCCCGGCGGCCGTCCTGTATGCGTTGGCAGGATCGGTCGCAGCGCAGCTCGCGAACCCGGCCGCCGTGTTCGCGCTGGTGCTGCTCCTCGCCGCAGCGACCTGGGCGGCCGGCTCACTGGCCGGCCGACGGCGCACGGCCCGTCCGACACGAGGAGGAACCGCATGAGCAGCGACGGGCCGGACGTGAGCTGGGAACTCGTCGCGGACGGGTGGCACTTTCCGACCAGCCTGGCGCTCGCGGCCGGCGGTGTCGTCTACCTCGCCGAGTCGGGCCTGCCCTTCGCCGGTGCACCGCCGGGCGGCCGGGTCTGGCAGCTGGATCCCGACGGAGGACGCAGGCTGCTGGCCGACGATCTGCGCGCCCCCGTCAACGGTCTCGCGCTGCACGGCGAAGCGCTCTACGTCGCCGAGGGCGGGCATCCCGGCCGCATCAGCCGGCTCAGTCTCGACGGAGCACGGACGACCGTGCTCGATGACCTGCCGGGGCCCGGCAACTACCAC
>JAUJMS010000001.1:163106-263049 GCA_030446745.1 Egibacteraceae bacterium | reverse complement strand
GGACGCGGATGAACGGGTGGCCGTCGTAGCGCTCGGAGAAGGCCTGCTGGTACTGCGCCTCGCGCTGGTAGTCCAGCTCGTCGCCGAGGCGCGCGCGCAGCTCGTCGACGAGCGGTCGCACGCGCAGGTTCGGTGAGATCATCCGGGCGAGCGGGATGAACAACTCGGCGTTGGCGAGGTCGGACTCGACCGCCTCGGCCACGCCCGGGTACTGCACCTTCGTGACGACCGCCGTCCCGTCGGGCAGCGTCGCGCGGTGGACCTGGCCGATGCTCGCGGCCGCCAGCGGCACCGGGTCCCAGCTCGCGAACACGGCCTCGGGCGGCGCCCCGAAGTCCTCGGTGACGACCGCGGCGATCTGTTGAGCATCCAGTGGCGGCGCGGCGTCGCGTAGCTGCGCGAGCACGTCGTGATAGGTCTCTTGCGCCTCCGGGGGCAGGTCGAGGTCGACGAAGCTCGCGATCTGGCCGAGCTTCATGGCCGCGCCCTTCATCGACCCGAGCAGCTCGAGCAGCTTGTCCGCGGTCGCGGCGTGGAAGCGCGCCTCCGCCGCCTCACCCTCGCGTAGCCGCCGCACGCGGGCGCCGAGGTAGCCGCTGCCGGTCGACGCCGAGAGCTTCGCCAGGGTCGCCCCGCGCTGCGCGCGCGTGCCGAGCGTCGGCGTACCCGGTGCTTGCACGACGTCGGGGTCGCCCGCGGCGGGGGGTTCGGCCATCGCGCCCATTGTGCCCCGGCGCCCGTCGCGAGCCGATCACGGCGGCCGTTAGGCTCGGCGCGTGGGCGCGGTGGCGGAGGTCAGCAACGACGACCACACCGTCGCGCGCGCGATCGCCGACGCCGCCGGCGGGCTCCTGCTCGAGCTGCGAGGACGGGCCGACCTGCACGGCCGAGCGCTGCGCGACGAGGGTGACCTGCGCGCGCACCAGTGCATCGTTGCGCTGCTGGCCGACGCCCGGCCCGACGACGCGGTGCTCAGTGAGGAGGCGCGTGACGACCGCAGTCGCCTTGGACGGCGACGAGTTTGGATCGTCGACCCGCTCGACGGAACGCGCGAGTTCGGCGAACGCGAGCGCAGCGACTGGGCGGTCCACGTCGCTCTGGCGGTCGACGGCACTCCGGTCGCCGGCGCGGTCGCGTTGCCGGCGATGGGCGTGACGCTGACGACCGGCGAGCCGCCCGGCCTGCCGCCGGCGACGAACGGGCCGCCGCGGATGGTCGTCAGCCGGACGCGCCCACCGCGGATCACCGAGCCGGTGCGCGCGGCGCTGGGCGCGCAGCTCGTCGCGATGGGTTCGGCTGGCGCGAAGGCGATGGCGGTCGTGCGTGGCGAGGCGGAGGTGTACGCCCACGCCGGTGGGCAGTACGAGTGGGACTCCGCAGCGCCGGTCGCGGTGGCGGCCGCCGCCGGGCTGCACGTGTCGCGGCTGGACGGCTCCCCGCTGCGCTACAACAACCCCGACGTGTGGCTGCCCGACCTGCTGATCTGCCGTCCGGAGCTGGCCGCCACGGTTGTGGCGGCGGCCGGCGACGCGTGATGGACACCACGACGTTCGAGGTCCGCACGGGCGAGGCATTCGCGTGCGTCGACTTGACCGACCGGGTCGCCGCCTGGGTCGCGGGGCGCGGCGACGGGCTGTGCAACGTCTTCGTCCCGCATGCGACGGCGGGTGTCGCGCTGTTCGAGCTCGGGTCGGGAACCGAGCACGATGTCGAGACGGCGCTCGCAGCGCTGCTGCCCCGCGACGAGTCGCGCTGGCGTCACCGTCACGGCAGCCCAGGCCACGGCGCCGACCACGTGCTGCCGGCGCTCGTCGCGCCGTCGCTCACGCTGCCCGTCACCGACGGCTCCCTGCTGCTCGGCACCTGGCAGTCCGTCGTGCTGGTCGACCCCAACGTCGACAACGCCGTGCGCCGCGTCGTGTTGTCGTTCGTCGCCGGTTGAGGCGGGCGGCGTTTACGGGGGTAGCTGGGACGGCGGTTGCCGGCGCGCGGCGGTCGGCCGGCGACCGTTGATGGCCTTGGAGCTGGCGGCGTCCTGAGTCCCCTCGCAGGCGGGTGCGTCGAGTCGAAAAAGTTCTTGGGAAGGCTGTGGACGGGCGGATTTCCGTCACAGTGGTCGAGTACTATACGTACATGCGTTCGAGTTCGGCGAGTGAGCGGGGCGGCGGCCGCGAGGCCGACGCGGTCGATACCGCCCTCGACGCGCCCGCGACGCTCGACGAGGCCGGCGTGCGCACATTGATCGGCTACGGGGTCGCGCGGTTGGACGACGCCGGCCGGCTGGGCGTCGCCGACGATCTGCTCGCCGAGGTCGGCGACCCGGCGGCGTTGACGGTGGCGGGTAAGGCGTTGGGCCGGCTGGCGGGCAACCCGTTGGGTGGGGACGTCGATGACGCGGCGTTGGCCGCGTCGGTGGAGCGGTTGCAGCGGCTGGAAGCCACGGTGGCCGGGGAGAAGCTGCGCGGGTCGCGGAGATGGCCGCGCGCGGGTCCAGCCGGACGACCGGTGACCGGTCGCCTGCGGATCTGTTGTGCCGTCTCGGGTTGACCCGCGGGGAGGCCGCGTCGCAGGTGCAGGCCGCCGCCGCGTTGCGACAGTTGCCCGCGACGCGGGCGGCGTTGGAGCGGGGCGACATCGGGTTGGGCCACGCGCAGACGGCCGCGCGCACCCTCGTTCAGCTGGCGGACGCGGGCGGGCCGGTGCCCGGCGAGACGGTGGACCGGCTCGATGCCCTGGTCGCCGACACCGTCGGCGGTGGGAGCGCCGGTCGCGGTGACCCAGCCGCCGGCGCCGCCGGCGGCGCGCCGGTGGCGGTGACGCCGCAGCCGGCGCGGCCGGCGACGGTGGGGTGGTCGCCCGCGGGGTTCGGCGGGTGGACCGGCGCGAGTTGGGCCGCCGGCTCGACGGGTTCGCGCACACGGTCAACGACGACGTGCTCGCCGACCGGGCGCTGCGCGCGAAACGGCTGCGCCGGTTCTCGTTGACTCCCGGCCCCGACGGGATGTGGACCGCCGCCGGGCCAGTTGGAACCGGTCGCCGGCGCGACCTTGCACGGCCTGCTGGGCCGGCTCGCCGGCCGTCACGGGCCCGACGACGACCGTTCGCAGCCGCAGCGGATGGCCGACGCGTTGGCCACCGTCACCACCCTCGGCGGCGGGCAACCCCGCGCTCCGCACCGCCGAACCCGACGCCACCGGCGACGGGTGACGGCGCCGACGGTGGGGCGATGGACCGCGCGGCGGCGCATCGGGTGGCGCGGGCGATGGCCGCCACCCGCGCGCAGGTGTTGGTGATCACCACCGTCGACGCGCTGCACGGGATCCCAGGCGCCGCGCCGGCGGAGGTGGACGGGTACGGGGCGGTGTGCACCGCCACCGCCCGCCAGGTCTGCTGCGACGCGCAGGTCACCACCGTCGTGACCGCCGCCGACGGCGACGTGTTGCGCGTCGGGCAGGCCCGGCGCACCCCGACGACCCGCCAGCGGGTCGCGGTGATCGTGCGCGACCGGCGCTGCGTCGGCTGCAACGCGCCGGCGGTGCGCTGCCAGGTCCACCACGTCCACTGGTGGCGCGACGACGGGCCCACCGACGTCGACAACCTCACCTTGCTGTGCTGGTCATGCCACGCCGACGTCCACCACGGCCGCGCCACCGTCACCCGACAACCCGACGGGCGCTACACCACCCACCACTGGGCGGCGCCCCGATCCCCCGCAGCCGCGGCGGCGGCCGGGCGACATACCCCATGACCCGACCCCTCCGGCCGCCGGCCCGGAGGCGCCAGCCTGCGCACACGGCCTAACCCGCTGGCGGGAACGGCAGGCGGGCGTACTCGTCGAGCGCTTCGGGGTTGGCGAGGGCGTCGCGGTTGTGCACCGCGGCGCCGGCGATCACGTCGCGCACCGCCTTCTCGACCTTCTTGCCGCTGATCGTGTACGGCACGTCGCTGACGGCGAAGACGTGGCGGGGAACGTGGCGTGGGGTCGTGGCGGCGCGGATGGTGGCGCGGATGCGGTCGACGAGCCTGTCATCGAGTGCGACGCCGTCGGCCAGGCGCACGCACAGCACGACCTCCACGTCACCGGCGACGGCACGGTCCACGACGATCGCGTCGACGATCTCGGGCAGCGGCTCGATCGCCCGGTAGATCTCCGCGGTGCCGATGCGCACCCCGCCCGGGTTCAGCGTCGTGTCGCTGCGCCCGTAGATCACGACGCCGCCCTCAGGCCGGATCTCGATGAAGTCGCCGTGGGTCCACACCCCCGGGTGCTGCGAGAAGTAGGCGTTGCGGTAACGCGAGCCGTCGGCGTCGCCCCAAAAGCCGATCGGCATCGATGGGAACGGCCGCGTGCAGACCAGCTCACCCTTACGGCCGACGACCGGCTTGCCGTGGTCGTCCCACGCCTCGACGGCCATACCCAGCGCGCGGCACTGCAGCTCCCCGCGGCGGACCGGCAGGATCGGCGCGCCCCCGGCGAAGCAGCCGATGATGTCGGTGCCGCCGCTCACGGATGCCAGTTGCACATCGTCGGCGACCGCGTCGTAGACCCAGTCGAACTGGTCGGGGTTGAGCGGCGACCCGGTCGACAGCACGGCGCGCACGGCGCTCAAGTCGGCGACGTCGCGTGGGCGCAGCCCCGCCTTGGCGCACGCGGCCAGGAACTTCGGGCTCGTTCCGAAGTGGTTGACGCCGGTGCGTTCCGCCAGCTGCCACAGCGTGTCCGGACCGGGATAGGTCGGGCTGCCGTCGTACAGCACCACCGTCGCCTCGGCCGCGAGCGCGCTGACCAGCCAGTTCCACATCATCCAGCCGCAGGTGGTGAACCAGATGACGGTGTCGTCGCGGCGCAGGTCGGTGTGGAGCTGGTGTTCCTTCAGGTGCTGCAGCAGCGTGCCGCCGTGGCCGTGGACGATGGACTTTGGCACGCCGGTCGTTCCCGACGAGTACATGATGAACAGCGGGTGGTCCGCCGCCACGCCGACGAACGTCGGCTCGTCGGCGTTGTTGTCGAGCAGCGCGTCGTAGCCGACGAGTGGTCGCTCCCCGAGGTCCCAGCCGTCGCCGATGACGTCGGCGACGACCACGTGGCGCAGTTCGGGCAACGCGTCCGCGACCGCCGCGACCTTGTCGCGCAGCGAATGCACCCGGCCGTTGTAGCGGTACCCGTCGGCAGTGAGCAGCACGGTGGGGCGGATCTGACCGAAACGGTCGACGACGCCCATGGGGCCGAAGTCCGGCGAGCACGACGACCACACCGCGCCCAGCGCCGTGGCGGCGAGCATGACGACGACCGTCTCGACGGTGTTGGGCATGAACGCCGCGACGCGGTCGCCGGTGGTCACGCCGAGATCGCGCAGGCCGGTCTGTGCTCGGGCGACCCGCCGGCGCAGGTCGTCCCAGGTGACCGGCTCGTCGTCGCGACCCTCGCCGGCGCCGATCAGCGCGATCCCGTCGCCGCGGCGCCGCAGCAGGTTCTCGGCGTAGTTCAGCTGCGCCCCGGGGAACCACACGGCACCGGGCATCCGCGAGTCGTCGAGGACACGGTCGTAGCGCCGCTGCGCGACGACGCCGGTGTCGTCCCAGACCTGTGCCCAGAAGCCGTCGAGGTCGTCGATCGACCACTGCCACAGCTGGTCGTAGTCGCTCGGCGCGCCGGGGGCGCGCGCCATGAAGCGTGCGAGGTGGCTCGCGGACATGCGCTCAGGGCTCGGACGCCACAGGACCTCGTTCATCGCTCGGCCAAACGGGCTTGACCAGCGCAAACGCGCTGAGTCCGCATCTGCGCGACGCCGACCGATCGTTGGATGGCAGGAGAGGGTGGCGCGGACGGGGTGAAGGATGCATCGAGGTCGAGACTCGCCGCCCGGGACACGCCCCTTGCGGCGCGGGACCAGGGAAAACACCGTCGTGAAACCTGTGGTTTAGCGTGACGTCGAGACTGTTGGGCCACCGCTGCGAGAGGGTTCACGGACGCTCCTGTCGGCAACCGGCGTCGGCGGACGCGCGTCTTTTCTACCCGCCGGCCATGGTGTCGCGCACCGTCCGCGGCTGCGGGCGCGGTTGTGCGAAAGTTACACACCTCCACGACAGCCGACCAGGGGCGAACCATGATGCCGACCTCGGACCCCGCGGACGCGCACGGGACGCGCGGCAGCGACGACGAGATGACGGCGCTCGAGCCGCTGCTCGACCGCGTCGCGGCCCTCGCGCCCGCCGGCCGTGGAGCGCTCGTCGCCCAGCTCGCATGGTCGACCTTTCGCCGGATGCCATCCGAGCGCCTGGCCGCGCTGGACGTCGACGCCGCTGCGGCGATGCTCGTCGACGCGTTCGTCTTCATGGACCGGCGCACTCGCGGAACCCTCGCGCTACGGGTGTTCCGGCCGGACGCGAGCGTCCACGGGTGGACGGCCGGCGGCACCGAGGAGCTCGCGCGGCTCAACCGAGAGACGGCGGAGGTCGCCCATCCCGTCGTGGGCGTCCGCCGCGACGGTGAGGGACGGATCGCCGCCTTGTTGCCCGCCCGCCAGGCGGCCACGCGCGAGTCGTGGATCCACGTCGTCCTCGGCGCGATCCTCGACGAGGCGCAGCGATCACTGCTCGAACAGCGCCTTCGCAGCGTGCTCGACGACGCCCGTGCGGCGACGAGCGACTTCCCCGCGATGCGTGCGCAGATCGAGGAGATCGCGTTCCAGACCCGCGCGAGCGCAGGGACGCGCTACCGCGCGGACGAGGTCGACGAAGCGATGTCGTTCCTGAACTGGCTGCTCGACGACCACTTCGTGCTGCTCGGCTACCGCGAGTACGACCTCGTCGACCTGCCGGAGGGTCGCGGCGCACGGGTGCGCCCGGGCTCCGGGCTGGGCATCCTCGCCGACGAGTCGTCGTCGCGCTGGCGCGAACCGGTCTTGCTGGCCGACGTCGCCCCGGCGCTGCGCGAGCGCATGGAGGGCGGCGACCTGCTCGTCGTGTCGCGGACCAACGCGACCAGCACCGTTCACCGCCACGCCCGGATGATGTACGTCGGCGTGAAGAAGGTCGGCGGGGACGGCCGGGTCAACGGCGAGTACCGCCTGCTGGGCCTGTTCGCGCAGAAGGCCTACGCCGAGCCGGCGAGCGCCATCCCGGTGCTGCGGCGCAAGCTGCGCCAGATCCTCGAGCGTGAGGACGTCGTCGACCACTCCTACGACGAGCGCGCGATCCGCTTGCTGTTCGACGCCTTCCCCAAGCACGAGCTGTTCGCGGCCGACACCAGCGCCCTGCGGCGCACCCTCGTCCAGCTGTTGGAGATTCAGAAGGGCACCGACGTTCGCCTCCTGGTCCGCGTCGGCGAGCTGCGCCGCAGCGTCTCCGTGCTCGTTGCGGTGCCGCGCGAGCGGTTCAACGCGGCGATGCGCATGCGCGTCCAGCAGCTGCTCGTCGACCGCCTCGGAGCGGGAAGCGTCGATTACCACCTCACGATGACCGAGCGGGACCGCGCGCTGCTGCACTTCGTGCTCCACGCCGACGACGGCACGCTCGCCGAGATCGACACCGAGGCGCTCGAGCGCGAGGTCAACGCGCTGATGCGCACCTGGGACGACGACCTGCTCGCCGAGCTGGTGCGGGTGCACGGCGACGCACAAGGGCGCCGGCTCGCGGCGGTCTACGCCGGGCGCTTCCCCGCCGGGTACGCCGAGACGACGTCGGTGCAGACGGCGGTGCTCGACATCGCCGAGCTGCAGCGCTTGTGCCCGGGACCGGACGGCGCCCCGTGCGCCGCCGACGTGACGATGACGCTGCGCCCGGACCGTGAGCGGTCCGGGCTCGTGCGGTTCAACCTCTACAAGGTGGGCGCCGGCGTCGAGCTGTCGGCGTTTCTGCCCATCCTGGAAAGCCTCGGCCTGACGGTCGTCGAGGAAGTGCCGTACCGCCTCGACGGCCCGGGCGGCGACGGGCCGTCGGAGCTGCACATCCACGACTTCGGCGTGCGCGTCGATGGTGGCTCGCTCGACGTCGAGCGTGACGGTCCGCGCCTCGCGGCGGCGGCGCTGGCGGTCTGGCGGCGAGAGGCGGAGCCCGACGCGCTGAACCGGCTCGTCCTGCGCGCCGGCTTGTCATGGGACGACGTCGTGGTGCTGCGCACGTACCGCCGCTACCGCCGCCAGGTCGGCACCTCGTTCACCGAGCCCTACCTCGACCAGGCGCTCGTCGAGCACCCGCAGGTCGCGCGCGACCTCATCGCGCTGTTCGACGCCCGCTTCGACCCGTCGCGCGAGGCAAGCGCCGACGAGGTCGACGCGATCCGCGAGCGGGTCGTCGCCGGGTGCGACGCGGTCGCCCGACTGGACCAGGACCGCATCCTGCGCGGCTACCTCGGCCTCGTGGACGCGACGGTGCGGACCAACCGGTGGGTCGGCCGCGACGCCGGCACGCGCCGCCCGTACCTGGCGCTGAAGTTCGACAGCCGCGCCGTGCCGGACATGCCCAAGCCGGTGCCGTACCGGGAGATCTTCGTCTGCTCGACCGAGATGGAAGGCGTCCACCTGCGCGGCGGCCCGATCGCCCGCGGCGGCCTGCGGTGGTCCGACCGCATCGAGGACTACCGCACCGAGGTGCTCGGGCTGATGAAGGCGCAGATGGTCAAGAACGCGGTCATCGTGCCGACCGGCTCGAAGGGCGGGTTCGTCCTCAAGCGCCGCCCCGGCGACCCTCAGGCGCTGCGCACCGAGGTCCGCCGGCAGTACGAGGTGTTCATCCGCGGTCTGCTCGACGTCACCGACAACGTCACGACGACCGACGCCGGCGCGTCCCACGTCGTCGCGCCGCCGCAGGTCCGCCGCGCCGACGGCGACGACCCGTACCTCGTCGTGGCGGCCGACCGCGGGACGGCGACGTTCTCCGACGTGGCGAACGCCATCTCGGCGGAGTACGGCTTCTGGCTCGGCGACGCGTTCGCGTCCGGGGGCAGCAAGGGCTACGACCACAAGGCGATGGGCATCACGGCGCGAGGCGCGTGGGTCGCGGTGCAGCGTCACTTCCGCGAGCTCGGCGTCGACGTGCAGGCCGAGCCGATCACCGTCGTCGGGATCGGCGACATGTCCGGCGACGTCTTCGGCAACGGGCTGCTGCGCAGCGCGTCGGTCAAGCTCGTGGCGGCGTTCGACCACCGCGACATCTTCCTCGACCCGGACCCGGACGCCGCGGTCGCGTTCGCGGAGCGCCGGCGCCTGTACGAGCTGCCACGGTCTTCGTGGCAGGACTACGCGCGCGAGCACATCAGCGCGGGCGGTGGCGTGTGGGCGCGCACGCTCAAGCGGGTGCCCCTCAGCGCCGAGGTACGCGCGCTGCTGCGCGTCGACGCGGAGGCGATGAGCCCGCCCGAGCTGATCCAGGCGATCCTGCGTGCGCCCGTCGACCTGCTGTTCGCGGGCGGGATCGGAACGTTCGTCAAGGGTTCGGACGAGACTGCTGTTCGCGGGCGGGATCGGAACGTTCGTCAAGGGTTCGGACGAGACGGCGGTCGACGTCGGAGACCGCGCGAACGACGCCATCCGCATCGATGCGTCGAAGGTCGGCGCCCGCGTCGTCGGCGAAGGCGGCAACCTCGCGTTCACGCAACGTGCGCGGATGCAGTACGCGCGTCGTGGCGGGCGCATCAACACCGACGCGATCGACAACTCGGCGGGGGTCGACACCTCAGACCACGAGGTGAATCTCAAGATCCTGCTCGCCGCGGCCGCGTCGTCAGGCGCGCTGGCCGCCGACGAACGTGACGCGCTGCTCGCCGCGATGAGCGACGAGGTCGCCGACGCCGTGCTGCGCGACGTCTACCTCCAGACCTGGGCGATCACCCAGGAGCAGGCCGGCAGCCCCGGCGGCATGGAGGCGTACGAGACGCTGATGGCGGACCTCGAGCGCCCCGACGACGCCGCCGTGCCGGGCGGGGCCGCCGGAGCCACGGCGACCCGGGGTGGGCATGTCGCGCGGCTGGACCGCCACGTCGAGGTGCTGCCCTCGACGGCCGAGATGGAGCGCCGGCGCCAAGCCGGGGCGGGGCTGACCCGCCCCGAGCTCGCGGTGCTGCTTGCCTACGCCAAGGTCGATCTCAGCGCCCGCCTGCTGGCGACGGACCTCGCTGACCAGCCGTTCCTCCAGGAGACGCTGGGCGCCTACTTCCCACGGCTGGTCGCCGAGCGGTCCCCGCAGTGCCTTGCAGAACACCGGCTGCGCCGGGAACTCATCGCGACGGTGGTGGCCAACGACCTGGTGAACCGCATGGGGATCACCTTCGTCAGCCGCACGGCGCACGAGCTGGGCACCACGGCCGTCGACGTCGTCGCGGCGTACTGGACCGCCCGCTCGGTGTGCGACGCCGACGCGCACTGGCGAGCCGTCGAGGGGCTCGACGGCTGCGCCGACCCGGCGCTGCAGCTGGAGCTGAAGGCCGAGGTGGACCGCCTCGTCGACGCGTTCACCCGCAGCTACGTCCGCGCCCAGGTCGGCGACATCGGCGCGGCCGTCGCGTTGGACCGCCCGGCGTTCCACGAGCTGGAGAAGGCCGTCGCCGAGGGCGCGTTCCGGCGCCGGGGCGACCGCGTGGAGCGCTTCCTCGACCTCGGCATCGAAGCGGAGGTCGCCGAGCGCGTCGTCGGTCTGGGGGAACTCACGCTCGTGCCGGACGTGGCCGCGGTCGCGCGCTCAAGCGGCCAGCAGGTTCGGCACGTCGCCGAGGTGTTCTTCCGCCTGACCGACCTCTTGCCGTTCGACGCACTGGGGCGACGCCTGCGCACGATCGAGCCGACGGGCCACTGGGAGCGCTGGCAGCATCGCGGCCTGCTCGACGACCTGCGCGAGCTTCGTCGTGCGGCGGCCGAGCAGGCGATTGCCCGGCATCCCGACGCGCTGGCGGTCGAGGCGGTGGAACGGTTCCTCGCCGAACGCGCCGCGGCCCAGGACCGGGTCGCGACGGTCGTCGCGGTACTCGAGCACGAAAGCGACAGTGCTGGCCTGCCGGCCGTGGCGGTCGGCGTGCGTGCGCTGCGCGAGGTGGTCTCCGCGGCTCAGCCGCGCGCGTCGATCGACACGTAGTCGCGCTCGGTCGCGCCGGTGTAGATCTGGCGCGGCCGCCCGATCCGCGACTCGGGGTCGTCGATCATCTCCTTCCACTGGGCGATCCAGCCGGGCAGCCGACCGAGGGCGAACAGCACCGGGAACATGTCCAGCGGCAGGCCCATCGCCCGGTAGATCAGGCCCGAGTAGAAGTCGACGTTGGGATACAGCTTGCGCTCGATGAAGTAGTCGTCCGACAGGGCGACTTCCTCCAGTTCGCGCGCGACATCGAACAGCGGGTCGTCTCCCACGAGCTTGCTGATGACGCGGTCCGCGGCCTGCTTGATGATCTTCGCCCGCGGGTCGTAGTTCTTGTAGACCCGGTGACCGAAGCCGGGGAGCCGGAACGGGTCGTTGCGGTCCTTCGCGCGCTTGACAAACGACGCGGTGTCGCCTTCGGCGGCGCAGATCTCCAGCAGCGTCTCGACCACGTCCTGGTTCGCGCCGCCGTGACGCGGCCCCCACAGCGCCGTGATGCCCGCCGCGATCGCCGCGTAGATGTTGACGTGGCTCGACCCGACCAGCCGCACCGTCGACGCCGAGCAGTTCTGCTCGTGGTCGGCGTGCAGAATGAGCAGCAGCGTCAGGGCCTCTGCGACGTCCGGGTCGACGGTGTACGGCTCCGCCGGCACCGCGAACATCATGTTGAGGAAGTTCTCGGCGAAGCCGAGCCGGTTCTGGGGGTAGATGTAGGGCTGACCGATGGACTTCTTGTACGCGAACGCGGCGACCGTCGGCAGCTTGGCCATCAGCCGGTACACCGAGACCTCGACGTCGCTGGGATCCAGCGGGTCGTAGTGGTCCTGGTAGAACGTCGACAGGGCCGACGTGGCCGCCGACAGGATCGCCATCGGGTGGGCGTCACGCGGGAACGCGTCGAACAGCGGTCGCATGTCCTCGCGCAGCAGGGTGTGGTGGATGATCTGACCGCGAAACGTGTCGAGCTGCTCTGCGGTCGGCAGCTCGCCGTTGATCAGCAGGTACGACGTCTCGATGAAGTCGGAGTGCTCGGCCAGCTGCTCGATCGGGTAGCCGCGGTAGCGCAAGATCCCGGCGTCGCCGTCGATGAACGTGACGGCGCTGCGCACCGACCCCGTGTTGACGAACCCGGGGTCGTAGGTGATCAGGCCGGTCGAGCTGCGCAGCTTCCGAACGTCGAGGGCCCGCTCGTGCTCGGACCCGACGAGGACCTCCGCCTCGAAGGTCTGGCCGTCGAACTCCAGCCGTGCAGAGTCGCTCATCGTCGCTGTCCTCGTCGTTCGCGGTCGGCGAGCGGAGCGTACCCCTGTGGGGGCGCGGTACCCGGGCCGTGACCGGTCAGCGCAGCGACTTCAGCGGCGGCCGTTCGACGACGCCGACGTCGCGGTACGCCGCCGTGACGACGTCCGCTCGGCGGTCGAACTGCAGGTAGGCGCCGACGTCCCCGGAGGGCAGGGTGACGCGGCCCTGGGCCGCAAGACGCCGGGCGGCGACCTGCACGACGCCGTAGGCCATCCGCGACAGCGCCGCGAGCGACTGGTTGCGGTGCACCCGCTCGCCGAGGTCGACCTGCGCCATCGCGTCGACGCCGGCGAGGGCGCACGTGTCGACCAGCAGCCCGAACTCGACGCCGTATCCGGTGAAGAAGGGCAGCGCCTCGAGCAGTGACCGGCGGGCCGCGCACTCGCCCGACAGCGGCTGGACGAATCCGGCGAGCTCCGGCCAGAACAGGTTGAGCAGCGGGCGGGCGGTCAGCTCGGTGACCCGGCCACCGGCGCCGGCGTGCAGGACGTCGTCGACGGCGACCGGGCGGTCGTAGAAGGCCTTGACGAAGGCGACCGCCGGGTCCGTCAGCAGCGGCCCGAGCAGGCCCGTGACGAACCCGGCACGGAAGTTGCGCACGTCGGTGTCGCAGAACACGACGAGGTCGCCGGTCGTGGTGGACAGCCCGCGCCACAGGGCGTCGCCCTTGCCCGCCGGCTCGCCGTGGTCCGGCTGCAGTGTCTTGCCGGTGTGCACGCGGGCGCCCGCCGCCGCGGCGACGTCGGCGGTCCCGTCGGTGGAGCCACCGTCGACGACGACGACCTCGTCAACGAGCACGGGGTTCAACGTCGCGACCTCACGCACGACACTGCCGACGGTCGCCGCCTCGTCGAGCGCGGGGAGCACGACGCTGACCGTGACCCCCGCGGCGGCCTTGCGCTCGGCCAGCTCCTCGAGGGCGTAATCGCTTCCGCGGGTCGTGCGCGACGCGAACCAGGCGGCGGCGGGCGCCGGTGGCGGGCTACTCGACAGTGAGCTCGCCGTTCATGCTCGCCTCGTGGCCGGGCACACTGCAGATGTACTCGTAGGTGCCCGGCTCCAGCGTGGTGGTTCCCTCGGCGGTCTCGCCGCCGGCGGCCTCCACGATCGGCTCGTCGCTGATCTCGGGGATCGTCACGTTGTGCGGGGCGCCGCCGTCGTTGACGAGCACGATCGTCGCCTCGCCCGCCGGGGCGGTCGACGGCGCCTGCTCGAAGTCGATGTCCACCGCCACCCAGGTCAGCCCATCGCCGGTCGCGACCGGTTCGCCGCCGCTCTCGCCGCCTTCGGCGGCCTCCTCGGCCGCCAGCTCCTCCTCCAGCGGGCGCATCCCCGCCGCGCCGGCGACCACGCCCGTGACCAAGACGGCGACGAGCGCGAGCGTGACGCCGACGGTCAGCGCACGTGACGTGATCCGCGGTTTGGCGGCGACGACCCCGGCGATGACCAGGATGTAGGCGGCGACGGCCAGAGCGATCGTCGTGGACGCCGCCTCCGGAACGGCGAGCAGGACGCGCGACAGGGCGAACGCGAAGCCGATGAACCCGGCCACGACGGCCAACGGCAGCATCAGCGGGAGAAAGACGCGCTGGCGGAAGTCGTTGTTCATCGAGGCTCTCGGGTCGTTGGACGGGGCGCGGTCACGACGACGGCGACGTGACGCGCTCGAGGTCGGCTTCGAGGTCGCGCCAGTACAGCACGTCGGGGCCGCCGCTTTGCTCCTCCTGGCTCCAGCGCAGGAACAGCACCGCGATGCAGCCCCAGATGAAGAAGCCGCCGCCGACCTTCATCAGCAGGCCGGCGATCTGCTGGTCGGTGATCGGGTCGAGTCCGACGGCCAGCGGCGCCTGTTCGTAGGTGCGGTACAGCACCGTCTGGCCGAAGGTCAGAAACGAGGCGGGGACGGTCGGCACCAGCGACTGGCCGAACAGGTAGACCATCCGCCCCGGGTAGGACAGGTGCGGCAGCTCCGGCAGGGGGCTGAGCACGGGCCACCACATCAGCAGCGACGCCGCCACCCATACGGTGTGCACGAGCAGGTGAAACGCGTCGTTGGTCACGCTCGCGTTCACGACGGCAGGCACGTGGTAGGCCGCGACCCACAGGTTGAACAGCAGCAGCGCCGGCAGCGGCTGGCTGATCGCGCGCCACACCATGCGCACCGGCGCCGGCGACAGCAGCCGGCGCAGCAGCCAGCTCGGTGTGCCGAGCAGCAGCAGCGGGGCGCTGACGAGCGACAGCAGCAGGTGCTGGCCCATGTGGACGCTGAACAGCGCGTCGGCGAGCTGATGGACCGGCCAGTCGGCGGCGATCTCGATGGAGACGACGCCGAGCACGAAGTACAGCCGCTGGCGCACCGTCGCCGGCGGACGTCCCGGCGCGTCGCGCGGCCCCCAGCGGCGCAGCGCAAAGACGTAGCCGCCGAGCAGCGCCGCGACGAGCAGCCACGCGTCGAGATGCGGCTCCCAGCCGAGTCCGTGCCCGGCGCCGGTGGCGAGGACCACGGCGCCTAGAAGCCCGTCTGGGGGCCGAGGTAGAAGTTCGCCCCCACGATCCCGAACACGACGACGGCCAGGGCAACGCCGGCGAAGAACAGCCGGCGGAACAGCTTGTGGTCGAAGCGCAGGTGCATGAACCACAGCACGACGAGCATGAACTTCAGGATCGTCAGCACGATGAGCGCGGGGATGCCGACCGCCGTCATCAGGCCGCGGTCGAAGCTTTCGTACAGGATCACCTCGAGCAGCGTCATGGCGGCGAGGATGACGCCGATCTCGACGTACTGACCGACGCCCGGATGGGCGTGCTCCTTGTCGTACTCGGTCCTGGCCATGGTGGCTCCTTCGCGGGCCTCGCGGTCCGGGCGGCTAGCCGGTCGGCGGCGCGATCGTGATCGCGGCGGGGATCAGGTAGACGACCGTGAAGATGATGATCCACACGATGTCGACGAAGTGCCAGTACAGGCCGATGTTCTCGACGGTCGTGTGCAGCTGTTGGGGCAGCCGGCCCATCATCGACGCCGCCCACATCGACAGCAGCATGAGGATGCCCAGCGCGACGTGCAGCCCGTGGAAGCCGGTCAGGACGAAAAAGCTCGAGCTGAACGGGCTGGTCGTGAGGTTGAACCCCTCGGCGGCGAAGACGCTGAACTCGTAGAACTGCCCCGCGAGGAAGGTGGCGCCCATCAGTGCGGTCGCCATCGTCCAGGTGCGGAACCTGCGCATGTCGCCCGCCTGGATCGCGGCGAGGGCGAGCACCATGCCCAGCGACGACATGAGCAGGATGAACGTCGACGCGGACGTGAAGGGGATGTCGAAGATCCCGGCGGGCGCTGGGCCCTCGTTCGTGCGCCCGAAGTAGATGAGGTAGGTGGAGATCAGGGCGCCGAAGAACAGGCACTCGGACCCGATGAAGGTCCACATCGCCATCTTGTCGTTGGCGAGGCCGAGTGTGGTCGCGTGGGCGTCGTCGGTCCCCGGCAGGGGCGCGCTCATGTCGGTGGTGGCCATCAGTGGTCCTCGGCGCTCGGCTCGAGCACCCACCCGAACAGCCCGCTGATGATGATCGTGCCGCCGAGCACCAGCAGCGCGACCTGCACCGCCCCGCCGGCGACCACACCCCAGCCGGCGATCGGCAGGCCGAGCGCCGCGATCGCCGGGTAGTACGAGGGGCTGGGCATGTGGATCGCGCTGGCGCCGTCGTGTGCCGGCCCGTGCGCCGGGGCCTCCGCTGCGGGCACCGCCGCTTCGCCCGGGCTCGCGTCGTCGGGCGTGCCGTGGTCGGGGGAGGCGCCGGCGGGGACGCGCCGCGGCGCCTGCGAGCCGTCGCTGACGTACTTGCGGTGCCACGCCTCGTCGCGGGCGCTGACGTGGGGCACCTCCTCGAAGTTGTACGGCGGCGGTGGCGAGGTGGTGAGCCACTCGACGGTGCGGGCGTCCCACGGGTCGTTGCCGGCGACGGCGCCGTGGCGCAGGCTTCGCGTGACGTTGACCATGAACACGAGGATCGCTGCGGCGATGATGAACGCGCCGATGGTCTCGACGAGGTTCCAGAAGTTCCAGCCCATGCCGTCGGCGTAGGTGTAGATGCGTCGCGGCATGCCCCACAGGCCCAGGATGTGCATTGGGAAGAAGGTGACGTTGAACCCGATGATCATCAGCGCGAAGTGCAGCTTGCCGAGCTTCTCGTCGAGCATCCGCCCGGTGACCTTGGGGAAGTAGAAGTAGGTCGCCGAGAAAATACCGAAGATGGACCCGCCGAACAGCACGTAGTGGAAGTGCGCGACGACGTAGTAGGTGTCGGTCTGCTGCCAGTCGTGCGGGACGATGGAGTGCGTGACCCCCGACAGCCCGCCGATCGTGAACATGCCGACCAGGCCGGCGGCGAACAGCAGCGGCGTGGTGATGCGGATGCGTCCGCCCCACATCGTGCCGAGCCAGTTGAAGATCTTCACCCCGGTCGGCACGGCGATGAACATCGTCGACAGGCCGAACGCCGAGTTCGCGACCGGGCCGAGGCCGGCGGCGAACATGTGGTGCGCCCACACGCCCCAGCCCAAAAAGGCGATGGCGATCATCGAGAACACCATCGCCGAGTAGCCGAACAGCGGCTTGCGCGAGAAGACCGGCAAGACCTCCGACACCATGCCGAACGCCGGCAGGATGAGGATGTAGACCTCGGGATGGCCGAACAGCCAGAACATGTGCTGCCACAGCACCGGGTCGCCACCGCTCGCGGGGTTGAAGAACGACGTCCCGTAGCGCACGTCGAACAGCAGCTGCCACAGCGCCACACCGATGACCGGCATCGCGAACAGCATGAGGAACGAGGTGACGAAGATCGACCACACGAAGATCGGCATGCGCATCAGCGTCATGCCGGGCGCGCGCATGTTGAACACCGTGACGATGAAGTTCACCGACGACGCCAGCGACGCGATGCCGGCGATCTGCAGCCCGATCGAGTACAGGACCATCCGCTGCACGTGCTCGGGAATCGGCGAGCCGGCCGACGGGTCCACACCGAGCGTCGGGTTGGGGCCGATGAGGTTCAGCGGTGCGTAGTTGAACCAGCCGCCGTCGGGCAGTCCGCCCAGCAGGATGCCCGAGTACAGGAAGATGCCAGCCGCGAGGAACACCCAGTAGCTGAAGGCGTTCAGGCGGGGGAACGCGACGTCACGGGCGCCGATCATCAACGGCAGCAGGTAGTTGAAGAACGCCGCACCCAGCGGCATGACGGCGAAGAAGATCATCGTCAAGCCGTGCATCGTGAAGATCTGGTTGTACTGGTCCGCGGTCAGCAGCGTGCCGCCGGGCTGGGCGAGCTGCAGGCGGATCAGCAGCGCCTCCACCCCGCCGACGAGGAAGAAGAAGAACGCGGTGACGAAGTACAGGATGCCGATCTTCTTGTGGTCGACGGTCGTGATCCAGCTCCACGGGCCGGTCTCCGCCGTGGGGCGGCGGAAGACGCTGCGACGCGGCGTGGTGGTGGGCCGCTCGGCGATGGCAGTCATGGCAGCGCTCCCTACTTCAGGGTCTGCAGGTACGCCACGAGGGCTTCGATGTCCTCGTCGCTCAGTTGCAGGTCCGGCATCTGCGCCCCCGGTTTGAGCGCCTGGGGGTCCTCCAACCAGGCGGCCACGTTCTCAGGGGTGGTCTCCAGGATGTAGCCGGCGAACTTGGCGCGATCGGCGAAGTACGTCAGGTTCGGGCCGACGCGGGCCTCGGCGCCCTCGTAGCCGTTGATCGCGTGGCAGGCGATGCACGTCCGGCTGGTGAACAGCTCCGCGCCCCGCGCCGCCAGCTCGTCTTGCGGTGGCGGCTGCGGCGAGGCGTGCTCCTCGACCCAGGCGTCGAACTCGGCGGGCTCCAACGCGACGACCGCGAAGCGCATGTTGGCGTGGGACAGGCCGCAGAACTCGGCGCACTGCCCGCTGTAGCTGCCGGGCTTCTCGGCCTCGATCGTCATCGTCCGCTGGTGGCCGGGGATGAGGTCCTGCTTGCCGGCGAGCTTGGGGACCCAGAAGCTGTGGATGACGCCGATGCTGCTGGGGTCGTCGGTGACCTGCCCGGTCGCCTCCAGCGTCAAAAACACCGGGCGCCCGGTGGGGATGTACAGCTCGTTGGCCGTCACGATGTTGCCGGCCTCGTCGCTGTACTCGAACTCCCACCAGTACTGCTTGCCGATGACGCGGACCTCGAGCGGGCTGGCGGGCTTCTGGGACAGGTCGAAGATCGTCTTGACGGTCGGCACGGCGATGGCGGCGAGGATCAACGCCGGGATCAGCGTCCACAGAACCTCGAGGCGCGTGTTGCCCGCCACCTGTCGCGGCAGCACCGACGGGTCGTCGTCGGGGCGCGCGCGGTAGCGCAGCAGCGCGTAGAGCAGCAGCCCCTGAACCAGGAAGAACACCGCCACGGCGATCGGGAACACCAGGTTCCACAGGTTGTCCTCGACGCGGGCGATGCGCCCCTCGGGTGCGAGCGTGTTCTGCGGAAGTTCCCCCGTTGCGCAGCCGGCGAGCACGAGCGCCGCCGTCACGACGAGTGCCCAGCGGCGCCACCCGGCACCGGGGCGTCGCAGCCTCATACATCCTCCATGTGCGTGCCGGCGTCGACCGGGCCAGTCTCGCACGGCCGTTCGCGCGTGCCCAATCACGGCGATTGTCGCGCCGGGGTGGCCGCGCCCGCGCTGACGTCGCGGCCCCGGCGCTCGAGGTCGACCAACGCCGGCCCCGCGACGGGGTGGCCGCGAAGCGCGGAGACGGTGCTCGGCGGCAGACCGCCGACGTACACGCGCAGCGCGTCGAGCGCCGCGGGTTGCAGCTGGTCGACCTTCGCTTCCCACAGCGCCTTGACCGACGCCCGGGCCGCAGCGGCCTCGCGCGTGCGCTCGCCGCCGTCGAGCTGGCCGAGCAGCGCCTGCGCCCACGCGGCGTACGGCCGCGACCGCCGCACGCCCGCGAACAGGCCCACGAGTTGCTGTTCCGCCTGCGGCAGCGGAATCGCTCCGGTGCCGGCGTAGACGCTGTCGTGCGCCGCCGACAGCAGCTGGATCAGGTCAGCGTCGCCCCGGGCGGCGTCGAGCTGCTCGACGACCACCGCGTGGCCGCCGTCGTTGTAGTAGCGCGCCGCGAGCGGGTCGGGGTTGGGAAGGGCCCGCGCCGCCTGCAGCGCGGTGGCCACCGCCTGGCTGCCCTGCGCCGCCACGAGGCTCGCCTCGGCCGGCCCCCCGCCGGCGTAGACATCGGCCCGGTCGCGCAGCGCCGCGACGGCCTTGGCCTCCGCCCCGTACAGCGCGAGCGCCGCAATCGCCTGGTCCTCGCTGACGACGTCGACGACGGGCGCAACGGTCGAATCGGTGGTCGCCGTCCCGCGCGTCACGCCGGCAGCGATGAGCGCGACGCCGAGCATGCCGGCGACCACGAGCCACAGCGGCGCCCGGCGCCGGGGCGGCGGTTCCGGGTCGAGCGGCGCGTCCGCCCGCGACCCTGCCAGCCGGTAGACCTCGCTCGGTCGAGGCGTGCGCGCCATGCCCCCAAACTACGGCGCCGCGGCCGGGACCCACGTCCGGCGGCTCCGGGCTTGCGACCGGGGCGCCGTACCGGATTCAGGACAGCGCCGGCTCCTCGGCGTCGGTCGGCTCGACGACGTCGAAGTCGGCGCGGGCGACCTCGCGCCCGTCGACCTCGAGGACCAGCTGGTAGCCCGAGTCGGCGTACTCGAACAGCTGGTCGTCGATCTCGTCGACGAGGTCGTCGTTGCCACCCACGACCTCGCGGGTGAGCCCATCGTGGACCGTGCGCCCGTGCGGGTCGAGGATCCGCCACGTCTCGGTGAACGCCCCGTCGACGTCGTACCAGGCCCGGCGCACCGCGAAGCCGGCCGCCTTCGCCGGCGCCTCGCCGAGCAGCTCGACGCGGTTGTCCAGGCCGGGGGTGACGGTGCCCCCCGTACGCAGGAACAGGTCGCGGTCGACGACCTTGGCGTACTTCAGTCGCGCGCCCACTAGCGGGCTCCTTCCGTGCGCTTGGTGACCGCGTCGTCGATCTGGCGCCACAGGTCCTCGCGCACGTCCATGAGCGCGGCGCGCAGGTCGGGCTCGGTCGACGTCGCCACGAACGGGCTGAAGCCCGGCACGCGGCACTCCAGGCGCACGCTCTGTCCGCTGCTGTCCCGCTCCTTGACCGACAGCACCAGCTCGGTGCCGTCCGCCGGGAAGCGGGCGAGCCGCCGGTCGAGCTTGCTCAGTCGCTCGACGATGCGGTCGCGCTCCGCCTCCGAGAAGCCCGCGCCGAGACGCAGCTGGCGCAGGCTGGCCTGCCCCTCGTCGTCGCGGTCGCCGTCGCCGCCGGTGCCGATGCCGAGCTCCTCGACGTCGAGCTTGCGCAGCTGCTGCTGGGCGAGATCCGCCGACATGCCCGTGGTGCGCTGGATCATCTCGACCAGCGCGTCCCAGTCGCCGTTGATGCGCTCGAGCTGCCAGCTGTCGAGCCCGGGCCAGGCCTGTTGCACGTGCGGGCGCAGCGCGACGAAGTGCTTCTCCCACATCTGGTGGGTCAGCGGTTGCATGCACGTCCTTCCGGGAGCGGTGGTGGCTACAGTGCTGCCCCGCCCGCCTGCCGAGAAACCACCGCCGCCGCCATGGAGATTCAGCGCAACCCCGCGCTCGATGAGACGCTCGTCGACGCGCTGGTCGACGTGTGGGTCGCCGTCGCCAACGCGGGGGGCGCCGTGGGGTTCGTGCCGCCGGTCCACGCCACGGATGTCCGCCCCATCGCCGACGCGGCGTTGGCGCGCGTTCGCGACGGCCTCGACGACCTCGCCGTCGCCTTCGACGACGGACGGGTCGTCGGCTCCGGCTTCCTCGCGACGAACCCGCTGCGGATCCACGGTCACTGGGCGACCGTCCGGCGCCTGCAGCGCCACCCCGCCGTTCGCGGGCGCGGTATCGGCGCGGCGCTGCTCGCGGCGCTCGAGGCGGCGGCGCGCGACCGTGGTCTTGACCACGTGGTGCTCAGCGTGCGCGGCGGGACGGGGCGGGAACGCTACTACCTGGACCGCGGGTACGCGATCCAAGCGTCGCTGCCGGGGCGGATCCATCTGGGCGACGGTGACTTCCGCGACGAGCTGGTGCTCGCCAAGCCGCTGCGGGTCTTGGGTGCGCCGGGCCCGACGCTAGGGGTCCGCCGGCTGGACCCGGAGCTCCCGCTGCCGGCGTACGCCCACGCCGACGACGCGGGCCTTGACCTGTATGCCCGCGTCGACGTGACGCTGCGCCCGGGGGAGCGTGCGATCGTGTCGACGGGCGTCGCCGTGGCGCTGCCCCCCGGCTGTGTCGGCCTGGTGCACCCGCGCTCCGGGTTGGCCGCACGCCACGGCGTCGGCCTGGTCAACGCGCCGGGCACCATCGACGCCGGCTACCGCGGCGAGATCAGCGTCGTGCTGGTCAACCACGATCGACGGGAGACGGTGACGTTGACGCGGGGCGACCGCGTCGCCCAGCTGCTCATCCAACGCGTCGAGACCGTCCGCGTCGTCGAGGTCGACGCCCTGGACGACACCCGACGGGGCGCCGGCGGCTTCGGCTCGTCGGGGAGGTGACCGGTTGCGGCAGCCAGGGGCCTGCGGCAGGATGGCGGCCGCACGCGGACGTGGCTCAGTGGTAGAGCACCACCTTGCCAAGGTGGGGGTCGCGGGTTCGAATCCCGTCGTCCGCTCCATATATCTATGCTGGTCAGCGCCGCCTTTGGCGTCATTGGATCCCGATGGAGACGTTTGGTCGCGGAACCGGGCCACGTTCAGGCCACCAGAGAACGCCATAGGGGCTCTACGCCACCAAGCGTGGTGATCGCTTCCTGAGGCTGGCAGCGGGTTGATCATGCCGGTCGACGCCGCGGCCGACAGGACGGCACTCAGCGGAACGGAACGCACCGGCGGGGCGGGCTCTCGGAGGTTCGACGCCGGCCGCGGGCACCATTCGCCTGAGCGCGGCCGGGAGCCGTGAAGCCCGTCGTTTCGCGGTTCCTGCGTTGTCAGAGGCTCCAGAGCAGTGGCGTCTGACATGCTGACATCTCGTCTGCGCGTCGTTGCTCCGGCTGTGGCTGACTACCCGGCGTCGCCCGCGCCCCGTGTGTCTGCAGCGGCGACGACCTTTCCCGGATTCATGATGTTCAACGGGTCGATCGCGCGCTTGATGGTCTTCATCACCTCGACGCCGTCGCCGTGCTCTTCCCGCATGAACTCGAGCTTGCCGTAGCCGATTCCGTGCTCCCCGGTGCACGTGCCGCCGGCCGCCTGCGCACGTCGCACCAGCCGGCGGTTGAGCTCCTGAGCTGTCGCCAACTCTACAGGATCGTCGGGATCCACCAGGAAGATCACGTGGAAGTTGCCGTCCCCGACGTGGCCGACGATCGGCGCGAGCACGTGCGCGTCCTCGATGTCACGGCGCGTCTCGGCGACCACGCGCGCCAACTGTGAGATCGGCACGCACGCGTCCGTGGGGATCCCCTTCGCTCCCGGCCGCAGCGCGAGGTCGGCGTAGTAGGCGTCGTGGCGCGCCCTCCACAGACGGTTCCGTTCGTCGGTCCGCGTCGTGAAGGTCCACCCGCGCTGCCCATGGGTCTCCGCAATCTCGCCGACGATGCGCGCCTGCTCCTGCACGGTCTGGCGGGATCCGTGGAACTCGAGAAACAGCGTCGGGGCCTCCTCCAGACCAAGGTCGCTGAAGGCATTCGACGCCATGATCTGGCGCTCGTCGAGCAGCTCGATCCGCGCGACTTGAACCCCTAGCTGAACCGTTTCTATGACCGTGTCGACGGCGCCGCCGAGCGACTCGAAGGGACACACCGCCGCCCCGATGACTTCGGGTACCCCATACAGCCTCAGCGTCACCTCGGTCACGACGGCGAGCGTGCCTTCCGACCCCACCAGCAGCCTGGTCAGGTCGTAGCCAGCTGACGACTTGCGCGCCCGGGTGCCGGTGCGAACGACCGTTCCGTCGGGCAGGACGGCGGTAAGCGCCAGGACGTTGTCGCGCATGGTCCCGTAGCGCACGGCGTTCGTGCCCGAAGCTCGAGTCGCGGTCATCCCGCCGATCGTGGCGTCGGCTCCAGGGTCGATCGGAAAGAAGACACCATGTCGCCGCAGCTGCTCGTCAAGTGCCTTGCGGGTGATCCCCGCCTCGACGGTGCAGTCGAGGTCTTCTGCGTTGATGCGCAGCACGCGGTTCATGCGCGTCATGTCGAGCGTGATGCCGCCATGCAGCGCGGCGACATGACCCTCCAGCGACGTCCCGGCGCCAAACGGGACAAGCGGCACCCGGTGCGCAGCGCACGCTTGGACCACGGCGACGACGTCCTCCGTTGACTCGGCGTACACGACGGCGTCCGGAGGGGCGGGATCGTGCCAGCTCTCGTCACGGCCGTGGCCGTCGAGCTCCGCTTTCGTCATCGTGACCTTGTCGGCGAGCGTTGCGCGCAGCTGGCTGACCGCCGCCTCGACGCACGACGTGTCGACTCTGGTGCGGCGTTGTGCTGCTGTGTGCGACATGGCTGCTCCGTCCACTGTCGAGTCACTGTACGCAGCTGCGGAGCCTGGCGGGGCGGACGTGACATGGTGGTCTACCGGTAGGTATGCCGGCCACAGCAGGCGGATCACCGGCTCGCTCGTGCGCTCCAGCGCACGTAGACACCGTGCGACGATCTTCACGCCGCAGTCACGTCGCCCGTGTATCTCGCCATGGGAGACTGACGTCATGACCCCTGCCGACATCCAAGCGCCCGTTTCACGGAGGTTGCGCTGGCGCGCCTCCTTCGCGGCCACGTTGTCGCTGGCGATGGGAGTCGGCACGTTTCCCGGCTATGCCTTCGGGGTCCTGGGTCCCTACCTCGTCCAGGACTTCACGCTGTCCAAGTCGCAGCTGGGCCTGCTGACCACGTTGTTCTTCGGCGTCGGGGGCCTCCTGTCGCCGGCGGCGGGCGGGCTCGTGGACCGGCTGGGTGGCCGGCGGGTGCTGGTCGCATCGTTCATCGTTCTTGCCCTCGGCGTCGCAGGCGCAGCGGCGGCACAGACATTCGTGCTCCTGCTGGCGATGACGGCGCTTGCGGGCCTGGCGCTTGCGGTCGGCAACCCCGTCACCAACAAGCTCGTCGCGGTCCACCTGCCCGAGGGTGGTCGCGGCGTGACGATGGGCGTCAAGCAGGCGGGTGTACAGATCGGCGCGTTTCTCACTGGGGCGCTGCTCGCGCCGGCGGCGGCGGCGTGGGGATGGCGCAGGGCGCTCGCCGCCAGCGTCGCGATCCCGCTCGCAGGGATTGCCGCCTCTGTGCGAACGGTCCCCCACGACGCCGAAGCTGGGCCCCGGATCGCCCGGCGAGGGCGGCGACCGCTGCCGCCGTCGGTGGCATGGTTGACGCTGTACGGATTCCTCATGGGCGCGGGGGTGGCCGGGGTGAACGCCTACCTGCCGCTGTACGCCGTCGAGGAGCTCGGGGTCTCGGTGCGGTTCGCGGGTGCAGTGGTTGCCCTGATCGGCTTCGTGGGGATCGTGTCGCGCGTCGTCTGGGGCGCGTTGGCGGAACGTGGCACGGGCTACATCACCCCGCTGCTGCTCATGGCCGCCGGCGCGATCGTCTCGATTGCGCTCATCGTCGTATCCACGTACTCCGGGCCCGCGCTGCTCTGGCCGGCCGCGCTGATCTTCGGTGCGACCGCGGTGACATGGAACTCCGTCGGGATGCTCGCCATCGTGACGGAAGCGCAGGCGGCCGACGCGGGGCGGGCGTCCGGCCCGGTCGTGCTCGGGTTCTACGTGGGCTTCGTACCGAGCCCGATCGCCTTCGGCCTCATCGTTGATCTGACCGGCAGCTACCAGATCGCCTGGATAGTCACGGCACTCATCTTCATGGTCGCGTCGGCCGAAATGGCGTTGTGGCGGCATGTTTCCGGCCGGCGGAGCGTTTCGCCGTAAACGGCCTCCACATCGGCGCGCTCCCGCGTAGGCTCTACGCGCGCCGCGGTTCGCCTTCCAAACGGCAGCCTCGGTGCGTCCTGCCGGCCTCGGTCGACGTATCCGGGGGCGTCCACATGTCGCTCGCACCGAAGGGGAATGGAATGGACAGACGTGACTTGTTGCGCTTCGGCGCGTATGGAGTCGCCGCGGCGGGCTTGACCGCGTGCACGGGCAGCGCGGTGAGAAGCGAAGACCAGGCCCAGGGCTCGGAAGGCGGCGAGCTGTCCCAGGTGGTCGCTGGTGACGAGTCGCTGCCTGAGATCGAATGGGAGATGGCGACGAGCTGGCCCGTTGGTCTCGACACGATCTACGGCGGTGCCACGGTGTTCGCCGAACGTGTGGCTGCCCTGACCGGCAACCGGTTCCGCATCACGCCTCGCGCGGCCGGCGAGCTGGTCGACGGACTTGAAGTCCTGCCGTCGGTTCGCGACGGCGGCGTCAAGGCCGGGCACACCGCCTCGTATTACTACACCGGCCTGACACCCGCCGTGGCGTTCGGCACCGCGCTGCCGTTCGGTCTGACGGCGCGGCAGCAGAACGCGTGGCTGTACGAGGCGGGCGGCCTGCAGCTGATGCAAGACTTGTACGCCGAGCGTTTCAACATGATTCAGTTCCCGGCCGGCAACACCGGCGTGCAGATGGGGGGATGGTTCAACAGGGAGGTCAACTCCCTGCGTGACCTCCAGGGTCTGACGATGCGCATCCCGGGTCTGGGCGGCGAGGTGATGACTCGCCTCGGCGTCACCGTCCAGGTCATCGCCGGCGGCGAGATCTTCCAAGCGCTGGACACCGGAGGCATCGACGCAGCGGAATTCGTCGGACCGTACGACGACGAGAAGCTGGGCCTGCAGAACGCCGCCAAGTTCTACTACTACCCAGGATGGTGGGAGCCGGGCCCGACGCTGGAGGTCCAATTCAACCTGGACGACTGGAACATGCTGCCGTCGCTGTACCAGGAAGTCGTCCGCAGCGCCGCGCAGCATTCCAACGCGACCATGATGGCCAAGTACGATGCAGTCAACCCACCGGCGCTGCAGCGCATCACCGAGGGAGGCACGGAACTGCGGGAGTTCCCGCAGGACATGCTCCAGGCCGCCGAGGAGAAATCGTTCGAGATCTACGACGAGTTTGCGCAAAAGGACGAGGACTTCGGGGCGATCTTCACGGAGTGGAACAAGTTCCGCGAGAGCGTGCAAAACTGGTTCAGCCTCGGCGAACGAAGCCTGCTCAACATCGCCGGCGAAACGGCCGGAGGCGGAGGCAGCTAGCGGTCCGTGCGACCGCGCTGAACGAACGCGGCGCCGCGGTGTCCGTCAAACGGCGCACCCCGCGGCCGTCACCGTGCCTGCGAAACGTCGACCAACCACGTAACGGTCTGAGGGAACAGCAGAACGATGAGCAGGGCCGCCAACTGCAGACCCATGAATGGCAGCGCGCCGCGGTGGATGTCGATGGTGCGCACTTCTTTCGGTGCCACGGTCTGCAGATAGAACAGCGAAAACCCCACCGGTGGGGAGATGAATGCGATGTTGAGGTTGATCGCCATCAACACCAGGAACCAGATGGGGTCGATGCCCAGCTCTGCCACCGCGGGGAGGAAGATCGGCAGAGCGATGAAGCTGATCTCGAGGAACTCCAAATTAATCCCGAGGATGAACACCGCCACGTTGGCCACGATCAGGAACGTCCAGAAGCCGCCCGGAAGGCCGGTCAACCATTCCGTCGCCAGGCGCTGGCCACCGAGCAGGTCGAACACCAGGCCGAAGAAGGTCGACGCGAACAAGATCATCAGGACAAGTGAGGTCACGTTCGCAGTCGCTTGACCGGCATCTTGCAGCAGCTTCCAGGTCAGCTTCCTGTTCGCGGCCGCGAGAACGCAGGCGCCCACCGCGCCGACCGCTCCTGCTTCGGTAGGGAACGCGATGCCGAAGAAGATGGTTCCGAGCACTGCCACGATGAGCAACAGGGGCGGCACGACGGCGACCAGGGTCTCTCTGAACAGCGCCCATCCCTTGATGGTCCGCGCCTCCGGGGGAAGCGCCGGAACGCGTTCGGGATGCCGGAATGCGACATAGATGATGTACAGCGCGTAGAGCCCGGTCAGGATGAGTCCCGGGATCAGCGCGCCGACGAAGAGGTCCCCCACGCTGACACCCGCAACGCCGGCGAGAACGATAAGCACCAGACTGGGGGGAATCAGCTGCGCCAACGTCCCCGAGGCAGCGATCACGCCGGACGCCACCCTGTGGCTGTAGTTGTACCGAATCATCGTCGGCAGCGAGATCAAGCCCATCACGATGACCGTCGCTGCAACGACGCCAGTCGCGGCTGACAACAGCGCGCCCACGATGACGACCGTCAGGGCAAGCCCCCCGCGCGCGGGGCCCATGAGAAGACCGACGGTGGAAAGAAGCCGCTCAGCCAAGCCCGACTTCTCGAACACCGCCCCCATGAAGACGAAGAACGGGATAGCCAGAAGGATCGGGTCGGTCATCGATCTGAGCCAGCGACTGAACAGCAACCGCGTCGACTCGATGTCGAACACGCCGAGGGCCACGCCGATCACCCCGAAGATGATGGCGGTGCCAGCGAACGAGAACGCCACTGGATACCCCGCCAGCAGCAGTGCCAGGAACGCGACGAACATCACGATGGCAAGCAGCTCAAGCGTCAACGACGGTTCTCCTCTGCGGCAGCGCTGCCCGTGTACTACTCGGCACGAATCGGGGGGCCGTGCCCCTCGTCAGGGACCACGATTAGGTCTGAACGCTGCAGTAGCCGCGCCAGGAGCTTGACCATCTCGGCCAGCCCCTGAAGGAGCAGCAGCGCGAGCCCGACCAGCAGCAAGCTCTTCAGCGGCGCCCGCGGCAGTCCGCCCGGGTCCGGCGATCCCTCGTTGATCGCCCACGATGTCATAACTGGGCCGTACACCACCCACAGACCGAGCGCAGCAAACGGCAGCAACCCGACGAAGTGGCCAATGAAGTCAATGAGCGCACGCGCGCGGTCGCTGCGGTTGGCAAACCAGAAGTCGACCCGGACGTTGATGCCGTTTTTCAATATGTAGGCGAACGCGAGCAGGAACACTGCGGCATACAAATATGACTGCAGCTCCAGGTACGTGTTCGACGTCAGCTGGCGGTGCGCGAAGCGGCCGATGTACCGCAGCATCGCGTTGAGGAACCCCACGGCCACGACTGCCAAGACGAGGTACTTCGACAGTGCGCCGACGGCGTCACTCACTCGGTCCATGGCACGCTGATACACCAGCAGCGGCCTGAGCCAGCGCGGTGCGCTGCGCAGCGGCGCCACTGGTTCGGGCGTGTGCTCCTGGGCGCCCCGCGCGCGCGCGAGCGCGTGGGTGACCGCAACAGTGTCGCCGACCCCGGGCGTCGACTCGTCGTTGGCCATGCCCCGTGCCTCCGTCTTGATCGTGTTGCCGTGCCGGAGACTTGCTTTCGGCTCCGGCCGCCGACTCGTGCGGATGACGGAGACTAACGGCTCAGGCTTCTCAACGAGCCGCTTTCTCGACGAGCTCGCCCCCCCGGGGCGGGCTGATCGAAGTTCGGCCTGACGTTGCCGTGCGCGACTACACCCTTCGGTGACCTCACGACGCCGTGAAACCGCTTCAGCGCGACCTGGGCGGTACGAACACTCGACGAGGTCGTCGACCTCCTCCCAATCGACGTCGGCACTCGTCAGGTCCCACGACCAACCACCCCGCGGCACCGAAGTACGGTGGAGACTAGAACCGCTCGTCGGCGATCACCGCCGGCCGCTCCTCGGGCCTAGGCTTGAACACCAGGCTGTACGGTCGCTCGTCGAGTCCGCCGAACACCGCGAACATCTTCTTGCAGGCGCGGAAGGTCGGGGGCCCCTAGTCCTCGGCCTCATTGACCGCCTCCGAGAGCCCGAGACACACCGACCACACCTAGGCGAGGTATGGGTGGTGGTCGCTGTACATCCACGGGTGCGCCACAAGGAGCGCGAACGCGGCGGCGCTAGTGACTGAAGTGGTTGCTGCTAGCCCGGATCGTTCGCTAACGACGTTGTTGCCCCGTTGAGGTTGAGACGCAAAGACCCCCTGGCCAGCGAGAATGCGGCTTGTCGAAGGACGCATCTCGGGACAGGGGGTTCACCTTGCGGGTGCAGCGTAGCAACAGGTCGGGTCGGGTGGTGGTCACCGGCGACGGCGAGGGGGTTGTCGGTCACGCGGGCACGGGACTGCTCGTGGAGGTCGCCGACGCGGTGGGGCTGACCGCCGCGCTGGGGCAGCGGCCGTCGTCGCGCCGCCAGCGACGGTCGCGGCACGATCCGGGCGAGGTGCTGCGCGACGTCGCGGTGATGCTGGCCGACGGCGGCCACTGTCTTTCGGACTTGGCGGTGTTGCGCCACCAGCCGGAGCTGTTCAGCGCGGTCGCGTCGCACGCGACGGCGTGGCGGACGTTGGACGCGGTCGCCGGCGACGACTTCGGTGTCGACGGGCTCCGCGCCGCCCGCCCCGCGGCCCGCAAGGTCGTGTGGGACCGTGCCGGGGTGCCGCTGGTCGACGCGATGGTGATCGTCGATGTCGACGCGACCCACGTCACGGCCCACTCCGACAAGCACCGTGCGGCGGGCACCTACAAGGGCGGCTACGGGTTCTATCCGCTGCTGTCGTTCGTCGATCACGGCGACGGCACCGGCGAGCCGTTGGCCGGCGTGCTGCGGCCCGGCAACGCCGGCTCCAACACCGTCATCGACCACGACGACGTGCTCGCGTTGCTGGTCGACCAGCTGCCCGTCGACCCGACGCGGGTGCCCACGCTGGTGCGGGTCGACTCGGCCGGCGCGTCGCACGGCTTCGTCGACGCGTTGCGCGACGCCGACCTCATGTTCTCGGTCGGGTTCCCGCTTGACCAGCGGGTTCGCGACGCGGTGGTGGCGTTGCCCGCCGTCGCGTGGGTCCACGCCCGCCGCCACGACGGCGACGTCCGCGACGGGCAGCTCGGCCAGGTCCCGGTCGGGATCGTCGCGGTCGGCGTCGTCGTGGTCGGAGCGGCCGGCGGCGGTCATGGCGCGGCAGTATCGCCCGCGGCCCCCCCGCCGACGTCTCTCGCGGTGGGCTAGGCTGCGCGGCGACCGCGGTGTCTTCCGGGGAGGACTCGCCGTGAGCTCAGACGCCACCCGCTCGACCCGCGACGGCGAACCGGCAACGTCCGGCGGCGATGACGCGCAGCCTGCCGACATCGGGCTGCTGTGGGCGCAGGACGGTGCGCACGCCGACGGCGGGCAGGCGCAGGCCCGGCCCACGGAAGCGGCGATCGGCGGGTCGGCACCTCAACCGCCCCGGACCCCTCCCGCTCACGCCTCGCCGGCGTACGCTCGGCCGCCGGCGACCGCGGCCGCCATCACCTCCGAGACGATGCTGCGCCCCCGCGGTCAGCCACCGGAAGGCGGCTGGCGTCACGTCGTCTACGCCATGACCGGCGGGCTGGTGAACCCGGGCCCGTCGCGCCAGGAGTTCGAGCGGCGTCAGCTCGTCGCCCGCGTGAAGGCGCCGGTCTCCGGCTCGCGGCGGATCGCGGTGATCTCGCGCAAGGGCGGGGTCGGCAAGACCACGACGACGTTGATGCTCGGCCACACCTTCGCGAGCCTGCGCGGCGACCGCGTCATCGCGCTGGACGCCAACCCCGACGCCGGCAGCCTCGGCTACCGGGTCAACCGCGAGACGTCGGCGACCGTGACGGACCTGCTCGACGACGCCGAGCACATCCGGCGCTACGCCGACATCCGGGCCTACACGTCGCAGGCGGCCACGCGCCTGGAGGTGGTCGCCTCCGACGACGACCCGCACATCTCACAGGCCATCGGCGAGCACGAGTACCACACCGCCGTCGGGCTGCTCGACCACCACTACAACCTGATCCTGCTCGACACCGGCACGGGCATCCTCGACAGCGCGACGAAGGGCATCCTCGGCGTCGCCGACCAGCTCGTCGTCGTCCTCGCCCCGAGCCTCGACGGGGCGCGGGCCGCCAGCCTCACGCTCGACTGGCTGATGCAGCACGGTTACGACGGGCTCGTCTCCAACAGCGTCGCGGTGGTCAACCAGAGCCGCCAGCACGGGCTGGTCGAGCTCGGCAAGCTGCAGGACCACTTCTCCGAGCGCTGCCGCGCGGTCGTCCGCATCCCTTGGGACCCGTACCTCGAGGCCGGCGCCGAGACGGGACTGGACGACCTCAAGCGCGCGACCCGCGACGCCTACCTCGCACTCGCGGCGCACGTGGCCGACGGCTTCGCCGTCCCGTCGCAACGCGCCTGACGGGCCGACGCCTGAACCGAGGTCAGTCGGTGGGGGGCTCCGGCTTGTCCTGCTCGACCTCGGGGTGGTGGCCGGGCTGGTTGTCCTCGGGGACCGGCCCGGCGTCGCCGCCGGTCGGCGGCGTGCCGCCGGCGCGGATCTCGGCGCTGTCCTGGTCCGTCGCGCCGTAGCCGGTGCGGCGCAGCTCGGGCTGCTGCGGCTTCGTCATGGAGCCCCTCCTCGCCTGGTGGTCAGCCGATGCCCGCGTGCCGGCGGGCGCAAACGGGTCGCTCGGCCCGGAGCGGTGCTCACCGCATCCGCAGCAGCGCTGCGTAGAGGGTGAGTCCCGGGCCGAACGCCATCGCGACGACCGTGTCGCCGGGGCGCAGGTCGCCGCGCCCCACGATCCGGTCGCGGATGAGCAGCACCGTCGCCGAGGAGCAGTTGCCGTGCTCGCGCAGCACCTCGCGCGAGTCGGCGACCTGCTCGTCGCGCAGGCACAACCGGTCGGCGACGACGTCGACGATGCGCGGGCCGCCGGGGTGGATCGCCCAGCGGGCGATGGAGTCCATTGGGACGCCGTGGCGGCGCATGAGCGTGCCGACGACGTCGGCGACGTGCCCGGCGAGCACCGAGGGGACGCGCGGCGACAGGCCCATGCGGAAGCCGAGGTCGGTGACGTCCCAGGTCATCAGCGCGGAGCGGCTCACGTCGGTGCGCGCGACGACGTCGAGGACCTCCAGGCCGCGCGCTCCGCCTGCGGTCGGCGCGACCGCGACCGCCGCCGCGGCGTCGGAGAACAGCGCGTGCGCGACGACCTGCTCGACGTCGTCGGTCGCCGGCTGGATGTGCAGGCTGGTCAGCTCGAGGCACAGCAGCAGGCTCGTCCGACCGCGGGCGGCCGCCGCGTCGGTTGCGGTCGCCAGCGCCGGCAGCGCCGCGTAGCAGCCCATGTGCCCCACGTGGAGGCGCTGGACGTCGGCGCGCAATCCCAGGTCGCGCGCGAGCAGGATGTCCAGGCCGGGGGTCGCGTACCCGGTGCACGAGACGACCGTCAGCTGGTCGACGTCGGCGGGGGACAGCGCCGCATCGGCCATGCAGCCCGCGAGCGCCTCCTTGCCGAGCGGCAGCGACTCCTCGGCGAAGCGGCGCATCCGCGCGCCCGTCGACCAGCCGCTGAGGTCCTCCTCGCGGGGATCGGCGACGCCGTGGCGGGTCTGGACGCCGGCGCGGTGCCAGATCCTGCGGGCGAGCTCGCTGCCGGCGTAGTGGTCGCGGAAGAAGCCGTCCCACAGCCGGTCCTGCGGCATCTCGGCGGGGACCGCCCAGCCGCGGCCCGTGATCGTGCCAGTTACCACGGCCGTACCTCCGTTCCCGTGATCGGGTCCAAGCCGAGGGCGGCGGTGCCCAAGAAGTCGGCGCACACGTCCGACGACGGCGGCATCACCGCGCCGCTGCGCGCGTCGCGGAACAGCCGCTCCAGCGGCGCCCCGCGGCGCAACGCTCCCAGGCCGCACGCCTCGGTGCAGCTGGCGGCCACCTCCGCCGCCGCGTCGCCGGCGAGCAGCTTCGCCCGGTAGACCCAACGGTTGGTCTCGGGCTCGCCGGGCGCCGCGTCGACGCGACGGGCGGCCTCCTCGAGCACCGTCCGCGCCGCCTCCACCTGCGCGTCGGCACGCCCCAGCCGCGCGCGCACGAAGCCGACCGAGCCGAGCCCCCCCGGCGTGCCGGCAACGCTGCGGCTGGCGACGTGGTCGAGCGCCGCCGCCAACGTCGCCTGCGCCACGCCGACGTACACCGCCGCGTACGAGGCGACCAACCACTGCGGCAGCGCGTAGGCGAGCAGCACGGCAAGCCCCTCCACGCCGCCGACCAGCGCGTCGGCCGGCACCGCCACGTCGAGCGTCAGCCCGTTGCTGGCGGTCGCGCGCATCCCGAGCGGGTCCCACGTCGCGTCGACGGTCAGTCCGTCGCCGGCGGGCACGAGGAAGTACGAGACCCGCGGGTCGGCGTCGGCGGCCGCGGCCGCCGCGCGCGCGGCGACGAGGTAGCCGTCGAGGTGGCCGGCGCCGGTGCACACGGACTTGACGCCGCGCACGCGGTAGCCGTCGCCCTCACGGGCATACGTCGAGCGCAGCGCCCACAGCCGCGAGCCCGCCTCGCGCTCGGTGATCGCCACCCCGTACAGCGCCCCGTCCGCCGCGGCGGCGAGCACCGCGTCGCGTGCGGCGAAGAACGACTCCGGAGCGCCGAGCGACCGTGCGAGGTCGTCGGGCACCCCGGCCAGCGCTCCTGTCACCGAGGCGTGCATGTTGAACACCAGCGCGGTCGCGCCGCTGCCACGTGCCAACGCCATCGCGACCCCGACGTAGTCGGCGAAGCCTGCGCCGCTGCCGCCGAGATGCGCCGGCACCAGCAGACCGAGCAGCCCCGCGGCGCGCAGGTCGGCGACGTCGTCGCTGGGGAAGCTCGCGTCGCGGTCGTGCGCCGCGGCGCGGGCAGCGAAACGCTCGGCGCAGCCGTGTGCCACGGCGAGCGGGTCGGTGGTCATCGCCTCCTCACGCGAACGTCTTTCTGCCGAAGCCCTGGTACACCGCCGCGAGTGAGCGGGTCGGCAGCATGCGCACGGCGCCGTGCCGCGACAGCAGGTACCCAGCGTAGTCGCGCACCGAGAAGCGCAGCCCCCGCACGGCCAGCTCGATGCCGGCGCGGGCGCAGCTCGCACGCAGACGCTCGGGCGGGACGAACAGCGCCGGGTCGTGGCAGCGCGGCGGCGGACCGCCGGGCATGCGCTCGCCGACGGCGACCAGCGAGAACCGTGCCCACGCCGTCGCATTGATGGTGTCGCACACCAACGTGCCGCCCGGCCGCAGGACGCGCGCGATCTCGGCCACGACCGCGTCGAGGTCGGTCACGTGCTCGAAGACCTCGCCGGCGACGACGACGTCGGCGACGCCGTCGCGCAGCGGCAGCCGCGCCGCGTCGGCACGAACCGGGGTGACGCCGTGCGTGCGGGCGACGCGAAGCGCGCTGTCGCTCACGTCGATGCCGACGTGGCGGTAGCCGCCGACGTGTGGCGCGAGCAAGCCGCCGCCGCAGCCCACGTCGACGAGCACCGCCCCCCGCGCCGCGGGCGGTACGAGCTGCGCCCGCGCCCGTGCGAGCCAGTGCAGCGCGGCGAAGGCGCCGCCCTCGTCCCACCACGCATCGACGAGATCGTCGTACTGGGCCGGGTCGTTGCGGGCGCGGACCGGGATGGTCACACGTCGGACGAGTGGCCGGGGAACAGCTTCGCCGCGGGGTCGATCACCGTCGAGGCGTTGTTCACCGCCGTCGCGGCCTCGCCGAAGCCGACGGAGATGAGCCGCACCTTGCCCTCGTACTCGGTGATGTCGCCGGCGGCGAACACCCGCGGCAGGTTGGTGTGCATCGTCGTGTCGACGACGATGTGGCGCTTGTGCTGCTCGAGGCCCCAGCGAGTGAGCGGCCCAAGGTCGGCGGTGAAGCCGAGCGCGGCGACGACGGCCTGCACCTCGAGCACCCGCCGCTCGTCGGTGCGGTTGTTGAAGATCTCGACCGCCTTGACGCGCTCGTCGCCGTCGATGCGCGCGACCTCGGTGAAGGTGAGCACCTCGACCGAGGAGGCGAGTACCTGCGCGACGGTGTGCTCGTGCGCGCGGAACGTGTCGCGCCGGTGGATCAGCGTCACCGACTTGGCGATCGGCTCCAGGTTGTGCGCCCAGTCGAAGGCGCTGTCGCCGCCGCCGACGATGAGCACGTCGAGCCCAGCCAACTCGTCCAGGCGCGGCACGAAGTAGCGCAGGCCGCGCCCCTCGAACTCCTCGGCGTCGGGCAGCGGGCGGGGGGTGAAGGTGCCGATCCCCCCCGTGATGAGGACGGCCTTGCTGACGACCGCCGTCCCCTTGTGGCTCGTGACGGTGACCGTGCCGTCGTCGCCGTGGTGCATGTGCTCGGCGCGGTGGCCCAGCAGGTAGCGCGGCGAGAACGGCGCCGCCTGCGCGACGAGGTTGTCGATGAGCGTCTGGCCTTTCACCGACGGGAAGCCCGCCACGTCGTAGATCAGCTTCTCGGGATACAGCGCGGTGACCTGGCCGCCGGCCTCCGGCAGCGAGTCCATGATTGCGGTGGAAAGGCCGCGGAAGCCGGCGTAGTACGCCGCGTAGAGCCCGGCGGGGCCGGCACCGATGATGAGCAGATCGACGTCGACGCGGTCGAGCGTGTGGCTGTCGGCCACGGCAGCGGTCACGGCCGTTCCTTGGGTCGCGGGCTGCGACAGCCTAGCCCGCCACCGGCCGTCGCCGAGGTGATGGGTACGCTGCCGGCGTGCCCGACCGCCTGTCGCTGACCGACGCGTCGTTCCTCGTCCAGGGCGGCGGCGCCCCGCCGCTGCAGCTCGGCGGCGTGGGCATCTTCGCGCCCGGCCTTGGCTTCGCGGACGTGTTGGCCGTCGTCGAGCGGCGCCTCGACCGGGTGCCGCTCGCCCGCCGCCGCGTCCAGCTGGCGCCACCCGGCGCCGGACGGCCGGTGTGGGTCGACGACGCCGACTTCGACCTGTCGTACCACCTGCGGCACGCCGCCCTGCCGGCGCCGGGGGACCGGGGGCAGCTCGGGCAGTTCGTGGCCCGGCTCATCGCCCGGCCGCTGGACCGCGGGCGACCGCTGTGGGAGCTGTACGTCATCGAAGGTGTGGAGGGCGGACGTACGGCCCTGTTCTCGAAGGTGCACGTCGCCATGGCCGGCGGTGACGGCGGCGACCCGTTCGGCGTGATCCTCGACGACGCCGCGGACCCGGATCCGGGTGAGACTCCGGTGGGGCGGTGGGAACCGACCCCCGGGCCGCGGCAGGTCGAGCTCGCCGTCGATGCGGTGCGCGAGCGAGTGGTCGCGGCGGCGCGCTTGGGCACCGCCGTCGGCTCGGCGGCGCGCCGGTTGCCGCGCGACCCCCGCCGCGCCGCGGGTCTGGCGTTGTCAGCCGCCGGGGCGGCGGCCAACGTCGTCGCCCGCGTGGCGATGCCGCCGCCGGCGAGCCCGCTGAACCGACCACTGAGCGAGCACCGGCGCTTCGCCACGGCGCGGTTGGCCCTGGACGACCTCCGCGACGTCCACCGCGCCGTCGGCAGCACCGTCAACGACGTCGTCGTCGCGGTGACCGCCGACGCCGTCGGGCGTCTGCTGCGTTGGCGCGGTCACGACACCAAGGACCTCGACCTGCGGGTCATGGTGCCGGTGCGCGTGGACGCCGCCACCAGCGACGAGTCCGGTGTCGTCGCCGCGCGTGCCGTCGGCGAGGGCGTCGTCGGCGTCGTCGCCCCGCTGCCCGTGCTGCAGATGGACCCCGTCGCGCGCCTGTACCGCGTCATGGGGGAGATGGCGGGACTCAAAGAGTCACGGCAGGCGGTCGCGGCGGACACGCTCATCCGCCTGGCCGGGTACGCGCCGGCGAACCTGCACGCCCGCGCGGCGCGCGTCGCCGCGGCGGAGCAGCGTTACCACGTGGCGCTCTCCAACGCGCCGGGACCGCAGTCTCCCCGCTACCTCGCGGGCGTCGAGCTGGAGGAGACCTACCCGTTCATCCCGCTCGCCGGCACCTCGGCGCTGTCGGTGGCGGTCACGTCGTACCGCGGCAGCGTCTTCGTCGGCCTCGTCGGGGACCGTGACGCCATGCCGGACCTCGAGTTGCTCGCCGAGCTCGACGTCGAGGCGCTCGCCGCCCGGCGCGCCGCGGTCGGCGCCGCGTGATGGAGGTCTTCGACGCGCTGGCGCGGGCCCGCGCGCGCGGCGAACGCGTCGTGCTGGTCACCGTGTTGTCGGTCGAGGGCGACGCGCCCAGCTCGCCCGGGGCCAAGCTCGTCGTCGGCGACGACGGCGTCCGCGCCGGCACGCTCGGCTGCTCGGAGTTCGACACCGCCGGCGTGACGCTCGCCGCCGCTGCGCTCGCGGAACGCGCGCCGCTGCGCCGCCGCGAGGACTTCGCCGGCCACGACTTCGCCGGTCACGGCGAGCCCCGCGCGCTCGAGCTGTTCGCCGAGGTGTTCGATCCCGAGCCGGCGGTTCTCGTGTTCGGCGCGAACCCCGTCGGTCGCTCCGTCGCGCACCTCGCGCGCCACCTCGGTCGCCGGGCGGTGCTCGTCGCGCCCGGCGGTGACACGGGCGTCGCCGGCGGCGTCGAGGTCAAGGCGGACGACCCCGGCCGCTACCTGCTCGCCGCCCCGCCCGGCGGCGCGGACGCGGTGGTCGTGTCCGACCACGACGCACCGTGGGTCGACGAGGTCCTGCGCGTGGCCCTCGCGAGCGACGCGTTCTTCGTCGGGATGCTCGGCAGCCGCCGCCACGCGCCACAGGCGGTCCGCCGGCTGCGCGACGCCGGCGTGCCGGAGCGGTCGGTGGCGCGGCTGCGCAGCCCCTGTGGCCTGGACATCGGCAGCCGCTCGGCCGAGGAGATCGCCCTGTCGATCGTCGCCGAGATCGTCGCGGTGGAGCGCGGCCGCGCCGGCGGCCCGCTGAGGATGGACTGGTCGGCGACGGGCGCGTGACCGACGCCGTGAGGCGGCGGATCGCCGCGGCGCCCGCGACCGCTGGGCTGTTCCTCGACTTCGACGGCACGCTCGCCCCGATCGTCGACGACCCCGCAACCGCGACGCTGCCCGACGAGCTCGTCCCCGCGCTGCGCACGCTGGCGCGGCGCCTGGGTGTCGTGGCCGTGGTCAGCGGCCGCCCGGTGGCGTTTCTCGCCGACCGCGTCGACGTCACGGGCGTACGCCTGCTCGGCCTGTACGGCCTGCAGACCTGGGTCGACGGCAGCAGCCACGCGCACCCCGAGGCGGCGGTGTGGCAGCCGGCGGTCGACGCGGCGAAGGACCGCATCGCCGCCGCGCTGGTCGGCACCCGTGGCGTCGCGGTGGAGGACAAGGGGCTGTCGGTCGCGGTCCACTGGCGCAACGCCGTCGACCGCGACGCCGCCGGACGCCGTGTCGCGGCGCTGGTCACCGCGCTCGCCACAGAGACCGGCCTGGCCCGCGAGCCGGGGCGCCTCGTCGAGGAGCGCGCCCCCGGTCGCCTGGGACAAGGGTTCGGCGGTCCGTGCCACCGCGGCCGAGCTCGCCCTGCGCGACGTCGTCTACGCCGGCGACGACCGGGGCGACCTGCCGGCGTTCGCCGCCGCCCGCGAGCTCGGCGGGACGGCGGTCGCCGTCGCCGCGGGCGACGAGACGGCTTCCGAGGTTCTCGCCGCCGCCGACGTCGTCCTCGACGGGACACCGGCGCTGGCGGCGTGGCTGCGCGACCTCGCCGCCGCCGTCGACCGCTGACCGCGCTCCCCGCTCCCCGCTCCGGGGTAGGGCGGGTCAGCGGCGGCTGACCGCGGCGCGCAGCGTCCGGCGCTGGGCGTCGAACCACGCCGCCGGACTGCCTTCGCGCGCGCGCCGCGGCGAGGCGCCGGGCCCGGTCGCCCCGCTCGCCGGCGTCCATGTGCAGCGCTGCGTGCAGCGCCGCGCGCCTGCGCCTCGACGTCGTAGGGGTTGACGAGCAGCGCCGCGTCGCCGAGCACGTCGGCGGCGCCGGCGGTGGGGGACAGGAGCAGGACGCCGTCGTTGGTGTTGAGCACCGGGCCCTCTTTGGCGACGAGGTTCGTCCCGTCGGTGACCGGGTTGGCGATGAGCACGTCGCTGCGCTGCAGTGCCGCCACGGCGCGCGGGTAGTCGTCGCCGACGAACACGTCGAGCACGCGCTCGCCGAAGCGCTCGCGGATGCGGTCGCCGACCGCGAGACAGGCCTCGAGGTACTCGCGGTACTCGGCAACGCCCTGGCGCGACGGGTTGAGGTGGGCGTAGTGCCACACGCTGTCGCGGTGCTCGGGGTGGCGTTCCAGCAGCAGCTCGTAGGCCTGCAGCCCACGAAGGATGTTCTTCGACAGGTCCGTGCGGTCCACCCGCAGCACCAGGCGCCGGCCGTCGCGCCGGGCGTCGAGCTCGGCGCCGGCCCGGGCGACGGCGTCCGACGCCGCCGACGTGGCGAGGTCGTCTTCGTCGACGCCGAGCACGAACGCCGCGACCCGCGTGCGCCGCCCGTCGAGGACGACGTCGTCGCCGTCGATGCGGGCGCCCGGCAGCACCGCGGCGCAGCGGCGAAACGCGTCGCACCACACCGGCGAGGAGAACGCGACGACGTCGGCGGCGAGCAGGCCGCGCAGCACCGTGTCCGCCACGCGGTCGGGCAGCCGCCGCAGATACTGCGGATCGACCCACGGTGTGTGCAGGTAGTGCAGCAGCGCGACGTCCGGTTGGGCCGCGCGCACGGCGGTCCCGGCGGCGGCGAGGTGGTAGTCCTGCAGGTAGACCTCGGCGCCGTCCTCCGCCGCCACCGCCTCGGCGACCTGCGCGTTGACCGCGACGTAGTCGTCCCAGGCCGGCGGCCAGCCGACGCCAGCAGGCTCGTAGGGCTCGCCCCACAGCTGGTGGACCGTGAACCACAGCAGGCGGTTCGCGACAGTGTTGTAGTAGGCCTCGTAACGCTCGGCCGCGTCGAGCAGGCGCAGCTGGAACGTGGCCCCGTCCGTCTCGGCGGCGAAGCGCCGGCCGGCGTGCTCGGCGGCGACCGCCCGGTCGTCCTCCGACAGCGCCACCGACACCCACGCGCCGGGTTCCGCCTGCAGCGCCCCGCCGAGCGCCGTGACGAGACCGCCGAACCCGCGGCTGGCGGTGAACGTGCCGTCGTCGGCGCGCGACCAGCTCACCGGCCCGCGGTTGCTCGCGACCACCAGCCCTTCGCCCACCGGCGCGTCTTACCCCACCAGCCGCCGCGTCACCGCAGCCATGATCGCGGCGTCGGACGGCGGCGGATCAACGAGGTCGTCGAGCCCGACCGCCGCGGCGGCGACGCCGGCGTCGGCCGCCTCGGCGCCGAACGCGCGCAGCAGCGGGGCCGGGTCCCAACGGCGTAACACGCCGCACTGCACCAGCGCCCCGGCGCGTCGTCGGCGCTGGGCCAGCCCGACGACCTTGCGCCCACCGGCGAGCACTTCGCCGCGGCCCAACGTGGCGTAGCAAATCGCGGCGAGCAGCCGCTCGCGCGGGGTGCCGCGCCGCCGAGCGGTCGCCGGACCGAGGTGCACGGTGAGGTCAGCGACGCCGAGGTCGTCGAGCGCGAGTGCCCACGCCGCCCCCACCCGGTCGAGGACGGCGCCGAGATCGCCGGCGAGCAGCGGGTGGCCGGATGGCGCGAGCACGTCGAGCGACAGCAGTGCCGCGTCCATGAGCACCGCCCCGCCGCCGGACGGTCGCAGCACGACAGGGAGCGCGTCCGCAGCGTCGGGCGCCGCCTGGCCACGACCGAGGACAAGGGCGGGCGTCGACGCGCGGTACCAGCGCAGCGTCGGCGTCGGGTCGCGGGCGAGATCGTCGAGCAGCCGGTTGCCGCGGTCGAGCAGCGCGGCCGCGTCGCCGCACTCGTAGCCGAGGTCGCGCCAGCGCATCGCGGCGCCACGCTACGCCACGCTCGCGATTTCCCCGATCGGCCCTGGAGGCGACACCGCGTAGACTCCCGCGCCCCACGACCGCCCGACCGACGGCGGCCCAGCGTCCCGCGAGGAGTGCCATGCCCGTCGAAGCCGGCCAGGAGGCCCCCGACTTCGAGTTGCGCGACCAGCACGGGCAACTCGTGCGGCTGTCGGACTACCGTGGCACGCGCAACGTCGTGCTCGTCTTCTACCCGCTGGCGTTCAGCCGCGTCTGCCAGGGCGAGCTGTGCGCGCTGCGCGACGAGGGCGACGTGTTCAGCAACGACGACACGCAGATGTTGGCCATCAGCGTCGACTCGTCGGCGGTACTGAGGCGCTGGGCGCAGGACCAGGGCTACGACTTCCCGCTGCTCGCCGACTTCTGGCCCCACGGCGAGGTGGCCCGCCGCTACGGCGTGTTCGACGACCGCCTCGGCATCGCGCTGCGCGGCACCTTCGTCATCGACCGCGACGGCATCGTGCGGTGGACGACGGTCAACGCCATCCCAGACGCCCGCGACAACGACGAGGTCAAACACGCCCTCGCCGCGCTCGCGTAAGCCGCCTGACTGGCGCGCCGACCGAGGTGAGCGAACGCCCCGTTCTGACGCTGACCGGCACGGTGCTCGACGCACCCGACGCTCGCGTGCTGGCGGACTTCTACCGTCGCCTTCTCGGCTGGACGGTGGGCCGCAACGAGCCCGACTGGGTGACACTGAACGCGCCGAACGGCGATGGACACCTGGCGTTCCAGTGCGAGCCGGCGTACGTCAGGCCCACCTGGCCCGCCGGTCCCGGCGATCAGCAGATGATGATGCACCTCGACATCGAGGTCGAGGATCTCGACGCCGCGGGCGCGCACGCCGTCGCGCAGGGCGCGATCCTCGCCGAGTACCAACCGCAAGATGACGTCCGGGTCTACCTCGACCCTGCAGGCCACCCGTTCTGTCTGTGGCGGGGATAGGGCGGTACAGGCGCCAGAGTCTGCGTCAGTCGATGTTCTGCACCATGCCGAACTTGTCCTCGTAGGCCGTCATGTTGGTGTTGAGCGCCCGGATGATCTTGGCGACCATCGTGGGCGCCACCTTCACACGGTTGACGACGTCGGCCTGGACCGACGTCGGGTCGCCGCCGGGCAGCACCTGGCAGAAGTCGAGCGTGAACTCGTGGGCGGAGTGGCTGACGACGAGGAAGTTGGCGTAGGTCCCGTGCTTGATGGCGTCGGGAACCGAGATCTGGATCTGCTGGCCGCCGCCGTCGGGCGCGTTGGGATCGCTCATCGTTCGCTCCTGCCGCAGAGGGGGCGCCCATGCTAGAAGGCGCCTGCCCCCTCCCCACGCGCGGCGGTGCCGAGCCGTCCGTCTAGAGTGCGCCGCAGGCGGGCGCTTAGCTCAGCTGGCGAGAGCGCCGCCTTTACACGGCGGAGGTCGGGGGTTCGAGCCCCTCAGCGCCCACCACGAATTCCGGCGCCGCGCGCCGCGGGAGCGGAATCAGCTCGCGGACGCCGTGGGGGCGGTGCGGCGGGGGACGTCGCCGTCGATGTCCGGGATCGTGTTGGCCCGCAGCCACGGGGTCAGCTGCGGCGCAGCGAGGGGTCGGCTGACGTAGTAGCCCTGCGCGTGGTCGCAGCCGAGCCGGGCCAGCAACTGCCACACCCGCATCGACTCGACGCCCTCGGCGACGACCTGCAACCCGAACTTCTGCGCCAGGTCGATCGTCGAGTGGACGATGATCGCGTCGTCGCTGTCGGTAGCCATGCCGAGGACGAACGACTTGTCGATCTTCAGCTCGGTGACCGGCAGCTGCTTGAGGTAGGCCAGCGACGAGTAGCCGGTGCCGAAGTCGTCGATCGCGAGGGTGACGCCCATCGCGGACAACTCGGCCAGCACCCGCTGCGCGCGCCGTGGGTCGGCCATGACGGTGCTCTCGGCAATCTCCAACACGAGCTGGCGCGGCGAGACGTTCCAGCGCCGCAGGAGATCCGAGACGTGGCCGGGGAACTCGTGGTCGTACAGGCTCTGGACCGACAGGGTCACGGCCATGCGCAGGTCGAGGCCCTCGTCGTACAAGCGGCGGGACTGGCCCAGCGCCGCGTCGAGCACGGACGGCGTCATCTGCCCGACCCGCCCGGCGCGCGGGGCCACCGGGACCACCTCGTCGGCCCCCCCGAGCCCGTAGTCGGGGTGCTGCCAGCGCACGAGCGCCTCGACGCCGCCGACGAGGCCGGTGCGCATGTTGGCCTTGGGCTGGTAGTGGATCGCCAGCTGGCTGGTCTCGATGCCGCGGCGCAGGTCGCCCGCCGAGGTGATGCGCTGGCGCCGGTGGGGGTCGCGCTCGGCGCTGTAGACCTCGAAGCCGCCGTGCGACTCCTTCGCGACGTACATCGCGACGTCGGCGCGCTGCATGACGGTCGAGACGTCCTCGCCGTGGTCCGGGTACAGGGCGATGCCGACGCTCGCGCCGATGTCGAGGGTGAACCCGCCGATGTGGAAGGGCGTCGTGAGCCGCTGGACGATCCCCTTGGCGACGCGGACCGCCTCGTCGGCGCCGTCGACGTCGGGGAGACACAGCGCGAACTCGTCGCCGCCGAGACGTGCGACCGTCGCGTCGTCGGCGATGCCGACCTGCAGCTGCGGGCCGATGGCCTGGAGCAGGAGGTCACCCATGTGGTGACCGAGGGTGTCGTTGACTTCCTTGAAGCGGTCGAGGTCGATGAGCAGCACCGCCACCTGCTCGCCCGGGTGTTTCGCCTCGCGCAGCGCGAGGGTGAGGCGGTCGAGGAACAGGCGGCGGTTCGGCAGGTCGGTCAGCACGTCGTGCCGCGCGATGTGGTCTTTCTCCAGCGAGGCGGTGGCGCTGCGGTAGACCGCCACGACCGGCAACACGAGCAGGGGGATCAGCCCGACGTTGACCTCGGCGACGACGACGACGATCGGCGCGAGCGCCAACAGGACACCGGTGGTGAACGTCTGGAAGAAAAAGTCCTGCCGCAAGAAGTCGTAGACGCCGATGCGCTGCGCCAGCGCGACGACGGTCCCCGTCAGGGTGTTGTTGAGCAAGAAGAAGGTGCCACCGCCGAGCAGCAGCGCGCCGAACTCCGACACGCTCAGCTGCGGCGTCGACAGCAGCGCCGGGCTGCCGGACGCGAGGAGCATGATGCCGCCGGCGGCGCTCAACGACAGCGAGTACTGGGCGACGTTGAACACCACCCGGTCCAGCGGTTTGCGGCGGATGTCGGCCAACAGCGACGCGACGGCCAGCACGAGCACCGCCATCGCGGTCCCAGACGCGAGCATGAGCGCAAACGCGAACGGCGTCGACAGCGTGATCTGGCCGGACTCGTCCTCGCAGGTGATGTTGATCGGGCGCAGCTCGCACACGATCACCGAGGCGGCGATGACCAGCGACACCACCGGCGCCGAACGGAGAGCCTCCACGCCCGCGGGAGCCAGCGACAGCAGCACGACGATGCCGGCGACCGAGACCGCCAGGACATACAGCCGCAGCTTCGAGGTCTGGCGCAACCGCATCAGCCGCTTCCTGGCCGTAGTTCGCGCTCGCCGGAGGACGGACACACCTTTGGCGTCTCGTACGTGTTCGGACGCCGCGGCGCGCAACTTTAGTCACCTAGGCTGCGGCGTCTATGGCTGACCGCCTCGCCGACTGGGTCGCGCTGGTCGACGCGTGCTACCCGGAGTCGTCGGCGCAGCCGTGGGACGCGACGGGCTTGCAGGTGGGCGACGAGGACGACGGCGTTGCGGGCGTGCTCGTCTGTCTCGACGTCACGCCGGCCACGATCGACGAGGCGCGCGACCGTGGTGCCGACCTCCTGGTCGCCCATCACCCGCTGCTGTTCCGGCCGCTGGAGCGGTTGACCGGCGCAACCGCCGCGGGTCGCCTGGCGCTGCGCGCGGCGCGGACGGGCGTCGCGGTCCTCGCTGCGCACACGAACTTCGACGCGGCGGTCGACGGGACGACCGACCCGATCGTGCGCCTGCTCGGGCTGCGGGAGGCGCGCCCGCTGCTGCCGGTGGACGAACGTGGCGCCGGCGGTGTGAAGCTCGTGACGTTCGTGCCCCCCGAGTCGACCGACGCGGTGCTCGCCGCCGTCGCCGCGGCCGGTGCCGGGCGCATCGGCGCATATGACGAGGTGAGCTTCCGCGTCCGCGGCACGGGGACGTTTCGCCCGGGCCCCGGGGCGCAGCCGGTCGTGGGCGAGGTCGGCCGGCGCAACGAGGTCGCCGAGGACCGGCTGGAGGTCGTCGTTCCACGCGCGGCGGTCGCGGAGGTCGTGGCCGCGCTCGTCGCGACGCACCCCTACGAGGAGGTCGCCTACGACCTCGTCCTGGTCGCCCCGCCGCCCGCCGGCGGTAGAGGGCTCGGCCGCGTCGGCGAGCTGCCCACCGCGCTGCCGCTGCGCACGGTTGCCGACCGGCTTGCCGCCGGACTGCCGGCGCCGCACCTGCGCGTCGCCGGAGACCTCGAACGACCGGTCCGGCGCGTGGCGGCGTGTGGCGGCGCAGGCGACAGTTTGGTCGGGGCGGCGCTCGCCGAGGCCGCCGACGTGTACGTCACCGGCGACCTGCGCCACCACGTCGCGCTCGATGCGCTGACGCAGGGCCTCGCGCTGGTCGACGCGGGGCACGGCGCGACGGAGGCGGCCGCGCTCCCGTCGTTGCACGCCACGCTCGCAGCCGCGGCGACGGCCCGTGGCCTGACCGCGCGCCTGCTAGCGTCGGCGGCGCGCAGCGAGCCGTGGGCGCAGTACCGGCCGGCAGGGCTCGACACGGAAGGAGCCCAGTGATCCCGGCCACTCCGGCGCAGCAGCGCCGCCTGCTCGACCTCCAGCGTGTCGACAGCGCGATCCACAAGCTGCGGTACCGGCGCGCGAACCTGCCCGAGCAGAAGGCGCTCGACGACAACGCCGAGACCCTCGCGAGGGTGACGTCCGAGTACGCCACCGCACGCGACCGGCTCGACCGGCTGTCGACCCAGCAGCGCCGTCACGAGGCGGAGATCGCCACCGTCGACTCCCGCCGCAAGTCCGAGGAGGGGCGGATGTACTCGGGGCTCATCCGCTCCGAGAAGGAGGTCGACGCGCTGCGCGCCGAGCTGTCGTCGCTGCGCGCGCGCAAAGGCGACCTCGAGGACGCGTTGATCGAGATCATGGAGCAGGTCGAGGATCTCGAATCGCTCGTCGCGACGCTCAAAGAGCGTCACGGCGAGCTCACCGGCGCCGTCGCGGCGTTGACCGAGGCGCGTGACCACGCCGCCACGGACATCGACGCCGAGCTGCGGGAACGCGCCGCCGAGCGTGACGCCGTGGCCAAGGAGCTGCCCGGCGAGGTGCTCGAGTACTACGAGGAGCTGCGCGCACGCAAGGACGGCGTCGGCGTCGCCGAGCTGCAGGGCCGCACCTGCGCCGGCTGCCGCCTCGAGCTGACCCAGATCGAGCTGGAAGACGTCCGCGCCGACTCCGCCGAGGGTCTCGCCCGCTGCGAGCAGTGCGGCCGCATCCTCGTCCTCGTCTGACGCCAAGGTGCCCGCGAGGCCGCTCGCGTACGCTTGGGCGGGGAGTCGGCCAGGCGGCCGCGGTCGGCGGGGGGCCCTTCGGGCGCCCCACCGGTCGAGGAAAGTCCGGACTCCGCAGGGCAGGACGCTGGGTAACGCCCAGGCGCGGCGACGCGTGGAAAGTGCAACAGAGAGCAGACCGCCAGGGGCCCGAGCCGTCCTCGCAGGAGGCGTGCGCGGGTACCGGTAAGGGTGAAAGGGTGCGGTAAGAGCGCACCGGCGCCGGCGGTGACGTCGGCGGCCAGGCAAACCCCGTCCGGAGCAAGGCCAAGCAGGTGCGCACAGGTGGCCCGCCGAGCACCAGGTAGGCCGCACGAGGCCGGCGGCAACGTCGGTCCCAGACAGATGGCCGCCACCCGCCCCCCGGGCGGGCACAGAATCCGGCTTACCGGCCGACTCCCCACCGACGCCGGTCAGCCGACCTCGAGGACCGCCTCCACGCCGAGGCGGTCGCGCACCACCCGCTCGAGCTCGGCGATGCGCTGGCGGTCGCGTTCCTGGCGCCGCCGCAGCCGCTGCAGCTCGACGACCGCGGTCCCGGCGACGTCGGGGCCGTCGCCCTCGAACGCGGGGCACACCGCCCGCCAGTCACACCAGCCGCACAGCGCCGACGGGGCCGGGTCGAACGCCTCGGCGCGGACCAGCGCGGCGACCGCGTGGATCTCGGCCAGGGCGTGGTCGGTGTCGATGTCGGCGCGGTCGACGGTGACGCGCACCCCGGGGACGACGAAGTCCAGCGCCACCCAGTCGGGCTCGCGGCCCCACAGGTGCGCCGCGGCCAGGGTGTAGATCGCCAGCTGCAGGCTGCCGGCGACCTGCTGGCGCGTCTTGGCCCGGCGGTTGGTCTTCCAGTCGACGATGCCGAAGCCACCGTTGCCCGTGCGTGCGACGTGGTCGATCGAGCCGACGACGGTGACGTCGTCCCCGACGTCGAACTCGAACCATTGCTCGGTCGCGACGGCAGGGACATATGCGGCGGCGTGGCGGGCGTGGTGGCGGCGCAACACGTCCTGCGCGTGGCGGTACCAGCGGATCTTCTCGTCGCGCGGCATGCCGGCGAAGCCCTCGTCGTCCCAGCGGGCGTAGAGGGTGTCGAGCAGCACCTCCACCGGGGGCGGTTCGGGCAGCTTGCAGTCCCACCACGCCTCGAGGGCGGTGTGGATCGAGGAGCCCCACGACAGGTGCGGGCTGGGAACGGTCGGAAGCCTGTCGACGTAGGCGAAACGGAAGCGCAGGGGACACGAGCGGTAGCTGTCGACGCGGCTGAACGACAGCCGCAGCGGCGGCCTGCCGCCGGCGTCACCGACCGGGCCGGCGACGTCGGGGACGGCGGTGCTCGTCATGGCAGGCAGCGTAACGGGCGGGTGCGACAGCCGGCCGGATGTCCGCCCGGCCCGGTGGAAAGCCGCCGCCGGCAGCCGAGTACCGCTGCACGCCGGGCGTGACCTACCCTCGACCACCATGACGACCACCCGCCCCGCGCGCCGCCGGACCGGCAGGCCCGCCGCCGCCGGAACGACGTTTGCCCAGGGGCTGCTCATGGGCACCGCGGACGTCATCCCCGGCGTGAGCGGCGGAACGGTCGCGCTCATCGTCGGCATCTACGAACGGCTGGTCACCTCGATCCGCGCGGCGGCGTCGGCACCGGTCAGCGCCGTGCGCGGCGACCTGCCGGGCGCGCGACGCCGCCTGGGCGAGGTCGACTGGGCGCTCGTCGTGCCGCTGGGCGTCGGGATCGTCACCGCGTTTGTGATCGGCGCGGCCGTCATCCCTGGTCTGCTCGAGGCCTACCCGGTGCAGATGCTCGCGGTGTTCTTCGGACTCATCGCGGGCTCGCTCGCCGTGCCGTGGCGGCGGGTCGAGCGGCGCGACGCGACCGCGCTGGTGTGCGTCGCGGTCGCCGCGGTTGCGGCGTTCGTCCTCGTCGGCCTGCCGCCACGCAGCGGCGTGGCGCCGTCGTTGCCGCAGGTGTTCACCGCCGGGGCGGTGGCCATCTGCGCGATGATCCTGCCGGGCGTGAGCGGGGCGTTCCTGCTGCTCGTGCTGGGGGTCTACGAGCCGACGCTGGCCGCGCTCAGCGCGCGCGACCTGCCGTACGTCGCGACGTTCGTCGCCGGTTGCGTACTCGGGCTCGGCGCGTTCTCGCGCCTGCTCGAGCACCTGTTGGCGCGCCACCATTCGCTCACGATGGCCGCCCTGGTGGGCCTGATGGCCGGGTCGCTGCGCGCACTGTGGCCGTGGCAGGACGCCGACCGCGGGCTGCTCCCGCCGCCGTCGCTCGGCGCGCTCGCGGTCGCGGTGGCGTTGGCGCTGGTCGCCGCCGCGGCGGTCACGGCGTTGACGCGTGCCGGTGCGCGGGTGGGCCGTGAGGATCTGCCGCTGCACGACTGATCCGCAGCCGTGATCCAGGTCCTCGTCGACGCGGACAACCTGTCCGCCGCGCGCGTGCGGGCGTTGCTGCGGACGCTGCCGTCCGGCGAGGTCGACGTCGTCGTTGCGGGAAGCGCGCGGGCGCTGGCCGGCATCGTCTGGCCGCGTGCGGCGACGGTCAACAGCGTCGAGGGCTGGCAGGCCGCGGACCTCGTCCTCGTCGCGGCGTACCGGCCCGGTGGGCAACCGCTGGTGCTGGCGTCCGGTGACGGCGACTTCGCGATGCTGGCCGCCGGGCACGCGGGCCCCGTGCTCGTCGTGTCGGACCGCCCCGCCGGCAGGCTGCGCGACGTCGGCACGGTCGTGGACCCCGTGACCGACGGCCTCGACGCGCTGCGCCGCTGGTTCGACGCGGTGCTCGACGCGCCGTTCGAGGGTTGACGACTGCTCAGTCGGTGACGCGCAGGACGAGCACGGCGGTGTCGTCGGCCGGTTCCCCAGCCGAGTAGCCGAGCACCGCCTCCTCTACACGCTTGGCGATCTCGGCGGCGTCGAGTCCGGCACAGTCGGCGAGCAGGTCGCGCAGGCGCTGCTCGTCGAACAGCTCCCCCTCCTCGTCGCGGGCCTCGATCACCCCGTCGGTGAACAGCACCAGCGCGTCGCCGTGGCGCAGGTGCACCGAGGCGTCTTTGACCTCGATGTCGCGGAACAGTCCCAGCAGCGTCCCCGTCCGGCCGACCGTCATCACGCGGCCGCTCTCGCGCAGCACCAGCGGCAACGGGTGGCCGCCACAGGCGATGCGCAACCGGGCGCCGTCCGGCCCCCGCCGCACGCTCGCGTAGACCGCCGTGACGAATCGCTCGTCGCCGGAGCGCTGCCGGATGATCGCCTCGTTGAGCGTGGCGAGGATCTCGCGTGGCTTGCGGGTCTGCATCGCGGCGGCGCGCACGGTGTAGCGGGCGAGCGCCGTCACCGTCGCCGCCTCGGCGCCTTTGCCGCACACGTCGCCCATCACGATGCCCCACGTGCGTGCCCCGGTGCGGAACAGGTCATAGAAGTCGCCGCCGACGTCCATGCCGCGGCCGGCCGGCAGGTAGCGCGCCGCCACCTCGACGCCGGGCATCTCCGGCAGGTTGGGTGGGAGCAGGCTCTGCTGCAGCGTGCGCGCGAGCCGCGCGAAGCGCTCGCCACTTTCGGCGAGCTGCTGTTGGAACTGCTTCTGCTCGGTGATGTCACGGACGTACCAGGCGTAGCCGTAGAACGCTCCGTCGGGTCCGCGCAGCGGTGTGCCGTAGCGGTCGAAGACCCGGCCGTCGAGCAGATGCAGCTCGTCGCGTCCCGCCATCTGTGCGGTGTACAGCTCCTCGACCCGGGTGAGGAACGCATCCGGGTCGACGAGCTTGTCGAGGACCGACTGCAGTGCCGCCGCGTCGGACCGGCTCGCGACGACGTGGTCGGGGATGGGCCACAGGTCGATGAAGCGCTGGTTGAACGACGTCATCTCGCCCGTCGGCGAGACGACGAGCACCCCGTCGACGGCGTGCTCGTTCTGCGTCTCGAGCAGCGCCCGCTGGTAGCGCAGCTCGTTCTCGATCCCCTTGCGGTCGGTGACGTCGATCATCAGTCCGCTGGTGCGGTGCGCCTCGCCGTCGGCCCCCACGGTGAAATCCGAGATGTCGCGCAGCCACACGGTACGCCCGTCGGCCGCCAGCGCGCGGTACTCGACGTCGATGGGAAGGCGCTCGCGCAGGCGCGTCCGGCAGTAGTCGAGAACGTGGTCTCGGTCGTCGGGATGCAGCACCGACTGCCAGAAGAAGTCGGGTTCGTCCAGCCAGCGCTGCACCGGGTAGCCGAGGATCTCCTCGGCGCGGTGGCTGACGTAGATCGTGCGCAGGGTCGCGGGGTCGGCTTCCCACACGATCGCGTCGAGGCTGTCGACGAGGTGGCGGAACCGTTGCTCGGCCGCCTGCACATCGCGGTACAGCCGCGCGTTGTCGACGGCGAGCGCCACCCGGCCGGCCAGGTCGTCGACCAGCGCGAGGTCCGCGCGGTTGTACCGCCGGCCGGACTCCGCGGCGACCAGTGTCATCGCGCCGAGGGTGCGTCCCCGCGCGCGCAGCGGTACGACCATCGCCGAGGAGAAGCCGAGCGTGCGCAGCAGCCGCAGATGTTCGTCGTCCTCGGCTGCGGCGACGAGCACCTCGTCGGGGATCTCGGGCAGCAACATCGGCTCGCCCGTGCTCAGGACGGCCCCGAGCGGGTGGTCGCTGTCGGCGGGGGGCAGGCGATCGCGCAGTTGTGCGGCAGCTGTCGCCTTCGCGGGGTCGGCGTGCGCGAGGACGACTCGCCGGATCGCGCGGTCGGGGCCGACCACGTCGACGGCGCACCAGTCGGCGAGCGCCGGAACGACGAGGTCACCGACCGCCCGCAGCGTCGCGTCGTAGTCGGGCATCGACGACAGCAGCGCGCTGGCGCGCACGAGCAGCGGGAAGGCGACCTCGCGCTCCGGTCCCACCCGCCCCGGGTCGCGCATGCTGACGACTGCGACCCAGTCGTCGTCGTCGCCCGTCGATGTCGACACGACCGCCTCGACGTCGACGGTGCTGCCGGTGCTGCGGGTGACGGTCAGGCGCAGGATGCCGTCGACGACGGCGGTGGCGTGTTCGCGCACGTAGGTGGCGAAGCCCCCGGCGAGCATCGCGGCCACTCCTGGTGCGAGCAGCTCGGTGAACCGCCGGCCGGCGAGCTCGGACGATGGCCATCCCAGGATGCGCTCCGCCGCCCGGTTCGCGTAGCGCACCACGTCGTCGGCACCAACCGCCACGACCGCGTCGGCCATCGCATCGAGGACGCGACGGTCGTCCGGTGCTGTGCCGCCCGCCATGGCCGTCGTCCGTGCTCCCGTCGTGCCTGCGCCGCCTGGGGGAGCAACCGTAGCGCGACCGTGCGGTCGCGAGCGCCGCACAGGAGGCCGACCCAGCGCGCGACGAAGCCGGTGTCAGCGCTGTGCGGGAGGCGTGCCGAGGTGCTGCGCGACAAAGTCGAGCGCGAGCGCACGCTGGCGGATCGCCTCGTCGACGGCGAGCGAGCCGTGCCCCGCCTCGAACACGTCGTAGGCGTGCGGAGCGCCTCGCGCGGCGAGCGCGGCGACGTAGTTGTCGACCTGGCGCTTGGGGCAGCGGGTGTCGTTCGCCCCGGTGATGATCAGCACCGGGGCGCGCACGGCGTCGACGTGGGTGAGCGGCGAGCGCTCCCGGTAGAGGTCCGGCAGGTCGTCGGGCGTGCCGCCGAACAGCGACCGGTCGAACTCCTGCAAGCCCGGGCTTTCGTCGGCGTACGCGGTGGGGTAGTCGGCGACCGGCACGACGGCGACGGCCGCGGCCCACGCGTCGGGTTGGGTGCCGATGCCCTGCAACGTGAGGTAGCCGCCCCACGACGATCCCGTCAGCACCGTGCGTGCCGGGTCGGCGAGGCCTTCAGCGACGAGGTGACGCAGCCCGGCGAGCACGTCGACGAGCTCGGGGCGCCCCGGGTCGCCGATGAGCGCGTCCTCCCATGCCTTGCCGTAGCCGGTGGAGCCGCGGTAGTTCGGCTGCAGGACGGCGAAGCCGTGGTCGACCCACGCTTGGACCTCCGGGTCGAAGCTGTCGGTGACTTGCGCGGTGGGGCCGCCGTGGACCTCGACGACGACCGGGAAGGGCGCGTCGCCTGGTGGCGTCGCGAGGAACGCGTGGACCTCGTTTCCGTCGTCGTTGGGGTAGTGCAGCGACGTGTACGCGATGCCATCGGGGGCCGGCTCGCCGGGGGGTGCGAGCAGGGCCTCGTCGCGGCCGTCGGGCGTTCGCCGCCGCACCTGCGGCGCGTGGGCGGAGGAGGTGTACGCGTACCACAGCGTGCCGTCGTCGCGGATGCGCGCGCCGCGCAGCGTGCCCTCCGGCAGCGCGACCGGCGCCATCCGGTGCTCGGCGAGGTCGTAGCGGTGCAGCTCGACGCGCCCGAGGTGGGCGTGGGCGAGCAGCAGCGCCGTCCCGTCCGGCGCCCAGTCGGCGACCGACACCTCGCCGGGCAGGTCGACCGTCAGCGCGACGCGCTCGCCGGTCGTGGGGGTCCACACCTCCGGCCGGGTGCGGCCGCTGCGGTCGGCGAGCACCGCAAGGCGGCCGTCTCCGGGGACCGGCGACCACCCGGCGGGCGACACGCCGTTGCCCGCGCCGTCCCACAGCTCGGCCAGCGCCTCGCCGGTGCGCGCGTCGAGGACGCGCAGGGCCGGGTGGATCGTGTCGCCGTGCTCGGTGTGCGACACCGCCAGGAGCAGCCCGTCACGGCTGAGCCCACCGACGCCGGCCGGATGGTCCGAGGCGTACACCTTGCGGTACCCCTCGTCGTCGCGCACGCCGACGCGAAAGCCGTCGCGGTCGGACAGTCCCACGGCCAGCCGTGCGCCACGCCAGCTCAGCCCCTCCGACCAGCCGCTGCCGGCCTCGGGGACGAGCGGCTTCGCCGCGCCGCCGACGAACGGCGCGACGACGTAGGTGCCCACCTCGTCGCCGGCGGCGTCGTCGAACCACACGACGCCGTTCCCGTCGGGGGTCGCCCGGCCGGCCAGCACCCCGGTCGGCTTGTCGGTGATTGTCGCGTGCCGGTCCTCGGCCAGGTCCCACGAGACCACCTGCCACACGCCCGACGCGTTCGTCGCGTACACCACGCGGTCCGGTCGCGCCTCCGCCCACGTCGGCAGCGAGACCCGGGCGGCGCGGTAGCGGCGCTGCCACGCCGGGACGGCGCTCACGCCGACGCCCGCGCGGGGCGGCCGAGGCGTGCGAGCAGCGCGTCGGCCAGGCGTCCGGCGGCGTGCGGCACCGCGGTGAGGTACAGGCTCGGCTCGACGAGCTCCACCTCGACGACGCGCGGACCGTCCGGTGCCGGCAGCAGGTCGACGCGCGCGTAGAGGACGTCGTCGGCGCAGGCGGTGAGCGCGGCGCGCGCGACGGCGAGCTCGTCGGCGGTCGCGTCGGCGCCCGTCCAGCTGCCGCCGAAGCGCTCCTGGACGCGGAAGTCGCCCGCAGCGGGGCGTTTGCGCACCGCATGGGTGGCGACGCCGCCGACGAACACGATCGACAGCTCGCCGTCGTGCTCGACGCCGGGCAGGTAGCGCTGGACCATGGCGTCGCCGGCTGCGAGCAGCCGGTCGACCAGCGCCTGTCCGGCCACGGTGTCGCCGGTGCCGATGCGGAGCGTCTCGCGCCCCCCCGCCGAGACCGTCGGCTTGACGACGGCGGCGGTCCAGCCGGCGTCGGCGAGCACGGCGGCGAGGTCGACCGCGTCCCCACGCGTGAGCCAGCGGGTCTCCACGGTCGGCGTCCCCTGCGCCGCGAGGTCGCGCAGGTACGTCTTGTCGGTGTTCGCCGCGACGACGTCGGCACCGTTGAACAGCGGCACGGCGCCTGCCACCTCGCGCGCCCACGCGACGAAGTGGTCGCGCTGGGTCGCGTAGTCCCAGGTCGAGCGGATGACGACCGCGTCCTCGCGCGACCAGTCGACGTCGGGGTCGTCCCACACGACCGGCCGCGCGGCCACACCGCGGGCGGTCAACGCGTGGAGCAGCGGGAGGTCGTCGGCGTCGAGGTCGGGCAGCGCGGCGCAGGTGGCCAGGGCGACGCGCATGCGCTACGCCCGCGCGGCGAGCAGCGTCGCGACATCCCCGGCGACGCCGGCAAGCGCCGCCGCGGCGGCGTCGCCGCGCAGCCGGCGCTTGGTCTCGGCGTAGGCCGACCGCGGCAGCGCCGCGAGCTCACGGGCGCGCGCCTGCGCCGTCGCCACGACGGCGTCTGGCACGGCGACCACGTCGGCGAAGCCGGCCTCCACGGCAGCGTCGGGACCGACGGTTCGCCCCGGCAGCAGCAGGTCGTCGAGGCGGTCGGCGCGCACGTTGCCGCGGGCGAGCGCGATGACCCACGACGGCAGCGGAAATCCGATGGTCGTCTCGGTCAGCCCCCACGCGTACTCGCCGGCGGCCGCGACGGCGTGGTCGCAGGCCATCGCCAGGATCGTGCCGCCCGCCACGGCGTGGCCGGTGACCGCCGCGACGACCGGTCGCGGTTCCAGCCACACGCGCATCATCGTCTGGCCGAACGCGACGAGCAGGTCCGCCATCCCCGCATCGTCGAGTGCCGCCATGCGCTTGGTGTTCAACCCGGCCGAGAACATCCCCGGCCGCCCGGCGACCACCACGGCGTTGTCGTCGGCGCACTCGTCCATCGCGGCGTCGAGCTCGCCGAAGAGCTCACGGTCGAACGCGTTGACCTTTCCGTCGTCGATGGTCAGCGTCGCCACCGCGTCGTCGACGTGGCGCGTGATCCTCACGACGCACTCCAGGGCCGGCAGCGCGCCCGCGTCACGCGATGCCCACGAGCTCCGCGATGCCGAGGACGTGGTCCTTCGCGGCGGCGCGCAGCTCGGTTCGCGTGACGCCGGGTGGCAGGGTGACGAGTTCCGTGTCCAGCGCGTAGAGCCGGAAGAAGATGCGGTGGGGACCGCGGTCCTCGTCCGGCTCGGGCCCGGAGTAGCCGACCTCGTCGAACTCGTTGAGCCCCTGTACCAGCTCGATCGGGCCCTCGATGTAGGCGTCGCGTGGCACGGCGCCCGGCAGGCTGCCCGCATCCGGGGCGATGCCGTAGACGACCCAGTGGGTCACCACGCCCGCGTCGGCGTCCGGGTCGTCGCAGACGAGGATGAGCTCCTTCGTGTCGGCGGGGACATCGCTCCAGGCCAGTGGCGGGGAGACACCCTCGTCCTCTCCCAGCTGCTCGTCGGGCAGTGGTTCGTCGTGCGCGAACGCCGTGCTGGTGAGGCGGAAGGCCGCCATGGCTGTCGCTACCTCCTCGTCGTGTCGCACGATGATGACCGATTCGCCACGCATCATGCACGGCGCAGCGACGGCGCCGGCGCTCACGCCAGCGCGGCGGCGATTCGCTCGAGGCCCTTGACGAGGTCCTCGTCGGACAGTGCGTAGGACAGCCGCACGTACCCGGGGGCGCCGAAGCCCTCGCCTGGCACCAGTGCGACCTTGGCGCAGTCGAGCAGCGCCTCGCACAGCTGCGCGGCGGTCGTGACCCTGCGTCCGCCCACGTCGCGGCCGAGCACGCCTTCGACGGAGGGAAAGGCGTAGAAGGCGCCCTCGGGCAGCGGACAGACGACGCCCTCGATGGCGTCGAGCCGCTCGTGCGCGACGCGACGCCGGCGGTCGTACGTCGCGCGCATCGTCGCGACGTCGTTCAGCGGCCCCTCGACGGCGGCGAGCGCCGCGGCCTGCGCGACGTTGCCGACGTTGGACGTCGCATGGCTCTGCAGGCGCGTCATCGCGCGGGTGAACGGGACCGGCGCGATCGACCAGCCGACGCGCCAGCCGGTCATCGCGTAGGTCTTGGCGACCCCGTTGACGACAATGCAGCGGTCGCGCAACCCCTCGACGACGGCCGGCATGCTCACGAACCGCGCGTCGCCGTACACCAGGTGCTCGTAGATCTCGTCGGTGATCACCCACAGGCCGGTGTCCTCGGCCCAGCGCCCGATCGCGGCGACGACGTCCGGGGGGTAGACCGCGCCGGTCGGGTTGGACGGTGACACGAACAGCAGTGCCTTCGTCCGCGGCGTTCGCGCCGCGTCGAGCTGCTCGACGGACACGCGGAAACCCGAGCCGACGTCAGTCGGCACCGCGACGGCGCGGCCGCCGGCGAGCGCGATCTGCTCGGGGTAGCTGACCCAGTACGGCGCCGGGAGCAGCACCTCGTCGCCCGGGTCGAGCAGCGCCTGGAACACCGTGTAGAGGGCGTGCTTGCCGCCGTTGGCCACGAGGACCTCGTCGGGCGAAACCTCCAGGCCCGAGTCGCGGGCGGTCTTGCGCGCGATGGCGGCGCGCAGCGCCGGCAGGCCGGCGGTGGGGCTGTAGCGGTGGTTCGCCGGGTCGGCGCAGGCGCGCTGCGCGGCGGCGACGATGTGGGCGGGCGTGGGGAAGTCAGGCTCGCCGGCGCCGAACCCCACGACGTCCTCCCCGGCTGCCTTCAGCGCCTTCGCACGGGCGTCGATCGCCAGGGTGGCGGACTCCGCGACCCGGCGGACGCGCGCGGCGACGGCGGAGGGTTCAGCAGCGGTCTGCATGCGGCAACGGTCGCCGGACCTCGCTGCCGCGTCAACTGCCCCGGCTACCACCACCGCGTGCGGGGTAGGCCGCAATGGACGCTTCCCGGCCGGTACCGACGATGGAAAGGACGCCCGCATGGTCTCGCGCTACACGATTCCGGGGCTTGACCCGAGAGCGGCAGCAAGATCGCCACGCTGCTCCAGCAGCGGCTCAACTCCCTGCTCGACCTGCAGCTGACGCTCAAGCACATCCACTGGAACGTCATCGGTCCGAGCTTCATCGGCGTCCACGAGATGCTCGACCCGCAGGTCGAGGCGGTCCGGGCGATGTCCGACGAGATCGCCGAGCGCATCGCGACGCTGGGTTACGAGCCGATCGGCACGCCCGGTTACATCGCGAGCCACCGCGGCTGGGACGACTACGCCATCGGTCGCGGCGGGACGCAGGAGCATCTCTCGGCGCTCGACTTGGTTTACAGCGGGGTCAATGCGGACCACCGCGCTGCCATCGGTGAGCTGGAGGAGCTCGACCCGGTAACGCAGGACCTGCTCATCGGTCACAGCGAGAAGCTCGAGCTGTTCCAGTGGTTCGTGCGTGCCCACCTCGAGGACAAGTCAGGCCGGCTGGTCAACGAAGCGGCGACCACCGAACGCGACGCGGCGGACGCTGCGTCGCGCTAAGGCTGGGCGCCGCGACTGCGTCGGGCACGGGTCATGCGAGCAGGCCACGCGCGCGGCAGTGCTCCAGGAAGGCCTTGACCGGCTGTCCGCCGACGTCGAGGTAGCCGATCTCGGCCGACCACAGGCGCAGCAGCTGCCGCCACGACACCTCCCGCAGCGTCACGGGCGGGACCACCCGCCGGTGGGGCAGCGCCGCCGCGAGCGCCGTGGGGTCGCGCAGATCGTTGATCCGCGACGACAGCTGCGTCGACGCGGCCGTGGCCGACTGGTACACGGTCGCGACGGCGAGGCGTTTGCCCAGCCGCCGGGCCTGCTCCAGCCCGGCGTCGACGAGCTCCACGACACGTTCGCGCCCGCCCCGCCCGACGGGGACGGTGTCCACGGTCACGTCGACGAGCGCGAGGACGTCGGGCGACTCCAGCCGGACGGGGACCTCCACCGGCGCGGCGAACGCCGCGACGGTCGCGTCGTCGCCGCCGGCTGCCTGCGCGCGCTCGCGGACGTGCGCGACGTAGCCGGGGGCCGGGTGCAGCAGCGGTTCCCGCTCGGCGCCGGTCCACAGCGACAGCCGGACCGGGGCGCCCATGCCGGCGCCGCCGAACGCCTCGAGCCGGTAGGCGAGCCAGTCACGGTCGCGGTGGGTGTCCAGCGTCGAGAAGATGTTCCACACCAGCAGGTCGACGCTGTCCGCATCCTCCAGCGCCCGCTCCGCGCGCGCCTCGCCGCCGATGAGCCGCAGCTCGCCGGCGTCGAACACCGGGTTGGTCCGCCGCTTCGTGCGCGCCATGGGCCGGGATGATAAGCGGGGGTCAGTCCCGCGCCTGCACCCGCTCCGCCACGGCTGCGGGAGCGTCCTCGGCGTCGGCCGCCTCGATCTCCTCGCGCGTGATACCGAGCAGGAACAGCACCGCGTCGAGGTAGGGCACCGTGACGGCGGTGTCCGCGGCCCGGCGCACCACCCGTCGCCGAACTGGGGGACCCGCAGCTCGTCATGGCGATGGCGATGCGCAAGCTGCAGGCGCTGCACCTGCTCACTACGCCGGGCGTGCGCACGACGACCGACGTCGTGCTCACGGTCATCCAGGACCTCGAGCGCGCGCTGCTGCAGGCGCCGAACATGCACCTGCGGCGCGCCGCCGCGGCGACGGACTGGGACGCCGCCCTCCAGGCGCTCGACGAGCCGACCGCCGCGGGCAACGGCGAGGTGGCCGACGACGAGATCGCGTCGTTCCGCCACGCCCACGCGGCGCTGCACGAGGCCGCGCGTGCGGTCTTGCACGCCACCGACGGCGAGATCCGCACGCTGATCTGAGCCCTTGCGCCGCGCCCGCGCGGCGTTGCCGCGGCGTCAGACGGCGCCGGGACCGGTGGGTCCCGAGCGGCCCGCCATGAGCGACACGAACCGCGCGAGCCCCACGTTGCCGCCGGAGATCGTCACGCCGACGCGCCGGTCGCCGACGTCGACGCGGCCGGCGAGCAGCGCGGCGAGCGCCGACGCCCCGCTGGGTTCGGCGACGACCTTGCAGCGGTCGAACAACAACGCCATCGCGTCGAGGATCTCGGCGTCGGACACCAGCGCGACGCCGTCGAGCAGCCTGCGGTTGACCTGGAACGTCAGGCGCCCAGGGATGTCGGCCATCTGGCCGTCGGCGATCGTGCGCGGCACGGGGATGCGCACGCGCCGGCCGGCCGCGAGCGACTGCGCGGTGTCGTCGCCGGTCTCGGGCTCGACCCCGATGACCTCGATGCCGGGAACCATCGCCTTGGCCACCGTCGCGCAGCCGGCGATCAGCCCGCCGCCGCCGACGCAGACGAGCAGCACGTCGAGGTCGCCGACCTCGTCGATGAGCTCGCTCGCGACGGTGCCCTGCCCGGCCATGACGAGCGGGTCCTCGTACGGCGGCACGAGCGTGAGCCCGCGTTCCTCGGCGAGCGCGGCCCCGATCGCCTCGCGATCCTCGCGGTAGCGGTCGTAGGTGACGACCTCCGCGCCGTACCCGCGCGTCGCGGCGAGCTTCGCGTCGGGCGTGTCCTCGGGCATGACGATGACCGCGGTGGTGCCGACAAGCCGGGCCGCGATGGCGACCGCCTGGGCGTGGTTGCCCGACGAGAACGCGGCGACGCCGAGCGCCAGGGCGGGGGACGGCAGGCTCGCGATCTTGTTGTAGGCGCCGCGGAACTTGAACGCGCCGCCGCGCTGGTAGCACTCGGCCTTGAGGTACACCTCGGCGCCGGTGATCCGGTTCAGGGTCCGCGACGTCAGCACGGGGGTGCGGTTGGCGACGCCTTCGAGCCGTGCCGCCGCCGCGCGGACGTCGTCGATCCCGATCATCGTCGGCACGGTAGCGGTCCCTACCATGCCGCCCATGAACGTCGTCGACCTCGTGCTGCTGCTCGGGCTGGTCTACTCGGCCGCCCGCGGCTTCCGCCAGGGCGCGCTGTCGCAGGTCGCCGCCTTCGGCGGCGCGGCGGTGGGGCTGCTGGTCGGGGCGCTCGCCGCCCCGCGTATCGCTGCGTCGTTCGTCCCCGAGCCGGGGTCGACGCTGTCGTTGCTCACCCTCGGACTGTTGCTGGTCGCGATCGTCGTCGGGCAGGTGGCCGGCCTGGCGGTCGGCGTGCGCCTGCGCGCGGCGGCCGCCGACGTGGGCGCGGCGTCGGTTGACCGCACCGCCGGCGTCGCGGTCGGCGTCACGGGTCTGCTCCTCGCCGTGTGGCTGCTCGGCTCGGTGCTCGCGCAGGGGCCGGTCCCCGCCGTCGCCAAGGAGGTCCGCACCTCGCGCATCGTCGCGGTGGTCGACGACGCGCTCCCGCCACCGCCGGACGTGTTCAGCCGTGTCGGCGGCTACCTGAACCGCCAGGGCTTTCCGACGGTGTTCAGCGACTTCGGCGGGGCCATCGCCCCGCCGGTCGACCCGCCGAGCAGGGGTGCCGTCGCCGCGGCGCAGCGGGCCGGGGCGCGCAGCGTCGTCCAGGTCGTCGGCGTCGGATGCGGGGGGATGTCGTCGGGAACCGGCTTCGTTCCCGAGCCGGGGTTCGTCGTGACGAACGCCCACGTCGTCGCCGGTGTCGGGCAGCTCGCGGTACGAGACCGCGCCGGCGAGCACCAGGCCCGGGCGATCTACGTCGATCCCGACATCGACCTCGCGGTGCTCGCCGCTCCCGACGCGGCCGCCCGTGCGATCCCATGGGTGACCGATGCGGCCGAGCGCGGTACCGCCGGCGCGACGCTCGGCTTCCCCGGCGGGCGCCGCGACCTCGTCGTCAAGCCCGCGGCCGTGCGTGGGCGCGGCGAGGCCGTGGGACGCGACATCTACGGGCGCGGCGTGGTCAACCGGCAGGTGCTCACCCTGTCCGCGGGCGTGCAGCGGGGCGACTCAGGTGGCCCGTTCGTCACGAGCGAAGGGCGCGTCGCGGGCGTGGTGTTCGCCGCCGCCGCGGCGGAACCCGGAACCGCCTACGCGCTTGCGGCGGCCTCCGTCCGCGACGACGTCCGCGACGCCATCGCGCGCAACACCCCGGTCGGCACCGGCTCGTGCCGCTTCTGACCGGAGCGCTCACCCGGGCTGCGTCAGCGACGGCACCGGAAGCGCAAAGCCGGTGACAAGGGCCGGGGTCAGGTGCGGAGCATGGCGGCGACCTCGAAGGCCAGCTCGAGCGCCTGCTCGTTGTTCAGCCGCGGGTCGCAGGCGGTCTCGTAGCGGTACGCGAGGTCCATGTCGGCGATGTCCTGCGCCCCGCCGAGGCACTCGGTGACGTCCTCGCCGGTCAGCTCGATGTGGACGCCCCCCGGGACGGTGCCCTCGGCGCGGTGCACGCCGAAGAAGACGCGAAGCTCGGCGAGCACGTCGGTGAACCGCCGGGTCTTGTAGCCCGTCGCCGAGACGAAGGTGTTGCCGTGCATCGGGTCGCACGACCACACCACCGACAGGCCGCGGTCGCGGACGCCGCGCACGAGCGGTGGCAGCGCGTCCTCGACGTACGGGGCGCCCATGCGGGCGATCAGCGTCAGCCGTCCAGGGGCGTTGTCCGGATTGAGCCGGGCCGCGAGCGCCGCGACCGCCTCGGGCGTCGCGGACGGCCCGAGCTTCACGCCGACGGGGTTGTCGACGCCCGACAGGAAGTGCACGTGGGCACCATCGGGGTCGCGGGTGCGCTCACCGATCCAGAGCATGTGCGCGCTGCAGTCGTACCAGCGCCCCGTCAGCGAGTCCTGCCGGGTCAGCGCCTGCTCGTAATCGAGCAGCAGCGCCTCGTGGGAGGTCCAGAAGTCGACGGTGTGAAAGGTCGGGTCGTTGCGCACGTCGACCCCGCACGCGGCAAGGAACCGCAGCGCGCGGGCGATCTCGTCACCGAGCGCCGCGTACCGCCGGCCTTCGGGCGAGGCGGCGACGAACTCCTGGTTCCACACGTGGACCTTCTCGAGGTCGGCAAAGCCGCCCCGCGTGAACGCCCGCAGCAGGTTCAGGGTCGCCGCCGACTGGTGGTAGACGCGCAGCAGGCGGGCGGGGTCCGGGCGGCGCGACGCCGCGGAGGTGTCAACGCCGTTGACCGCGTCGCCACGCCACGCCGGCAGCTCCACGCCGTCGACGACCTCGACGGGTGACGACCGCGGTTTGGCGAACTGTCCGGCGATGCGCCCGACCTTGACGACCGGCAGCTGGGCGCCGTAGGTCAGCACGACCGCCATCTGCAGCAGCACCTTGAGCTTGTCGCGGATCGCGTCGGCGCCGAAGGCGGCGAACGTCTCGGCGCAGTCGCCGCCCTGCAGCAGGAAGGCATCGCCCGCCGCCACCGCCGCGAGCCGGTCGCGCAGCGCGCGGGCCTCGCCGGCGAACACCAGCGGCGGCATCGCCGCCACGTCGGCGAGCACCGCGGCGAGCGCCCCGTCGTCGGGCCATTCGGGCTGCTGCGCGGCGTGGTAGGCCGCCCACGAGGAGGGGGACCAGCCATGAGTGCGGGCGGCGGTGGACATGGCCCTCACTGTCCCATCCGACGGGCAGCGCTGCAACGCGCCGTGCGCGCGGACCCCGCCGGATCAGACGAAAGGCCTACCGCCGGGTGCGTGATCGCGTACCCTTGCCAGACGTACCGGCGTTCCGACCTCCATCGGAGCCCCGGCCATCCTGCTGTCCCGCGGTCTGTTTCGGCAGGCCGGTCCGACCACTTGAGGAGACTTCATGTCGCAACGGCTCCGGCCCCTGCTCGCCTTGGCGCTCGCGTTCTCGTTGCTCGCGGCGGGCACGGCGTTCGCGCACGACGACGTCGACGACGGCGCGATCGACAACGCGAAGGCGACGCACGGCCACGACCAGCACGTGCAGCACGGTGGCACCGAGGGCCACCTCGACCCCGAGCGCGAGAACGTCGACGTGGTGTCGAAGTTGGCCCTGCGCAACGTCAGCGAAGGCAAGATCGCCGACGTCGGGGTCTCTCCCGACGGCGACACCGCCTTCGTCGCCGCCTGGGGCGGCGTGACCTGCAAGTACAACGGCGTGCACGTCGTCGACATCTCCGACGTGGACAACCCCGACGAGGTCGCCTTCATCCAGGCCAAGGAAGGCAGCTACCCGGGCGAGGGCGTCCAGGCGGTGCGCATCACCACGCCGCGGTTCAAGGGCGACATCCTCGTGACGAACAACGAGAAGTGCCGCGACACGGCGGGCTTCGGCGGCATCAACGCCTACGACGTCACCGACCCGGCCCACCCGACGCCGCTGTTCGTGGGCTTCGGCGACGAGGTGGTGTCCGGTACGGGCAAGAAGGACGCGCACGAAACCCACAGCGTGTTCGCGTGGGACGCCGGCAGGCGCGCGTACGCGGTGATGGTGGACAACGAAGAGGCCGACGACGTCGACATCGTCGACATCACCAACCCGAAGAAGCCGGCGCTGATCGCCGAGTACAACCTCGCCGAGTCGTTCCCGCAGATCACGCAGCAGGGTCTCGACGAGGTGTTCCTCCACGACATGGTCGTCAAGGAGATCGGTGGTCGCTTCCAGATGCTGCTGTCGTACTGGGACGCCGGCTACGTCAAGCTCGACGTCACCGACCCGCGCGACGCGGTCTACCTCGGCGACACCGACTTCAACACCCCCGACCCGGAGGCGGCGGAGAGCGGCCTGACCGTTCCGCCGGAGGGCAACGGCCACCAGGCCGAGTTCACCAAGAACAACGCCTACGTCATCGGCGCCGACGAGGACTTCTCGCCGTTCGCGCTGGAGGCCCGCAACGTCGACGACGGTACGGAGATCAACGCCGGTCAGGGCAGTGACACGAAGAAGCTCGAGCCCGGCCAGACCATCACCGGCGAGAGCGTGTTCTTCGGGCGCGGCTGCAACGGCGACCCGAGCGCGGGGGCCGGCGACGGCTCGCAGATCGCGGTCGTCGAACGTGGGCTGTGCACCTTCACGGAGAAGGTCGCCAACGTCCAGGCCGTCGGTGGCTACGCCGCCATCCTCATCTTCAACCGGACGGGGACCGACGGCTGCAACGGCTCGCTCGGCATGAGCGTCCAGGGCGACATCCCGACCTTCGGCGTGGCGCCGCGCGGCCAGGGCTTCGCGATCTTCGATACGCCCTACGACAACGACGCCTGCCTCGCCGGCGCCGGCCCGTCGCGACTGCCCGTCGCGCCAGGCACGACCGGTGACACGCTGACCTTCTCGTCGTACTTCGACGGCTGGGGCTACGTGCACCTGTTCGACAACTCGGCCGGCAAGATGGCCGAGCTCGACACGTACGCCGTCCCTGAGGCGCACGACCAGGACTTCGCCACCGGCTTCGGGGACCTGTCGGTCCACGAGGTCGCGACCTCCAACGACCGCAGCAGGCTCGCCTACTTCTCGTACTACGCCGCTGGCTTCCGGGTGGCGAAGATCGTGGACGACGAGCTGGTCGAGGTTGGCGCCTTCATCGACGAGGGCGGCAACAACTTCTGGGGCGTCGACGTCTTCACCGGCGCTGACGGCAAGGAGTACGTCGCGGCCAGCGACCGCGACCACGGGCTCTACATCTTCGCGAAGAAGCCGTAACCCCCGACTCGCAGCTGAGACCGGAGCCGGCGTCCCTGTTGGGGCGCCGGCTTCGTGCATGTCCGGGGGCAGCCCGGCGATGTGGCGAGGATCACCGCGAGAACCCCTGGCACTCGCCGTACCGCCGGGAGCAAAGTGAGGCCAAGGCGCGACCTCAAAGAGGAGGACCGATGTCGGGGGCATTGCACCGCCTCGGGGCCTGGGCGGCTTGCCACCCCTGGCGCGTGATCGCGGGCTGGGCCGTCGCCGTCGTCGCCGCCGTGGGCCTCGCCGGGACGCTGGGCGGGACGCTCGAGGACGACTACCGGATACCGGGATCGTCGACGCAGCGCGCGACCGACTTGCTCACCGAGCGGTTCCCGGCCATGTCCGGCACTGGCGCACGCGTCGTCGTGCACTCCCGCTCGACGCCCCTCGACGAGGTGTCGTTCGACGGGACGATGCAGGAGCTCAGCCGACTCGACCACGTGAGCGTCGTGGCGCCGCCGCGGGTCAGCCGCGACCGGCACACGGCGATCATCACCGTGCAGTACGACGTGCCGGTCACCGAGTTCCAGGGTGACGAGGGTCTGGACGCCCTGCGCGCAGCGACTGCCCCGCTGCCTGAGGCCGGGCTCCAAGTCGAGTACGGCGGGCAGTTGCCCGAGAACCTCAACAAGCCCGGCGGAGTCGCCGAGGCGATCGGCATCGTCTCCGCCTTGCTCATCCTCTTGCTGGCCTTCGGCTCCGTCGTCGCCGCTGGTCTCCCGCTGGCCATCGCTGCGGTCGGCCTCGCGGTCGGCGTCTCCGCGATCTCACTTCTTGCAGCTTTCACGTCGATCAGCCCGGTGAGCCCCACACTGGCGACGATGATCGGTCTCGGAGTCGGCATCGACTACGCGCTGTTCATCGTCACGCGCCACGGCGAGGGACTGCGTGACGGTCTCGACGTACGAACTGCAGCGGCACATGCCAACGCGACGGCGGGCCAGTCGGTGGTCTTCGCCGGCGGAACGGTCATCATCGCTCTGTGCGGGCTCGTGCTGTGCGGCCTCCCCAATCTGATGACGATGGGGTTCGCGACCGCGCTCGTCGTCGCCGCCGTTGTCGCCGCCGCCGTCACGCTGCTCCCTGCGCTTCTGGCGCTGGCAGGCAGGCGCGTGTTGGGCCGTCTCGAGCGGGGGCAAGGAGTAGCGACCGCGACTTCGGGCTCGCGACCTCAAAGAGGAGGACCGATGTCGCCACCGGCTCTGTCGAGTACACGAGGTCGCTGAGCATCCAACGCGCAGCAGGCTCGGCACGCGCCTACGCCCCTCTCGCTGTCCGCGTGGCAAAGCCCGCGACGACGAGGCACGAGAGGCGGCGCCTTCATCGACGAGGCAGGCAATCGCTTCGCGCTGGTCACCGGCGGCGCCTCGGGACAAAGGCGCGCCGCCGCGGAGGCGCTCGCCGCGGCGGGCGCCGCGGTCGTGGCCGACCTCCGACGGCGAAGCGGTCGCGGAGGGCGGCGCGCGGTTCGCGCCGACCTGCTCGGCGCTCTACGCTTCGAGTACACCGCAACTGATCTGCCGACCGACGTGACCAGAGAGGGGGACGCACGCGCCGGCCCCCCTCTGCGTGTCCGCGCTCCAACGCGGCGCGCGAATGCTGTGGGGGGGGGCTTATCTGGTGCACCCGGTGGGGGGGGTGGTGGGGGCCTAAATCGCGGGGGCCGCCAAAACTTGGGGGGGGGTGGTGTTGTGCGGGCGGGGGGTCAGGGTTGCGGGGCCCGCGCGCCACCGCGAGTTGGGGATATATAGGTGCTTTACCCCCGGCAACTCCCCCCCCCGGGGTCGGGCGGGGGGCCCGCCCCGCGCCGCCCCCCTCTCGCGTGTCCGCGCTCCAACGCCCGCGACGAGAGGCGGCAGCAATGCGAATCGACGGCAGGGTCGCGCTGGTCACCGGCGGCGCCTCGGGACTGGGGCGCGCCGCCGCGGAGGCGCTCGCCGCAGCGGGCGCCGCGGTCGTGGTGTGCGACCTCAAGACCTCCGACGGCGAAGCGGTCGCGGCGGAGCTTGGCGGCGGCGCGCGGTTCGCGCCGACCGACGTGACCAGCGAGGCTGACGTGACGGCCGCCGTTGACGCGGCGCGCGAGCTCGGCGACCTCGCGGTGGTGGTGAACTGCGCCGGCGTCGGGACCCCAGGGCGGGTCCTCGGGCGCGGTGGGCCGCTGCCGCTCGAACGCTTCGCGACCGTCGTCGCGGTGAACCTGATCGGCACGTTCAACGTCATCCGGCTGGCGGTGGCGGCGATGGCCGCGACCGAGCCGGTCGACGGCGAGCGCGGCGTCGTCGTCAACACCGCGTCGATCGCCGCGTTCGACGGCCAGATCGGCCAGGCGGCCTACGCGGCGAGCAAGGGCGGCGTCGTGGGCATGACCCTGCCGCTGGCGCGCGACCTCGCCGACAAGCTGATCCGGGTCGTCACGGTCGCCCCGGGGACGTTCGACACGCCGATGCTGGCGGGGCTGGCGGAAGAGGCGCGCACCTCGCTCGGCGCGCAGATCCCGCACCCCAGCCGCCTCGGCCGCCCGGCCGAGTACGCGGCGCTCGTGCGTCACGTCGTCGACAACCCGATGCTCAACGGTGAGGTGATCCGCCTCGACGGGGCGCTGCGGATGGCGCCGCGCTGAGCGGGGGTCAGGCCGGCACGACCATCCGCCAGGCGCCGGGTACGACGGTGTAGGTGCAGCTGGAGCGGTGCTCGGTGACCTCGCCGTCGAGGTCGTGGCTGACCGGCTCGCCGGCGATGGTGACCTCGCGCCCGCGGACGTGGACGACGTCGTCGCGGTCGAGGTGCGCGGCGTCGCGCAGCGCCGCGCCGAACGCCAGGCGCGCGGCCGGCCCGATCGCCGTGACGACGATGACGTCGAGCTGCCCGTCGTCGGGCAGCGCAGGCGGGACCAGGCGCGTCCCGCCGCCGATCGACGGGGCGTTGGCGACACCGACCATGAGGGTGGAGCCGTCGTGCACGACGTGACCGTCGACGGTGATCCGCAGGTCCCAGGCCGCCTCGCGCACCCCAGCGATGAGCGCGCCGACCGGGTACGCGAGCGGGCCGAGACGCTCTTTCAGGCCCTCGGAGCGCTCCGCGGCGGCGGCGCCGAGTCCGGCGTGGCTCGCGTTGACGACGACGTCGCCGTGGTTGCTGACGATGAGGTCGAGCTCGCGCACGCGCCCGGTCCGGCACACCCGCGCGGCGGCGGCCGGGTCGTCGGGCAGGGCGAGCCCCGTCGCGAGGTCGTTGCCCGTGCCGAGCGGGACGAGACCGAGCTCCACGGCGCGCAAGGCTTCGCGCCCGCGCTCCCACAGGACGGCGACCGCGGCGTGGACACTGCCGTCGCCGCCGGCGACGACGACGCGGCGGCCGGAAGCGCTGCCCGACGACCGCGCCGGTCGGCTTGTCGTTGACGTAGAAGTTGCCGGCGGCGTTGCGCAGTGCGGTGTAGGCGTGGTCGACGGCCGCGCGGTCGTCGGCGAAGATCGCGCCGGTCAGCGCGTACGGCGCCGACTCGTCGACCAGGCGCAGGGTGTCGTCCCAGCGAGCGTCGTCGTAGACGTAGACCGTGAGCACCGGCCCGAACAGCTCGCGGGTCATCGTGTCCGAGCGCGGGTCGTCGGTGACGAGCACGGTCGGCTCGACGAACCAGCCCTCGCGGTCGTCGCCTCCGCCCCCGGCCAGCACGTGCGCGCCGGAGTCGCGCGCCTGGGCGACGGCGTCGGTCAGCCGGCGGTACGCCCGTTCGTCGATCACCGCGCCCATGAAGTTCGCGAGGTCGGCGACGTCGCCCATCGGAAGCTTAGCGGCGAGGTCGGCGAGGTCGTCGCGAACGCGCGGCCACAGCGAGCGGGGGATGTACGCCCGCGACGCGGCGGAACACTTCTGGCCCTGGTACTCGAAGGCCCCACGGGCGAGCGCCACGACGAGCGGCTCGACACGTGCGGACGGATGCGCGACGACGAAGTCCTTGCCGCCGGTCTCGCCGACCAGCCGCGGGTAGCCGTCGTAGCGGTCGAGGCCTTCGGCGGCGCGCCGCCACAGCGCGCGGAACACCGTGGTCGAACCGGTGAAGTGCAGCCCGGCGAAGTGCGGCGAGTCCATCGCCGCGTCGGCCACCAGCGCCCCGTCGCCGTGGACGAGGTTCACGACGCCGTCGGGCAGGCCGGCGGCCTCGAGCAGCTCCATCGTGTAGTGCGCCGCGAACGCCTGCTTCTCCGACGGCTTCCACACGACGACGTTGCCCATCAGTGCCGGGGCGGTCGGCAGGTTCGCGGCGATGGACGTGAAGTTGAACGGGCACAGCGCCAGGACGAACCCCTCGAGCGGGCGGTGGTCCATCCGGTTCCACATGCCGGGGGCCGACTCCGGCTGCTCGGCGTGGATGCGCTCGGCAAAGGCGACGTTGTAGCGCCAGAAGTCGATGAGCTCGCAGGCGGCGTCGATCTCCGCCTGGTACACGGTCTTGGACTGGCCGAGCATCGTCGCGACGTTCAGCGTGTCGCGCCACGGCCCAGCGAGCAGCTCGGCGGCTCGCAGGAACACCGCCGCACGCTCCGGCCACGGTGTGGCCGCCCAGTCGCGCCGCGCGCCCAAGGCCGCGGCGATCGCCTGGTCGACGTGGTCGCGTCCGGCGGTGTGGACGTCGGCGAGAACGTGGTCGTGGCGGTGGGGGGCCGTCACCGGGAACGTCGTGTCGCTGCTGACCCGGCGGCCGGCGATCACCATCGGCGCCTCCACGCGCTCCTTGGCCATCGTGGTGAGGCGTTCGGTCAGGCTGTCGCGCTCGGGACTGCCGGGGGCGTAGCCGCGGACCGGCTCGTTGGTCGGGACGGGGACGCGGAACGCGCCGGTCATGGCGAGGGCCTTTCGTCGCAGCGCCGGTGCTGCCCGGCCCGCACCCTACCCGGCTTCGGCGTCCCTTGCGGCGTCGGTGACGGCGGCGACCGTCGCCTCGGTGAGGTCAGCGAGGCGCTCGGCGATCATCCGGCGGACCTCGCGGGCGAGGGGGGGATCGAGCAGCTCACAGGCGCGGCGCTCCAGCGAGCCGGCGACGTGGCCGTGGAAGCCGTACAGGGCGGCGACGCGCTGGCCGGCGGCCGCGCCGCAACCGCGCGTCACCGTGGCGACGAGGCGCACCCAGCGCTCGTGGGAGCGGTCGTGGGCCGCGAGGACGAGCGCAACGGCGACGGGGTCACCGGCGCGGACGAGGCCGCGTCGCAGCCAGGCCGCCTGTGCGCGGAGGAACGCCGCAGTGGCGTCCGCGTCGACGCCCCGGGACGCGGCCGGCCGCGCAGCAGGTCGCGGGGACGACGGCAGAGCGTGGACAACAGCCATGGCATTCCTGCTCGACGGCGAGGCGGAACTTCAACGGCGGATGCCTGATGCTTCGGCAGAAGGCGGCGGCGACTTCACTGTGCGTACGACAAAGTGGTCCTCGCTCACCGTCGGTGAGGCGGTCGCGGCGACAATGGCAGCGTGCCCGAGCTGCCCGAGGTAGAGAGCGTTCGGCGCCAGCTGGTGCCCAGACTGGTCGGACGGCGCATCCTCGCCGCCGCCGCGCAGCCGCAGCGACGGTTCTCTCGGGTCGGGGCCGCGGCCGGCCGGCGGATCGGCGCTGTGCGCCGGCGCGGCAAGTACCTGCTCGCCGACCTCGACGGCGGCGCCGAGCTCGTCATGCACCTCGGCATGACCGGGGTGTTCCGGTTCCGCGGCGACCCGGACGGCTGGACCCCCGACGCCTACGTCCGCGCGACGTTCACCCTGGACGACGCCGTCCTCGACTTTCGCGACGTCCGACGATTCGGCACGCTGGCCGTCGTCGCCGCCGGCGACTACCGCGGCCTGGCGACGCTCGCGGCGCTCGGGCCCGAGCCGCTGTCCGACGACTTCGACCCCGACCGCTTCGCCGCTGCCCTGGCCGCCAGCCGCACGCCGGTCAAGCCGTGGCTGCTCAGCCAGCGCCCCGTCGCGGGCGTCGGCAACATCTACGCCGACGAGGCGCTGTGGCGTGCGCGGATCAACCCCCACGCCCGACGCATCGGTCCGGCACGGGCGCACGCGCTGTGGGCGGCGATCCGTGAGGTGCTCGCCGCCGCGATCGAGCGCGAAGGCACGACGTTTCGCGACTACCGGATGGTCAACGGGGCGTCGGGTCGCAACGCCGACTTTCTCGTCGCCTACGGGCAAGCAGGACGGCCGTGCCCGCGCTGCGCGACACCGCTGCGCAAGGTGGTGCTCGCGGGGCGCGGCACGACGTACTGCCCGCGCTGCCAGCGGCACTGACCCACGTTCGGAATGCGGATCGCGGCTAGCGTTGCGGTCATGACGACACCGCAGCGGCGGTACTCCGCGCGCGACCTGCTCACCAACCGCGGCGTCCTGCTCGACACCGTCGCGCCGCCGCTCGTGTTCGTCGTCGCCAACGCCGCCGGGGGGCTGACGATCGCGGCCGCCGTCTCGCTCGGGCTGTCGGTGCTGCTCGTCGCCGTGCGGCTCGCGCGGCGCCAACGCCTGCTCTACGCCGCGTCCGGCCTCGGTGGCGTCGTGCTCGCCGTGGCCTTCGCCGTGTGGGCCGGCGAGGCGGAGGCCTACTTCCTGCCGGGCATCGTCAGCAACGCCGTCCTGGGCGTCGTGTCCGTCGTCAGCGTCTTCGCGCGCCGCCCGGCGATCGCGTTGACCAGCGCGGCGATCTACCGCTGGCCGCTGGGCTGGTACTGGCACGACCAGGTGCGCCCCGCCTACAGCGAGATCACGTGGGTCTGGGCGATCGTGTACCTGGCCAAGGCGGGCGTGCAGTACCTGCTCGTCGTGCGTGGCGAGGTCGGCTGGCTCGCGGTGGCGCGCATCGTCAGCGGCTGGCCGGTGTTCGCCGTGCTGCTCGTCGCGACCTATGCCTACGTCAACCGCCGGCTCGCGGCGCTGGGCGGCCCGAGCGTCGAGGAATACCGGCGCGCGGTCGCCGCCGGCGCCCCGGCGTCGGCCGCCGGCACGTAGCGTTGCGCCCATGGTGACCATCCACGCTCCCGCCCTGCCGACCGACGCGGTCTGGCTCAACGTGCTGCGGCCGCTGACCGCGGCGGACCTGCGCGGCAAGGTCGTGGTCCTCGACTTCTGGACCTACGCCTGAGTCAACTGCCTCCATACGCTGCCCGTGCTGGCGGCGGTCGAGCAGGAACTGGCCGACGAGCCCGTCGTCGTCGTCGGTGTGCACTCCCCGAAGTTCCCGACCGAGGGCGACGCCGACCTCGTGCGTGAGGCGGTGCTGCGCCACGGGGTGACCCACCCGGTCGTCGTCGACGCCGGGCATCGGATCTGGAGCGAGTACGGCGTGCGGGCGTGGCCGACGCTCGTCGTCGTCGGCGCCGACGGCGTCATCGTCGGGGCCGCCGGCGGCGAACCGGACCGCGAGCCGCTGCTCGCGACGCTCCGAGAGATCCTGGACCGCCAACGCTCCCTGACGCGCGACGCGCCGCTGCCGCTCGCGCCCGAGCGGCCTGCGCCCGGCGGCCTCGCGTACCCGGGCGGCATCGCCGTCGACGGTGCGACCGTCTACGTCGCCGACACCGGCCACCACCAGGTCGTCGCCTACGACGCCGGCGGGCGTGAGCTGCGGCGCTTCGGCTGCGGGGCGCCCGGACTGGTCGACGGCACGGCCGCCGCGCGGTTCACCTACCCGCACGGCGTGACCGTCGCCGGTCGGACCCTCGTCGTCGCCGACACCGGCAACCACGCCGTGCGCGCGGTCGACCTGCGCAGCGGCACCGTGCGGACGCTCGCGGGGACCGGGCGGCGCGGGCGCGGCGCGATCGCCGGCGGACCGGCGCTCGCCACGGCGCTGCGGTCACCGTGGGACGTCGCGGTCGAGCCCGACGGTCGCGTCGTCGTGGCGATGGCGGGCAGCCACCAGCTGTGGACGGTCGCCGACGGCGTGGCCGCGCGCTACGCCGGCAGCGGGCGCGAGGCCCGCGTCGACGGGATGCTCGAGGCCGCGGCGTTCGGTCAGCCGTCAGGCCTGGCGTGGGGCACCGGCGAGGACTCCGCCCTGTACGTCGCCGACAGCGAGACGTCGTCGGTGCGCCGCGTCGCCGCGGGTCGGGTTTCCACCATCGCCGGGGGCGACCTGTTCGCGTTCGGGGACCGCGACGGCGTCGGCGACGACGTGCGGCTGCAGCACCCGGTCGGCGTCGCCGCGGGCGAGCCGGGCACCCTGCTGCTCGCCGACACCCTCAACCACAAGGTCAAGACGGTCGAGGTGGCCACGGGCGCCGTCACCACGCTGTTCGGCGACGGCACGCCGTTCGACGCGGCGCTGGCGCGCCTCGAGCACCGCTGCGAGGTACCCGTCGACCTGCGGGGCGCCGCCGCGTTGCGCGAGCCGGAGGCCGTCGCCTGGCTCGACGGCAAGGTCGTCGTCGTGGACACCGGCAACCACCGTGTGCTTGTCGCCGATCCCGCCACCGGGGCGGCTCGTCTCCTCGGCGACCCTCCTGACGTCGACAACGCTCGGTGATCAAGTCGGTACGGGGGCGTGCCGAACACCTGCGCATATGGCCGCGGACCCTTCCCCTTTCCCCGTCGTGGTCGCCGCCCCCTGCGCACCCCCGGGGTTCGCGCTGCTCGACGCGGGGCTGGACATGGCCTACCAGCCGATCGTCCACCTCGGGTCAGGATCGGTGATCGCGTACGAGGCCCTCGCGCGACCGCGCCATCCCACCGTGGCCGGACCCGCCGAGTTCTTCCGCGTCCTGGAGGAGGCGGGGCTTCGGCTGGCCGGCGAACGATCGGCGTTCTGCGCGGCGATCCGTGGGATCGCGGCGGCGAACGGCGCTCGCCCGCACCGGCGGGCGCCCACGACCCCGCCGGTGAAGCTGTTCGTCAACGCGAGCCCGCTGACCCTCGTCGACGGTGACTTCGACGTGGGCGAGCTGCTCGACCTCGCCGAGGCGCACGGCATCCCCGCCTCCGACCTCGTCATCGAGGTGACCGAGTCCGAGGAGGTCGACGACCTCGCCGCGCTGACCCGGCGTGTCCAGCGGCTGCGGCGCCTGGGGATCGGCGTCGCCGTCGACGACGCCGGTGCCGGCCACGCGTCGTTCCGCGTCATCACGCGACTGCGACCCAACTACATCAAGATCGACCGCGACCTCATCAGCTCCGTGGACACCGACGGCGCCCGCCAGGCGTTCATCGAGGCGATGGTCCGCTTCGCGCGCCAGATCGGGTCGCGACTCGTCGCCGAGGGCATCGAGACCGAGGGCGAGCTGGCGAGCCTCGCGGGCCTCGGTGTGGAGGCGGGCCAGGGATACTTCCTCGCCCGACCCTCGATCGAAGGTCTCGTCACGCCGTCGGCCCCGGCGCGGCGCATGATCGCCGCGGCGGCCCAGCGCCTGCGCCTCGGCGCACCGCAGGTCACGGTCGATGAACTGGTACGCCAGCCGGCGCTGGAGGACCCGGCGACGCCGGTCGGTGACGTCTACGAGCGGTTCCGCCGCAACCCGTCGCTGCAGACTCTGCTCGTCACCGCCCGCGACCGCGTCGGCGCGCTGGTGACCCGTCGATCGCTGGAGCGACTGCTCGCCGGACCCGACGGCTGGGCGCGCCATGCCGCACGCCCCGTCGGCGAGGTCGCCGAGCACCACCAGCTGACCGTCAGCGCCGGCCTCGACATCGTCGAAGTCGCCGCGATCCTGTCCGCGCGGCGCCCCGACGAGGTCGCCGACGACGTGGTCGTGTCGGACCTGCGGGGTCGGCTGACCGGCCTGGTCGACGTCCGCGACATCGTGCGCACGCTCGGCGAGGTCCGCAGCGACTCCCAGCTCAATCCCCTGACCGGGATGAACGGACACGCATGGCTGGAGGCGGAGCTCGGGCGGCGGCTCGACGTCGGCGAGGCGGCCACGGTCGTGTTCCTCGACGTCGACTCGTTCCGCCGCATCAACGAGCTCGGCGGTTTCGCGCTCGGTGACGAGACGATCCGCGCGCTGGGCCGCTGCCTGACCGGCGTCGTCGGCGGCGTCGCGGGGGGCGCCGCCGCCCACGTCGGCGGCGACGACTTCGTCCTGGTCGTGCCACCGCGCGGCTACGAGCAGCTTGTCGCGGGCGTCGTCGGCAGCTTCGAGAGCGAGGTTATGCCGTTCTTGCGCACGGAGCTACGGCTGCACGCCTTTGACTATCTGTGCGACCAAATCGCGCTCTCCATGGGCGCCGTCGACCTGTTCGGCGAGCCGCCGGCGGGTCACCGCTACCTGGACTGGGCTCGCGACGGTGCCGCGCAGCTGATGGCGATGGCGAAGCGCCACGCCGCCTACGCCGCCGTCCACGGCGTCGGCGACGACACGGCGGTCACGACGTGGACGGCGGGCGCGGGCCGCGACCGCACCGTGTCGCTCGGGCTCGTCGAGCCGTCGGTGGTGCTGCGTGCGCTCGACCTCATCGACGCGTCGTGGGCGCGCTGGTGGTCGGCCGAGCCCGATTCCCACGACGGTCCCGCGTCGTCCGGCCGCTTTCCGGGGCCACTGCCGCGCGTCGACCGGCTTCATGCGAAGTTCGGTGCTCCGCTGCGTGCGCAGGCTGAAGCTGCCGTCAGCCAGCGCCTGGCCGTCATGGAGGTCGTGCTGCACGGTGCCGAGCACCAGCTGCTCGAGCTGCTCGACCGGATCGCCCTCGTGACGCGCCAGGCGTACGACGTGCGCCGGCTGCCGATCCCCGCCGAGGTGGCGCTGCTCGACCGCCTGCTGCGGCAACGCGCGCGGGTGATCGTGCGCCAGGACGTCGTCAGGCGTCCCGGCGTCGAGGCCTGACGCCGGTCGGGCGCCGACCGTCAGACGCCGCCGCGCGAGCGGACCTCGTCGATCGCGCCGTACTCGACCGCTTCCTGCGACGACAGCCAGAAGTCGCGGTCGGTGTCCTTGCGGATGCGGTCCAGCGGCTGGCCGGTGCGCTCGGCGAGGATCTCGTTGAGCCGTTCGCGCAGGTAGGCGATCTGCTGGGCCTGGATCTGGATGTCGACCGCCTGCCCCCGCGCCCCACCGAGCGGTTGGTGGAACATGATCCGCGCGTTGGGTGTCGCCGCGCGGCTGCCGCTGGCGGTCGCGAGCAGGAACGCTGCCGCCGACGCCGCCATCCCGACACACACGGTGTTGACCTTGCTGTTCATCAGGTGCATGACGTCGTAGATCGCGAACATGCCGCTGACGATCCCGCCGGGGCTGTTGATGTAGAGCGTGATGTCCTTCGCCGAGTCGGCGTCCAACGACATCATCTGCGCGACGAGGGTGTCGGCGACCGTGTCCTCGATCGGTCCGCGCAGGTACAGGATGCGGTTGTCGTACAGCTTCTTGAAGACGCTTGACTCGACCATCCGCTCCAGCGGGTCGGGGCCTTCCCCCTCCGCGGCGGTGGGCACGTCGCGTCGCAAGCTCGTCACGGCAGACTCCTGATCTGGGCCCGGGCTGGCAAGGCTAGCAGCGGCCCTTGACGCGAGCTTCCCTCCGGCGACAGACTGGCCGCGGCGTACGCGGGGACGCCCGGGCCTCGTTGGCGGCACCGGACAGCGGCCCGGCGCGAGGCTTTTCGGCAAGGGGACCGGCGTGCCCACCGGGTCGCAGGACGGCGCGTCGGCGTCGGGTGGTTCGTCCGGCTCACGCACCCTCTCCCGCGGGCTCGCCGTGCTGCAGTTCCTGGGCACGACCGCCGACGGAGCGACGGTCGCCGAGTTGTCGACCGCGACGAGGCTCGACCGCGCGGTGCTGTACCGCCTGCTCGACACACTCGGTGACGAGGGCTTCGTCGTGCGCGATCCGGGCAGCCGCCGCTTCCAGCTCGGCGTGGCGCTCGTCGAGCTCGGCGCACGCGCCAGCCGGGGTCTGGAAGTTCGTCGCCTCACGCTGCCGGTGATGCGCGCGCTCGTCGACGCCGTCCACGAAGCCGTCTGTCTGGCGGTGCGCGACCGCACCGACGTCGTCGTCGTCGACCGGGTCGAGCCACCCGGACTGTTCGTCCGCGTCGGCTACCACGTCGGCTTCCGCCATCCACTGGCCGTCGGCGCCCACGGGCGGGCGCTGCTCGCCCACCTCGAAGGTCCCGATCGCGACGCATTCATCGCCCGGCAGCCGCTGCTCGCCAGCGAGCTGACCGCCACCCGTACCCGCGGCTTCGCGCTGTCTGCCGACGAGCTGGAGCGTGGCGCGGTCGGCGTTGCCGCCGCGATCCTCGACCGCAGCGCCCGGCCCATCGCGAGTCTGGGCATCGTCGCGCCGTCGCCGCGTCTGCCCGACCCGGCCACGCTCGGCCCGCGGGTGCGCTCGTTCGCGCTCGACGTGTCCCGGCGGCTCGGCTACAGCAGGGCGTGAGCGCGGGTCAGAACAGGTCGAACAGCCGCGGCATGTAGGTGTAGCCGAGGAACAGGCCCAACGCGACGCCGGCCGCGACGAACAACACGCCGAGCAGGAAAGCGACGAGGCGCCGACCGAAGGACCGCCTGCCCCCGTCGGGCTCGTCACCGTCGAAGCCGTCCTCGTCGTCGGCGAGGTCGGCCGCGTCGTCGAGGCGTTCCTCGTCGAGTTCCGCAAGCGCCGCGTACGCGGCGGCCTCGTCGTCGGCGGCAGCCGCGGGCACGGCCGCCGACAGATCACCCGTGTCCTCGTCGTACTGGGGCTGGAGGTCGGGTTGCGCGCCGGGCGCCGGGTCGGGCTCATCGAGCGCCGACGGCAGCCCCGGCGCGGCGACGGCAGCCGTCGGCGCGGGACCCGACGCGGCCGCGGGCGCGGCGGTGGGCGGTGCGCCGGCGAGGACGACGACCAGGACGCGCTGGCCCATGTCCGGCGTCGGCGGCAGGCCCTCCAGACGCCGGCGCCCGCGCCGCAACGTCTTAACCAGTGCGGCGCACTCGGGGCGTGTCGCAACCGTTGCGGCGATGTCGGCGGCGCGGTCGGGGTCGAGCAGGCCGAAGACCCAGTCGCCGAGCGACGCGACGTCGTCGCAACCGTGCGCCGCACCGTCGTCGCCGGCCGGGTCGGGGCCGGCGAGCGCCGTCAGCGCCGCGATCAGCGCGGCGGCCGGGTCGTGTCCGTCCTGCTGCACGGTGGCGACGCCGGCGTCGTGGGCGAGCAGCAGCGCACGGCGACAGTGCTCGTCGAGGTCGGCGAGGACGCGCTCCGCGGCGTCGAGGTAGCGCACCTCGGGCGTCGGCAGGTCAGCGAGCAGCGTGGCCAGCGACGGGGACGCCGGCGCCGCGCCGCGTTCGCGCAGGTCTTCCGACGCCAGCTCGAAACATCGCTGGCGGACCCAGCCTTCGAGCGCCGCGGTGCCGGGCGGCGACTGCCACAGCTCGCTGTAGACCGCTCGCAGCAGCGCCTCGACCTCCGCCGAGCCTGACAGCAGGCGACGCGCGGCGGCATGTGCCGCCGGGATGGTGCGGTGGTAGACCTCGGCGAGCGCGAGGGGATCGCGCTCGCGCAGCGCGGCCAACACGTCCGCCTCGCTGGCGCGGCGGTGGTCGGGCAGGTCGGTTCGCAGCACGGTCGCTCCCCATGTCACGGGCGCTCGCGGCAGCGTAGTGCACCAGGGTTCGCCGGCCGCGTCACCAGCCCCACGTGCCAGCGCCGCCCTTGAACGGGCCGACGACGTCGCTGGTGATCCAGCCGCCGTAGAAGTCGCCGTCCTGGGCGTCGACGCGCTCGTCGCCGACGTAGCACGCATCGACCTGCGACGGGTACACCGCGAGGTAACCGTCGAGCGACTCGTAGCCGGGGGCGGGCTGCGGGTAGCCCCAGACCGTCGCGCTCGCTGGCGGGCTGCCGGCCGTCACCGTGTAGTAGTGCGCGCGCCCCTTGAACTCGCAGTGCGTCATCCGCCCCGCCGGCGTGATGCGGCAGTCGCGCAGCGCCGCGACCGGCAGGTAGTAGACGGGCGGATGGCTCGTCTCGAGTACGCGCACGGCCCGGTCGGTGTCCACGATCGTCACGCCGCCGAGCACCACGCGCACGCGCCGCGCCGCCGGCTGGACCCGCGGGGGGCGCGGGTAGTCCCACACCGACTCCTGCCCCGGCCCAGGAGCGATCCGCCGCGGTCTCATCGCCGTGGCGCTTGGGCGGTCACCTGGACGCGCAGCCGCACGCCGTCCCACCGCGCGGCGCGATCCGGCGCGTCGTCGCGCCAGTGCGCTCCGCGCGACTCGTCGCGCAGGCGGGCGCTGCGCACGAGCAACCGCGCCACCGCGGCGGCGTGGTGCAGCTCGAGGTCGTCGCGCGTCGCCGCCGACACGTCGCCAAGCGACGCGTCGACGCCGTCCAGCGCCTTGTCGGCGGCGTCGAGCCCATCGGCGCTGCGGATGGGTCCCGCGCCGGCGGACATGGCGACGCGCAGGTCCGCGCGCACGGCGTCCGCGGCGGCACGCGGTGCGTTGCCCAGGTCGGGCGGGGTCAGGTCGCCGTCGCGCCCCGCGTCCGCGCGCCGGGCCGCGGTCGCGCGTGCCGCCGCCACCGCGGCGGCGGCGCGCGAGCCGAACACGCACGCCTGCAGCAGCGAGTTGCCGGCCATGCGGTTGGCACCGTGGACGCCGGTGCACGCGACCTAACCGGCGGCGTACAGCCCCGGCCCGGACGTGCGACCGTCGAGGTCGGTCGCCACGCCGCCGATCATGTAGTGCTGCACCGGCTCGACGGGTACCGGTTCACGCGCGAGGTCGAAGCCGTGGCGCGCCACGCCCGCCGCAACCGTCGGGAACTCGGCGGCCAGCGTGGCCGCAGGGATCCCGGTCGCGTCGAGCCACGCGCCGCCGGGCTGGTCGAGGATCCCCTTGGTGACGATGTGGCGCGGCGCCAGCTCGGCATCCGGGTGGCGTTGCGGCATGAACCGCCGACCGTCGGCGTCGACCAGGCGCGCCCCGGCGCCGCGCAGCGCCTCGGTCAGCAGCAGGCGCTGGAAGCCGCCCGGGTGGTCGACACGCAGCCCGGTCGGATGGAACTGCACGAACTCGAGGTCGACGAGCACGGCGCCCGCCCGGTAGGCCAACGCGACGCCGTCGGCCGTCGCGCCGTCGGGGTTGGTCGTCGCCGCGTACAGGCCGCCGCAGCCGCCGGTCGCCAGCAGCACCGCCGGGGCGCGCAGCAGCGCGAGTCCCGCCGACTGGGGGGCGCCGGCCGGCGAGGCGTCGACGTCGTCGAGCAACACCCACACCCCGGCGGCGTGCCCGTCGTCGCCGGCCGTCGCCAGCCCGCACGCCGCCCCCTGGACCCGGGTCACCGACGGGCCGGCCGCGGCCCGCAGGACGCGGAAGATCTCCGCGCCGGTCGCGTCGGCGGCACGGACGCTGCGCGCGACGCGTTGGCCGCCCTCGCGCGCGACGTCGAGCGTGCCGTCGACGTGGCGGTCGAACACCGCACCGCGGGCGACGAGGTCAGCGACGCGAGCCGGGCCTTCACTCACCATCACTGCCACCGCGCGTGGGTCGCACAAGCCGTCGCCGGCGCGCACGGTGTCCTCGGCGTGCAGCGCGGGGGAGTCGTCCGCGGCGACGGCCGCGGCCATGCCGCCCTGCGCGAGGGGCGTCGACCCGGAGGTGCCGATGGCGCCTTTGTCGACCACGGCAACCCGAGCCGACGGCACCGCCGCGACGAGGTCGAGGGCCGCGACGAAACCGGCCACCCCCGCACCCACGACGACGAGGTCGAAGCGACGTTCACGCCCGCCCGCAAGCGCCCCGGCAGCAGTCATCGCGGCCAGGGTAAAGGTTCGGTCTGGCGGGGCGCCGGGCCGGATGACCGCTGCGGACGGCGGGTACGGTGGCCGCGTTGGCCATCCGGTCAGCGGCTCCCGCGACGTCGAGGACGCACTGTTGAACCGCACCATCCGCACGCGGGTCCTCGCCGGACTGTTGCTCGCCGCGGGGCTGCTGTGGCTGGCCGGCGGTTTCGCCGCCGCCGACGAGCGGCTGAGCTACAGCGAGTTTCGTGACGACGTCGCGGCGGGTCGGGTCGCGGAGGTCACGATCACCGGTCAGGCGGTCGAGGGCGTCTACACCGGCGACGACGCCGAGACGTTCGCGACGACGCTGCCGCCCGAGTCCGTCGTCGGCGCCGACGGCATCGAGTCGTTCCTGCTCGAAAACGACGTCGAGATCGCCGCCCGGCGCAACGACGGCGGCGGCATCCTTCCGTTCATCCTGACCTTCGCCTTCCCGCTGCTGCTGTTCGTCGGGATCTTCTGGTTCATGAGCCGTCAGGCGAAGGGGCAGATCGGCGGGCTGGCCTCGATCGGCAAGTCGACCGCGAAGCTGTACAAGCCGCACGAGCCCGACACCCGTTTCGCCGACGTCGCCGGCTACCGGGAGGTCAAAGAAGAGGTTGCCGAGGTCGTCGCCTTCCTGCGGGAACCTGACCGCTTCCGCAAGGCCGGAGCCGAGATCCCGAAGGGTTTGCTGCTGGTCGGTCCACCGGGCACCGGCAAGACGCTGCTCGCCCGCGCGACCGCTGGTGAGGCCGGCGTGCCGTTCATCACCGTCACCGGCTCGGACTTCATGGAGATGTTCGTCGGCGTCGGCGCCAGTCGCGTGCGCGACCTGTTCAAGACCGCCCGCGCGAACGCGCCGTGCATCATCTTCATCGACGAGCTCGACTCGATCGGCCGCAAGCGCGGCGCCGGGCTGGGCGGCGGCCACGACGAGCGCGAGCAGACGCTGAACCAGCTGCTCGGCGAGATCGACGGCTTCCAGGCCAGCACCGGCGTCGTGATCATGGCGGCGACGAACCGGCCCGACATCCTCGACCCGGCGCTGCTGCGCCCCGGCCGGTTCGACCGCCAGATCGTCGTGCCGTTGCCGACGCTGGAGGAGCGGGTCGAGATCCTCGGCGTCCACACGAAGGGCAAACCGCTCGCCGACGACGTCGACGTGCGCAACCTCGCCCGCGGCACGCCTGGCATGGCGGGCGCGGACTTGCGCAACCTCGTCAACGAGGCGGCGCTCATCGCCGTGCGGTCGGGGTCCGACGTCATCCGCATGCGCGACCTCGAACAGGCGCGCGAACGCAACACCATCGGGCGGGAACGCGCGTCGCTGCGCCTGGATGAGGCGGAGAAGCGCGCCGTCGCCTACCACGAGGGCGGCCACGCGCTGGCGGCGTTCCTCGAGGAGGAGGCCGACCCCGTCTACAAGGTGACCGTCCTGCCGATCGGCATGGCGCTGGGCGTCACGACGCAGCTGCCCATCGACGAGCGTCACATCTACCTGCGCAGCTGGCTCGACGCGCGGCTGAAGGTGATGCTCGGCGGGCGCGCTGCCGAGCTGGTGGTGCTCGGGCAGCCGACGACCGGCGGGCAGCACGACCTCGTGCAGGCGACGAAGCTCGCCCGCGCGATCGTCCGCGACTTTGGCATGAGCGACGCGCTGGGGCCCATGGGCTTCGGCGACGAGCGGCAGGTGTTCCTCGGCGAGTCGATCGGAACCGGGTCGGAGTACTCGGAGAAGACCGCCGAGATCATCGACGGCGAGGTGCGGCGCATCCTGACCGCCGCGCTCGACGACGTCGTCGCGTCGTTCAGCGAGCTGCGTGCGGGACTCGACGCGATGGCGGCCGAACTCGTCGAGCGCGAGTCCCTGACCGGCGAGGAGGCGCTCGCCGCGGTGCGCGCGGCGCTGACGTCCGAGCAGCGTGGTCGCCTCCGGGGGCGCGCGACCGTCACGGAGATGCCGCGCACCGTCGCCGACGCCGTTCACGAGACGCCCGAGCGGGTCGGCACCGGAGTTCGCTGATGCGCATCGGCGTGATCGGCGGCACCGGTCCGCTGGGGCGCGGGCTCGGCCTGCGGCTCGCTGTCGCAGGACACGACGTCGTCCTCGGCTCGCGCGACGCTGACAGGGCCGCCGCGGTGGCCGGCGACCTCGGCGTCGATGGCGTCGCCGGAGCCGACAACACGAGCGCGTGCGCCGACGCGAAGCTCGTCGTCGTTGCCGTGCCGTACGCGGCGCAGACGGCGACGCTCCCAGCGCTGGCCGGTGCCGTCGCGGGCAAGCCCGTGATCTGCGCCGTCGTGCCGTTGGCCTTCGACGACCGCGGCCCCCACCCGGTCCCCGTCGCCGAGGGCTCCGCCGCCGAGCAGTGCCAAGCGCTGCTGCCGGAGGCTCGGGTCGTCGCCGGCTTCCAGTGGGTGCCCGCCCCGATGCTGCTGCGGCGTGATGCGGAGCTGGCGATGGACGTGCCGCTGTGCACCGACGACGACGACGCCGGCGCCACCGTGGCGGCGCTGTGCAGCGACGTTGCTGGCCTGCGGGGCTTCGTGGCGGGGCCGCTGCGGCTGGCCGCGAGCCTCGAGGCGCTCACCCCGCTGCTGCTGAGCACGAACCGCCGCTACCGCGCCCACACCGGTGTGCGCTTCACCGGACTCCCACAGCCCTCGGCGAGCGGCTAACGATCGGACGTCGGCCCGGTCAGTCCCGCACGACCGCGGCCCCGGCCGCCCGCAGCGCACCGGGGCGCCGCGCCGCGCCCGGGCCGCACACGGGCCGGTGCGAGCGCAGGCTGAGGCCTCCGGCCCGCACGGCCCGGAGGGTCGGGTCATGGGGTATGTCGCTCGGCCGGCGCCGTCGCGGCTGCGGCGGGCCGGGGCGCCGCCCAGTGGTGGGTGGTGTAGCGCCCGTCGGGTTGTCGGGTGACGGTGGTACGGCCGTGGTGGACGTCGGCGTGGCACGACCAGCAGAGCAAGGTGAGGTTGTCGACGTCGGTGGGCCCGTCGTCGCGCCACCAGTGGACGTGGTGGACCTGGCAGCGCACCGCCGGGGCGTGGCAGCCGACGCAGCGCCGGTCGCGCACGATCACCGCGACCCGCTGGCGGGTCGTCGGGGTGCGCCGGGCCCGGCCGACGCGCAGCACGTCGCCGTCGGCGGCGGTGACCACGGTGGTCACCTGCGCGTCGCAGCAGATTTGGCGGGCGGTGGCGGTGCACACCGCCCCGTACCCGTCGACCTCCGCCGGCGCGGCGCCGGGGACGCCGTGCAGCGCGTCGACGGTGGTGATCACCAGCACCTGCGCGCGGGTGGCGGCCATCGCCCGCGCGACCCGATGCGCCGCCGCCCGGTCCATCGCCCCACCGTCCGCGCCGTCACCGTCGTGGCTGTGGCGCGTCGGCGGGGTCGGCGGTGCGGAGCGCGGGGTTGCCCGCCGCGAGGGTGGTGACGGTGGCCAACGCGTCGGCCATCCGCTGCGGCTGCGAACGGTCGTCGTCGGGGCCGTGACGGCGGGCGAGCCGGCCCAGCAGGCCGTGCAGCGTCGCGCCGGCGACCGGTTCCAACTGGCCGGCGGCGGTCCACGCCCCGTCCACGTTGGGGGTCAACGAGAACCGGCGCAGCCGTTTGGCGCGCAGCGCCCGGTCGGCGAGCACGTCGTCGTTGACCGTGTGCGCGAACCCGTCGAGCCGGCGGCCCAACTCGCGCCGGTCCACCCGCCGCCCCCCGCGGGCGACCACCCCGCCGTCGGTGGTGCCGGCGTCGCCGGCGCCGTCGGCTGGGTCACCGCGACCGGCGCTGTCGCCGGCGGTGCCGGCGACCAGCCGGTCGAGCCGGTCCACCGTCTCGCCGGCCACCGGCCCGCCCGCGTCAGCCAGCTGGCCCAGCGTGCGGGCGGCGGCCGTTGCGTGGCCCAACCCGATGTCGCCCCGTTCCAGCGCGGCGCGGGTGGACGGCAGTTGTCGCAACGCGGCGGCCGCCGCCACCTGCGACGCGGCCTCCCCGCGGGTCAACCCGAGCCGGCACAGCAGATCAGCGGGGGACCGGTCACCGGTGGCGCGGCTGGACCCGCGCGCGGCCATCTCCGCGACCCGGCGCAGCTTCTCCCCGGCCACGCTGGCTTCCAGCCGCTGCAGCCGTTCGATCGACGCGGCGAGCGGAGTGTCGTCGATCCCGCCGCCCAGTGGGTTGGCGGCCAGCTGGGACAACCCGTGGCCGATCACCGTGAACACGCGCGGCTCGTCGAGCCGGCCCAGCGCCCGGTCAGTCAATGCCAGCACGCCGGCGTCGTCCAGCCGCGCCAGCGTTTCACCAATCACGGTCGCAACGCCGGCGTCGTCCAGCGCCGCCAACGCGTGGAGGACGGCGTCGACCGCGTCGCCGCTCCAGCGGCCACACCGTTCAGTCGCCGTACTCGAACGCATGTTCGTATACTACCCGACCGGTGCGACAGAGCCCGCGCTTCCACAGGAATTTCGCGCTCTCCGCGAACTATTTTTCGCGGGACTTTGCCGCGTGGCCACGCCGCTGCGGCAGCGAGCAATCGACAGCGGTGGACTCAGGACGACCGCCGCGCCGCCCCGGTCTTCTCCGGCTGACCGGCGCCCCATGCAAGCTCGCCGACGTCGGTATGTTCGCCAGACCGCTCTCCGCGCGACCTCGACGTCCGGGCGGCACGAATGGCCGTGATGCCGGCGTACGCTCGGCCCACGGTCCGCGAGCGGGAGCTGCCCCTACGCGGTCGGCGCCTGAGCAGGACGCGGCGAGCCGCTCGGCATCCCACGTCGGTCGCTACCAAGGAGCAGCGATGCACCTCATCCTCATTGACTTCATGAGCCTGGACGGCGTGGTGCAGGCGCCTGGCGGCCCGGAGGAGGACACCGACGGCGGGTTCTCCTACGGCGGCTGGTCCATGCCGTACTTCGACCCCGAGGTGATGGGCCCCGCTATCGACGAGGGCATGGCCGCGACGGAGGCCCTGCTGTTCGGCCGGCGCACCTGGCAGCGCATGGCCGCCGCCTGGCCGGAACGCGCCGGCGACCCCTTCGCCGACCGGATGAACGAGATCCCGAAGTACGTGGCATCGCGCACGCTCACGCAGGAGGACCTCACCTGGTCGGGCTCGATGCTGCTGCCCCCCGACGATGCCATCGGCGCGGTGCGTGAGCTGCGGGCGCAGGACGGTGGCGGGTTGCAGGTCTGGGGCAGCGCATCGCTCGCCGCGCAGCTGGTCCAGCACGACCTGGTCGACGAGTACCGGCTCATGATCGAGCCGGTTCTGCTCGGCGGCGGCAAGCGGGTGTTCCCCGACGACGGCCGGGCCCGCCCGCTCGAGCTGGTCTCGACCACGACGGCCAGCACCGGCGTCCTGGTCTGCACCTACCGGCCGCGAACCGCTGATCCCGCCGGCTGAACCGCACCCTGGCCAAGTCGACGCGGGCACGCCGTCGGTCGGACGCAGCACCAGCGACGTGGTTGCGCCTCACGCGTCAGCGAACCGGTAGAGCCGCGACTCGCCCAACGGCCGGAAGCCGATGCGCGGATAGAGTTCGTTCGACGTCCGGTTCGCCAGGTCAGTCGACAGAAACACCCGCCGTCGCCCCGACGCAAGCAGCCGGCCGGTGAGCGCCGCGGTGCACGCCGACGCATAGCCACGTCCGCGAAGGGCCGGCGGCGTGTACACCGACAACACGGTGATGCCGTTGGGGGTCGGGCCGGTGAAGCCCGCCATCGCGACCGGGAGGCCGCCGTCCTCCCACACCACGAGCCCGCTGTCTTCGCCGTCGCGCGTGAGCCAGTCGTCGGCGACCGCGACGGCGCGTTGCGGATCGTGCTCGCCGAGCGCCTCGGCCATGAACGCGCCGACCCACTCCCGCACGACCGCACGGTCGCCGGCGACGATGTCCCGAACGCGCCCCGCGACGCCGGTGGGCGGCCTGACATCCGTTGCCTCGAAGTGGCGCTGGGCCATGGCAACGGTCGCTCGGCGCCCGGTCGCCACGGCCACGCGGCCGGCCAGCCGATCGGCGTACGGCAGAAAAGCCACGAGCCTCGCGAGTGTCGGTACGGCAGCGGCCAGGTCGTCGGCGACGGCGTCCGCCGCGTCGCCCGCGTCGAGATGCGACACAGCGATCCGCACGCCTGCCCTGCCGGCCGCGCATCCCACGACGGCGCCGGCGCGCTCCACGAGCGACAAATAGGCGTCGGGCGCAGGGTTGCGCCGCAGCCGGTCACACAGCGCGTAGATCACCGCGTGGTCGCCTTCGCGGACCGCCAGCACGTGGGCTCCGCGCACGAGCACCTCGGAGGGGTCGGCGGTGCGGCGCACCGTCACGGCGCCGGTCACGCGGGCACGGCGTTTGTCGCTGTGAGGAACGCCGCCGCCTTGTGGAGCGCCTCGGCGTGCTCGTCGGCGGCGCGCGACTCGGCGACGATCCCGCCGCCCGTGCCGTACCACGCGCAGTCCTCGCCGACCGCGGCGGTGCGGATGGCCACCGACAGGTCGACCATCCCTCGGGTCACCACGCCGAGCGCTCCGCAGTAGATCCCGCGGCGGTGGCGCTCGACGTCGGCGATGCGCGCTACCGCCATCCGTTTCGGCGCCCCGGTCACGGAACCGCACGGGAACGTCGCGGCGAGCAGCTCGCCCAACGTCACCCCGGGGCGCAGTTCGCCGCAGACCGTCGAGGTGAGATGCCACACCGTGGCGTGCGCCTCCAACGCCGCAAGCTCGGGCACTCGCACGGTCCCGACCTCGCAGACCCGCGCCAGGTCGTTGCGCTCGAGGTCGACGATCATCACGTGTTCCGCCCCGTCCTTGCCGCTGTGGCGCAGCGCCGCCGCGAGCCGTTCGTCGGCGGCGGCATCGCGGCCACGCGGGCGGGTGCCCTTGATCGGCCGCGTGACCACCCGCCGACCGTCGGTGCGCAAGAACGTCTCCGGCGACACGGACACCGCCCACACACCGCCGCCGAGGGACACACACGCGGCATGCGCCGCCCCCGGGTTCGCCGCGATCAGGCGGCGGTGCAGCGACGGGCCACCGGCGTCCCACGGGACCGACAGGGCGAACGTGAGGTTGAGCTGGTACAGGTCGCCGGCGGCGATCCAGTCGCGGATGCGAGCGATGGCCTCCGCGTGCGCCGGCACTGGCATCGTCGCGGTGGCATAGCGCCCCATCGGCTGGCCACCACCGGCCGCCGGCGCCACCCTCGCCGCCCACCGCCGCAGCTGCGCGTGTCGTTCAGGTGGGGCGGCCAGCCAGCGGCGACCGTGGGGGTCGGCGAGCACCGCCCAGTCGTGGACGGTGAAGCGGACGGCAGCCACGTCGATCAGCGCAGGTCGCCGGTCGGAGGGTAGCCCGAGCCACGCCGTGCCGGCCTCGGCCGTCAACGCCCCGACGGCGCCCCCCACGAACGGCGCCCCGGCGACGTTGCGCAGCGGCCGGTCACGCCATCCCAGCGCGTCCGCCGTCGCCGACAGCGCGTCGACGTCGTCAAGGACCGCGAGCGGCTCAGCGACCAGGACCTGCCAGCCCCTGACCGTCAGGAGCGCAGCACCGGCCTCCGGGTCGGCGGCGAGGTCGTCGAGGAGGTCGAGGGGTCTCGCGGCGGTGTCGAGTGGGGCGACGGACGCCCGCCCGAGGTCAGGAAGGCGAGGTGACGTTGTACTTGCGCCGGAACGTGGCGTCGTCGAGCTCGTTGAGGTCCGCGTCGAGCGCCCGCTCATAGGCCTCCGCCTCCGTGCGGTCGGAGAACGTCTGCGCCCACACGAGGTTGCCCGACGCTGCGAACTGCAGCTGCACGTCGTACATCGTCGAGCCGTTGTAGCCGCCCCGGGTCTGCGTCAGCACGCGGAAGTGGCGTCGCGCCGACTCGTCACTCACGGGCAGCAGACCTCACGTTGGCTGGCGAGGCGGGCGACATGAGCACGAACGGATCCTGCGGGCGGCCCTCGCCGGGACGCGGGCACGCTACCCGAGCCGCGCGCCGCACCGCAATCGGAACCTCCCGAGCGCGCGTCAGTAAGGTGGGCCGCTACCGCGCCGGGCGCCGTCGAACCGCGCCGGCGTCGGCGAACCTGCGCCGGCGGCGCCACGGCGGGGCTGCGCGACCGCGACGGGAGGGACCAGACGTGAAGGTCTACACGAAACGCGGCGACGACGGGACCACCGGCCTGCTCTACGGCGGCCGCGTCGACAAGGACGACCTGCGTACGGAGGCGTACGGCACCGTCGACGAGGCGTGCTCGGCGCTGGGACTCGCGCGCGCCGCGCTGACCGCGGAGCCGCAGTGGCACGACGAGGTTCTGCGGGTGCAGCGCGAGCTGTTCGTCCTGGGGGCGCAGCTCGCCACGCACACCGACCATTGGGACCAGCTCAGCGACGAGGTGTCGCGCGTGACGCCGGGCATGGTCGACGTGCTCGAGCAGCGCATCGACGAGCTCACGGCCCGCTTTCCGCTGCCGCGGGAGTTCGTCGTTCCGGGCCAGCGGCCGCCTGGCGCCGCCGTCGACCTCGCCCGCACGATCGTGCGCCGCGCCGAGCGGACCTGCGTGGCGATGCACCGGCGCGACCTGCTGCCCGACGACCTGCTGCTGCGCTACCTCAACCGGCTGTCGGACTATCTGTTCGTCCTCGCCCGCGCCGTCGAGCACGGCGAGTACACCCGCATCCGCTCGATGTGAGAGTCGTCTCGCTCGTTCCGAGCGTCACCGACACCATCGCGGCGCTTGGCGTGGCGAACCGTCTCGTGGGCGTGACGGACTACTGCGTCGCCGGCGCCCCGAACGACGCGGTGCGCGTCGGCGGGACGAAAAACCCGTCGGTCGCGCGTGTCGTCGCGCTGCGTCCCGACTTGGTCGTCGGCAACACCGAGGAGAACCGCTCGCAAGATCTCGACCGGCTGCGTGACGAGGGGTTGAAGGTCGCCGAGACGTTCGTGCAGACGGTGGACGAGGCATTGGACCTCGTCTTCTGGCTCGGCGAGGTGTTCGACATCGACGCGGGCCGGATGCTCGACGACCTCGAAGCGGCGCAGGAGGAGGCGCGACGCCGCCGGCCGGCAACGCCCGTCGCGGCGTTGACGCTGATCTGGCGCCGGCCGTGGATGGGGGTCGGCACCGGCACCTACGTCGACGACCTGCTGGCCAGCTGTGGGTTCGCCAACGTGTTGGCCGGCGCGGCCGACCGCTACCCCCGGCTCGCCGCACCGGTCGCCCCGAGGCCGCAGGTCGTGCTGCTCCCCAGCGAGCCGTACCGCTTCACCGACGCGGACCTCGCGGCGGTCGGCGATCTGGTCGGCGACGTGCCGACGCGGTTCGTCGACGGGCAGCTGCTGACCTGGCACGGCGCGCGGACGGCTGACGCGCTGCGCTGCTTCTCCGCACTCGCCGCGCAGCTCGCGGCGACGTCGCCGCCACCCATCACTCAGTAGCTGTGCTCGGGCCCCGGGTAGTCGCCCGACGCCACCTCGGCGGTGAAGGCCTTCGCCGCGTCGGTGATGACGCCCCGCAGGTCGGCGTAGGGCTTGACGAAGCGAGGGAGGCGCCCCCCGGTCAACCCCAGGAGGTCCGAGACGACGAGGACCTGGCCGTCGGTGTGCGGGCCGGCACCGATGCCGACCGTCGGCACGTCGACCGCGGCGGTGACGCGCCGGCCGAGGTCGGCGGGGACCGCCTCGAGCACGATCGCGAACGCGCCGGCCTGTGCCAGGCTGACCGCGTCGTCGACGGTGCGGTCGGCGTCGTCGGTGGCGCGGCCCTGCACCTTGTAGCCGCCGACCTGGTGCACCCGCTGCGGGGTCAGGCCGAGATGGCCCATGACCGGGATGCCGGCCGCGGTGAGCCGAGCGGTGAGCTCCACGACCGGTCCCGCGCCCTCGAGCTTCACCGCCGTCGCGCCGCCTTCCTTCAGGAAGCGGCCGGCGTTGGCCATGCCGTCCTCGACGCACCGCTGGTAGCTCATGAACGGCATGTCGCCGACGACGACGGCGCGCCGCGCGCCGCGCCGCACGGCGCGGGTGTGGTGCAGCATCTCGTCGACGGTGACGGGGACGGTCGAGTCGTAGCCGAGGACGACCATCCCCAGCGAGTCGCCGACGAGCAGGACCGGTACGCCCGCCTCGTCGAGAACCTGCGCGGTGAGGTAGTCGTACGCGGTCAGCATCGCGAAACGCTCGCCGCGCTGCTTGTACGACCGCAGGTCGTGGATGGACAGGGGGGTGTCGCTGCTGTGCACGCTCATGGGGACCACTCCTGCCTGCCAGCCCCGGCGGCCGCGTGAACGGCCGCGACGGCGAGGTCCAGCGGCGTGTGCAAGCGTAGCCTCGCGGGTCTGACTCAAGTTCCGGGCGGGTGCTGTCGAGCACGTCGCAGCGGAGCCGGACGAGCCAAGAAAGCGGCGCGGAAATGGCGGCACACGACGTGGACACCCCGGCCGGCGAGGTCGCGGCGTTGCTGACGTCGTCGGGATGGGACGTGGCCGCCCCGCCCGCGCGGCTCGGCAGCGGCGACGCGCGCGAGGACGACGCGCTCGCGTTCGGTCGGCTGATGCTCCAGCAGCTCGCGGCCGGCCAACGCGCCAGCGCGCTGTGGCGACTGCGAACGGATCGCATCCGTGCCGTGCTCGACGCCCGCGCCGTCGCGCTGGTCTTCCAGCCCATCGTCGACCTGCACACCGAGGCGGTGATCGGTTACGAGGCGCTGTCGCGTTTCGCGAGCCGCCCGACGCGCACGCCCGACAAGTGGTTCGGCGAAGCCGGCGCCGTCGGGTTGGGCGTCGAGCTAGAGGTGCTCGCGATCGAGAAGGCGGTCGAGGCGGTGCCGCAGCTTCCCGACGGCTGCTACCTCTCGGTCAACGTCTCGCCGCCGGTGGCGACGTCGCCGCGGCTGGTCCAGGCGCTGTCCGAGGCGCCCCTTGAACGCCTGGTCCTCGAGATCACCGAACATGAGGCAGTCACCGACTACGCCGTGCTCAACGAGAGTCTCGCGCCGCTGCGCCGGCGTGGTCTGCGCGTCGCCGTGGACGACGCGGGCTCCGGTTTTGCGAGCTTCCGTCACGTCGTGAAGCTGGAACCGGACATCGTCAAGCTCGACACGAGCCTGGTGCACGAGATCGACTGCGACCGGGTCCTGCGTGCGCTCGGTTACTCACTGACGGCGTTCGCCTCAGCGCTCGGGGCGGTCGTCGCCGAGGGTGTGGAGACCGAGCGCGAAGTCGACGCGCTGCGCTTCCTCGGCGTGCCATACGCGCAGGGCTACCACTTCGGGCGACCGGACGCGCTGCCGGCATCCGCGCCGCCGTCGACGGTCCCCTCGCTGGCCGGCTGACGGCGCGCTGGCGCGCGGACGTGCAGGTGGTGCTGCAGCGGGTCCGCCGCGCGGCGGTCAGCGTCGACGGTGAGGTCGTCGGCGCGATCGGGCTGGGCCTGGTCGCGCTGGTCGGCGTGGGCCACCGCTCGACCGACGACGACGCGCGCTGGCTCGCCGACAAGACCGTCGGGCTGCGGCTGTTCGCCGACGACGCCGGTCACATGAACCGCAGCGTCGCCGAGGTCGGCGGCGGCGTCCTGGCGATCAGCCAGTTCACGCTCTACGGCGACGCAAGCCGTGGGCGGCGACCGTCGTTCGTCGCCGCGGCCGAACCGGCCCACGGCCGCCGGCTCTACGAGCGGTACTGCGACGCGTTGACCGTCCCGACCAGCCGGGGGGTGTTCGGCGCGACGATGGCGATCGAGATGCTCGCCGACGGGCCGGTCACGCTCGCCTTGCGGCGCGAGTCCGGCGGCTGAGCCGCTCGTTCGTCAGGACGTGGCGCCGAGCTGACCGCGCACCGCGCCGTCCGGGAACTCCTCGGTGTGGACGTTGACGTAGAAGCCGCTCGGGTCGGCTCTGATCTCGTCGAGCTGCGCCTGCTCCGCGTCGACGCAGCCCTTGCTCGAGCCGCCCGCCGGGGGGTCCAGCCCCACGACGACCGGTCCGGCGTCCTCGATGCCGCCCTTGTGGATGTGGGCCGCCGTCGCCTCGATGCCCTCGACGGACAGCTCGAAGCACAGCTGGCCGCCGGTGGTCAAGTCGACCGACGCCTGACCGCGCGCATCGTCTGCGCCCGGACCGGGAACCTCAGCGTCGCCCGTCAGCCTGGTGGTGAACGTGTCACCAGACACCTGGGTGCCCGCGTTCCCGCCGGCGGCGGCGGCACCGCCCGACGGGTCGACCGTGGCGCCGGGTTGCGCGGCGTTGTTCCCGCCGCAGGCGGCAAGCAGCAGGGCAGAAACGAGGATGGCAGCAAGTCGGCTCATGCGTTTACTCCTACCCAGACCACCGCTGGGTGATAGGTAGCCGGCGATCCTTGCCGAAGGCACGCGGCGTGATCTTCACGCCTGGCGCGGCCTGACGGCGCTTGTACTCGGCGCGGTCGACCAGCCGCGCGACGTCGCGCACCACCGTGGCGTCGTACCCGGCGGCGACGATTTCGGCGACCGAGCGGTCGTCCTCGACGTAGGCCTGCAGGATCGGGTCGAGGACCTTGTACGGCGGCAGGCTGTCGGTGTCGCGCTGGCCGGGACGCAGCTCCGCCGACGGCGGCTTGTCCAGGATCGCCTGCGGGATGACCTCGCCGTCGCCGGCCGCGTTGCGGTGGCGGCACAGCTCGAACACGAGCAGCTTCGACACGTCCTTGAGCACGGCAAACCCGCCGGCCATGTCGCCGTAGAGCGTGGCGTAGCCGACGGCGTACTCGCTCTTGTTGCCGGTCGCCAGGACGATGTCGCCGCGCTTGTTCGACAGCGCCATGAGCAGGGTGCCGCGGATGCGCGACTGGAGGTTCTCCTCCGCGACGCCGGTCGGGGTGCCGGCGAACGGCTCGGCGAGGGTGGCGCCAAACGCGTCCATCACCGGGCCGATCGGCAGCTCGAGCCATCCGATCGCCAGGTTGGCGGCGAGCTGCTTGGCGTCGGCGAGCGACGCCGGCGACGAGTACGGCGACGGCATCGCGACGCCGGTGACGGCCTCGCACCCGAGCGCGTCGGCGGCGATGGCGGCGACGAGCGCCGAGTCGATGCCCCCCGACACGCCGACCACCGCGCGCCGGAAGCCGTTGCCCCGAACGTAGTCGCGCGTCCCGAGCACCAGGGCGGCGTACACCTCCGCGAGCGGGTCCAGGCGCGCGGCATCGGCGCGGGCGACCACGGCGCCGGCGCCACCGACCGGGACGTCGACGACGACGAGGTCGGCGGCGAACTGCGCCCCGCGCGCGACGACCGTCCCGTCGGGCGCCATGACGAACGAGTCCCCGTCGAACACCACCTCGTCCTGCCCGCCGACCTCGTTGCAGTAGGCGATCCAGGTGTCGCAGGCGCGGGCGTGGCGGCGCACCCAGTGCTCGCGCTGCGCGCGCTTGCCGCGGCAGTAGGGGCTCGCGTTGAGGTTGACCACCAGCTGCGCCCCGGCGTCGCAGGCCTGGCGCACGGGTCCACCGTCGCCCCACAGGTCCTCGCAGATGGTGACACCGACCCTCGCGTCGCCGACCGGCACGACGACGGGAGTCCCGCCCGGGCGGAAGTAGCGCGCCTCGTCGAACACGCCGTAGTTGGGCAGGCGCTGCTTGCGGTAGACCGCGGCGACCGCGCCGTCGCGGCACACCGCCGCGGCGTTGCTCAGCGGGGGGCGCACCGCCGCCCACGGGTCGACGTCGTCGGCGCCGGCGCAGCGCTCGACGAAGCCGACCACCAGCGGCACCGACCCGGTCGCCGCCGCGACCCGGCGCAGCCCGTCCGCGACGGCATCGACGAAGGCCGGCTTGAGCACGAGGTCCTCGGGCGGGTAGCCGCTGAGCGCGAGCTCGGGCGTGATGACGAGGTCGGCGCCCGCGGCGACGCCGGCGCGGTAGGCGTCGACAATCCCCGCGGCGTTGGCCGCCACGTCGCCGACGGTGGCGTCGAGCTGGGCCAAGGCGAGGCGCATCGCCCCGCGATCGTAGCCGGGCACCGGCACGGCTGGCGTAGCATCCGTCGCCGGACCGACGCCTCAGGAGGACGCGTGGACCGCCAGCAGGAATACGTGCTGCGCACGGTCGAGGAGCGCGACATCCGCTTTGTGCGGCTGTGGTTCACCGACGTGCTCGGCATGCTCAAGTCGGTCGCCGTCACCTCTTCGGAGCTGGAGGGCGCGTTCAACGAGGGGCTCGGCTTCGACGGCTCAGCGGTCGACGGTTTCGCGCGGGTGCAGGAGTCGGACATGCTCGCGGTGCCCGACGCCGCGACGTTCCAGGTGCTGCCGTGGCGCGCCGACGGTGACACCGGCGGCGGCGTCGGTCGCATGTTCTGCGACATCCGCACGCCCCAGGGTGCCCCGTTCGCCGCCGACCCGCGCCACGTCCTGCGGCGCAACCTCGGCAAGGCCGCGGACATGGGGTTCACCTTCTACGTCCATCCCGAGATGGAGTTCTTCCTGTTCGCCGGTCCCGACGACCCGACGCCGCTGGACAGTGGCGGCTACTTCGACCTCACGCCACTCGACGTCCAGCAGGACTTCCGCCGCCAGGCGATCGAGACGCTCGAGGCGATGGGGATCTCGGTCGAGTACTCCCACCACGAGGTCGCGCCGAGCCAGCACGAGATCGACCTGCGCTACGCCGACGCGCTGACGATGGCTGACAACCTCATGACGTACCGACTCGTCGTGAAGGAGGTCGCGCTCGCGCGCGGTATCTACGCGACGTTCATGCCCAAGCCGCTGCCGGGGAGTGGGGCAACGGCATGCACACCCACGTGTCGCTGTTCGACGGCGACACGAACGCCTTCTACGACGCCGCCGACCCGTACCACCTGTCGGAGACGGCGAAGCAGTTCACGGCCGGCCTGCTGACCCACGCCCGCGAGATCGCGGCGGTGTGCTGCCAGTGGGTCAACTCCTACAAGCGGCTGATCCCCGGCTACGAGGCGCCGGTCTACGTGTCGTGGGGCCGGCACAACCGCTCCTCGCTGGTCCGCGTACCGATGTACAAGCCGCGCAAGGGTGCCTCGACGCGCATCGAGTTCCGCGCGCCCGACCCGGCGTGCAACCCGTACCTCGCGTTCGCGGTCGTCCTCGCCGCTGGCCTGCGCGGGATCGAGAAGGGCTACGAGCTGCCGCCGGAGGCCGAGGACAACATCTACGAGATGACCGACAGCGAACGTCGCGCCGCCGGCATCGGCCAGCTGCCGAGCAACTTGGACGAGGCGCTGCGCGAGATGGAGGACTCGGAGCTCGTCGCCGAGGCACTCGGCGAGTACGTCTTCGAGTGGTTCCTGCGCAACAAGCGCGCGGAGTGGGACGAGTACCGCGCCCAGGTGACGCCGTTCGAGCTGGCGAAGTACCTGCCGACGCTGTAGGCGTGACTGCCGACGCCGCCGTGGCGGAGGCGCTTGCCAGCAGCGCCAACCCTGACCGCGCGCAGGCGGCGCTGACGCGCCTGACCCAGCGCGACCCGGCCGCACGCAAGCGGCTCGACGCCGAGGCGCTGCGCCGGGTCGCCACGGTCGCCGGCGCGTCGGAGGCGCTCGGCGCGCTGGCCGCCGACCGCCCCGCTGCCCTCGACGTCCTCCCCGGGGCGCTCCACCCCCCCGCCGCCGCGACGGTGCGCGCGCGCTGCGCGGCGGCGCTGGACGGCGCCCCCGACGCGGCGGCGGCGCTGGCGGCCAGCCAGCGCCTCGGCCTGCTCAACGTCGCCGCGCGCGACCTGCTCGGCCGCGCGTCGCTGGGGCAGGTGACCGCGGAGCTGTCCGATCTCGCCGAAGGTGTCGTCGCCGCGGCGCTCGACCACGTCACCGCCCGCGGCAACGCGGCGCTCGCCGTGGTCGCGATGGGCAAGCTCGGCGGGCGCGAGCTGAACTACGTCTCCGACGTCGACCTCGTCTTCGCGTGTGACCGCGACGCCGCGGCCGCGACGCTCGTCGCGCGGCGGCTGTTGCGGCTGCTCGGCGAGACGACCCCGGAGGGGCGCGCCTACGAGGTCGACGTCAACCTGCGCCCCGAGGGCAAGGACGGACCGCTGGTGCGCACCGTCGACGCGTACGAGGCGTACTACCGGCGCTGGGCGAAGCCGTGGGAGCACCAGGCGCTGCTCAAGGCCCGAACCGTCGCCGGCGACCCCGCCGTCGCCGGCGCGTTCTGCACCCGGACCGCGCCGTTCGTGTGGCCCGACCGCCTCGACAGCCGCACCGTCGCTGAGATCCAGCGCCTGAAGGGGGTCGTCGAGCGTTCGGACGCCGTCCGCCGCGCCGGTGCCCGACAGGTCAAGCTCGCGCCCGGCGGCCTGCGTGATATCGAGTTCGCCGTGCAGCTGCTGCAGCTCGTCCACGGCCGTCACGACCGGTCGCTGCGCAGCACGAACACCCTCGAGGCGCTGACGGCGCTCGCCGCCGGCGGCTACGTCGGGCGCGACGACGCGGCGACCTTCGCCGCCGCGTACGTGTTCTTGCGCACGGTCGAGCACCGGCTGCAGCTCGTGCGGCTGCGACGCACGCACACCCTGCCCGACGACGGCGACGAGCGCCGGAGCCTCGCGCGCGCGCTCGGCTTCGACGCTGCGGGGGGCGACCCGCTCGAGGCGTTCGACGCCGAGCTGCGGAGGGTGCGCAGCCTGGTGCGCGGGCTGCACGAGAAGCTGTTCTACCGGCCGCTGCTGGCGCGCTTCGCCCAGCTGTCGAGCGCAGAGGTCCTCACACCCGGCGACAACGACGGGCGGCTGGCCGAGGACGCCGCGCGCGAACGGCTGACCGCGCTGGGGTTCGCCGACCCGCAGCACGCCCTGCGCCACCTCGCCGCGATGGCGAGCGGGGTCTCACGCACCGCCCGGATGCTGCGCACCGTGCTGCCTGCCATCCTGCCGACGCTGGCCGCCGCGCCCGATCCCGACGGGGGGCTCGCGGCGTTGCGCTCGCTCGTCGAGCGCCGCAGCGAGTCACCCGAGCTCCTGCGGACGCTGCGCGACTCGCCGCCGTTCGCCGACCTGCTCGCCCGCGTGCTCGGCAGCAGCGCGGTGGTGGGGCGCTGGTTGGAACGCCAACCCGAGGTGCCGGCCGTCCTCGCGGACGCCGGCGCGCTCGCCCGCGCGACCACGAGCGAGGACTACGCCCGCATGGTCGCGGGGTTGCGGCGCCGGGGCGACGACGTGGCAACGACCGCGGACGCGGTGCGCCGGTTGCGCCGGCGTGAGGCGGTGCGCATCGCGGTGCGCGACCTCACCGGGCTGGCCGACGTCGTCGCCGTGGGGCGGGAACTCTCCGCGCTCGCGGGGGCGTGCCTACAGGCGGCGGTCGACCTCGTCGTGCCCGCCGGCGTCGCCGTCGCCGTCGTCGGGCTGGGCAAGCTCGGCGCGTCGGAACTGGGCTACGCCAGCGACCTCGACGTGCTGCTGGTGTACGAGCCGGCCGACGCGCAGCGCGCGGCGGAACGCGCCGCCGAGCAGCTGCTCGGGGTGCTGTCGGCGGTGACGCCGGAGGGACAAGCCTTCCGTGTCGACCCCAACCTGCGGCCCGAGGGCAAGGACGGCCCGCTGGCGCGCACGCCGGCGGCCTACGTCGCGTACTACCAGCGCTGGGCGCAGCCGTGGGAGCTGCAGGCGCTCACCCAGGCGCGGCCGGTCGCCGGCGACGCCGCGTTGGGCGAGCGGTTCGTCGCGTCGCTGGCCGAGCTGGTCTACCCCACGCCGTTGCCGGCGCAGCGGCTGGCCGCGATGCGGCGGATGAAGGCACGCATCGAACGGGAACGCGCGACGGCCCGGCGACCGCGCGTCGCGCGGGGGTCCCGCGACGACACCCCCGACCTCAAGCTCGGGTCCGGCGGGCTGTCCGACGTCGAGTGGACCGCCCAGCTGCTGCAGCTGCGCCACGGCGGCCGGCTGCCGGCGCTGCGCCGCCCGGGCACGCTGCCGGTGCTCGCCGCGGCCGTCGACGCGGGCGTGCTCGCACCGGTCGACGCCGCGTGGCTGGCCGACGGCTGGCGGCTGTGCTCCCGCGTGCGCAACGCGCTGTACCTGGCAGGGTTGCGCGACACCGACCGGCTGCCGACCGCCGACGAGACACAAGAACGCGTCGCGCACATGCTCGGCTTTGCCAAGCCTGGCGGTCAGGCGCTGTCCGAGGAGCTCGCGCGCGGCCGCCGCCGGGTGCGCAAGGTTCACGAGCGCTACTTCTACGATGCCCCGTGATGGGATTTTGGGAAGTCATCATCACGGTCACCGACCTCGATGCCGCAATCGCGTTCTACACCGACGCCTGCCGGTTCCGTCTCGTGCGCACCGTCGACGTCGACGACGTGCGCGTGGCGGAACTCGACGCGCAGGGCCAGCGGGTGACGCTCGTCCCGGGCGCGGCACCGGGCATCCAGCTCGTGCTCCCCAGCGGCAACGCCCGCAGTGAGCAGCGGCGACTGGCCCGCAACGGCCGCGCCGCGGAAGTCAAGGCGCCGGTGCAGGCACCCGGTGGCACGTGGGTGTCGTTCACCGACCCCTCGGGCAACCGGCTCGCCTACTGGCAGCAGCACGATGCCTGAGTAGCCGCGGTCGCGGCGGGCACGTGACACTCGACGGCGAGGCAGGGTTCGCCCTGACGGATGCGGAGGTTGCCGTCCTGCGGGCGGGTGGCCGGCGGCGCCGGTTCCCCCGTGGCGCGACCGTGTTGCAGGAGGGGGACCGCTCCGACACCGTCGCCTACCTCGAGCGCGGACGGGTCAAGGTCTCGTACTTCACCGCGGACGGCGAGGAGGTGGTCCTGGCCGTGTGCGCGGCGGGGCAGCTGCTGGGCGAGCTGTCCGCCCTCGACGGCCGCCCCCGCTCCGCCAACGTCACCGCACTCGAGCCGGTGGAGGTGACGGTCGTGTCCGCCGAGGTCTTCCGCGGCTTCCTGCGCGAGGTTCCCCGCGTTGCCGAGGCGTTGTTGAGGCTGCTCGTCCAGCGGCTGCGCGACTCCGACCGCAAGCGCATCGAGTTCGGCTCGCACGACACCGTCGGTCGCGTGGCCCGCCGTTTGGTCGAGCTGGCCGAGCGCTTCGGAAGCCCGTCGGCCGACGGGGTCGAGATCGACCTCGCGCTGTCACAGTCGGAGTTGGCGGGTTGGGTCGGATCCTCGCGGGAATCCGTCAGCAAGGCGCTGCGCACGCTGCGCGAGCGCGGGCTTGTGGCGACCGCCCGCCGCCTCGGCGTACTGCGCGGGGGTTCGGTAGCCGGCGCGGGGGTGGGCGTTGCGGACGTGCGCCGC
>JAUJMS010000001.1:117531-163006 GCA_030446745.1 Egibacteraceae bacterium | reverse complement strand
CCAGCAGTACGGCCAGGCGCCGCCGCCCTGCGGCGCGTGGTCGCCCCATCCGTACCATGCGATCCGCTTGGCGACGCGCACCTGGGCACGGCGGGGGGCGTTGCCAGCGTCGCGCGACCACCGCCGCCCGCCGTAGGCGGCCCAGGTGCTGTTTGTGATCTGGAGGCCGCCGTCGTCGATGTGCCAGCGATGCGTCGACTCGCAGTGGGCGAGGCGCGCCCAGCGGCTCACGTGGTGGTCGAAGTGCGAGGCGTCGGCGGCGGTGGCGCGGCCGAGCAGCCACAGCGCGACGATGAGCGCCACGACGACCGCGACGACGAGGCGGGCGTTGGGTGTTGTCATTCGAGGACCTCCTGGGCGGCGAGCACGGCTGCGGCGGCCTTGCAGCGGCGGCACACCTTCGCGAGCTCGGCGGCGTGGGGGGCGACGTGGACGACCTCGGCGCCGCACAGCGCGTCGAGGCTGTGGCCGCCATGGTGGACGATATGGGCGCCGACGCCGTAGGCGCCCGGCCAGGCGTACAGGTTGGCGTTGAGCCACTCCAAGCGGCGCGCCTCAAGGTTGAGGCCGACGCGGAGATCGGCGGCGAGGTCGGCTTGCGTCTTGCCCTCGGCGGCCTCGCGGAGACGGCGCAGTTCCTCGTCGGCGCGGGTCACGTGTCGCACACGGCGTTGGCGAACAGGAACAGTGGGAAGTCGATGTCGCCCTGCGCGGCGAGGACGAGCAGGGCGGTGGACTGGACACCGCCGCCGTAGCTCACGGAACGGAGTGTCATCGCGACGCCCACGGAACGGCGTGGCCGCTCTCGACGAGGTAGTGGCTCAGGGTGTCCGACGGGCGGGCCGACGGATAGACGTCGGCGAGCCACCGCCCGAAGGCGTCGGCCTTGTAGGTTCGGGCAGACAGCGACTCCACACGATCAGCAAGACCGCGAAGGACGGCGTAGGTCGCGCGGGGGTCGTCCTGGGAAACGACCAACGTACGGGGCGCGGGCGACCAGGTCTGCGTCCGTGCTCATGCGCCGACCTCCTCGGTACGCGTCGGCCTTGTATGTTCGCGCGCGGAGCTCCACGCCTACGCGGTTCGGGTCGTCCAGCCAGGTGCGCACCGCAGCCATGGCCTCGGCGTAGCCAGGCTGGCCGCGCTCGGGCGCGTCGATGCCGAGCAGGCGGAAGCGCAGCCGCGAGCGCAGGTAGAAGCCGAGGTCGACGTCGAGGTCGAGGGTGTCGCCGTCGACGACGCGGGCGACCGTGACGGCGTAGTCGTAGGTCATCCGTTGGCTCCTTGCTCATCGGCGGTGACAGCGGCCAGGGCGTTGTAGTGGTCGCAGCAGAAGCGGCAGCGGGTCGAGCCGCCGTAGCCGTCGAGGTTGTGCGTTGCCTGGTTGCCGCACTTCGGTGTGCCGCGTGGCTCCCACTGCCGGTGCCAGTCACACAAGTCGTTCGCGGAGTCGTAACTCACGCAGCACCCCCCGGCCCGAACAGCGGCGCCTGCACCGCATCCTGCGAATCGTCGGTCAGCCGCACCTCACGAGCGCAGTAGCGGGCCGGTATCCGGTGTCGGTCCGACACCACCGCAGGGCAACGACCCCAGTAAGTAACGTGCACACCGTTCAGCCACCCTTCCTCGAGCAGTACCAGCGACTTTTTGTGGCGCGGGCACACCGGCGGCTCCGGCGGGTCGCCGGTCACGCGCTCGCGTCCTCGGTGCGCGCCTGCTCGAGGGCGCGCAGGAAGTCGCGCGCGGCGTCGGCGACGCCCGGGTTCTCGTTGCGGGTGACGTGCTCGATGGGTCCACCGGCCGGGTCGACGTGCTCGATGGTGCCGCGGTAGACGCGGCCGTACTCGTGCGGGCGGGTCCGCTCCAGCCACCAGGCGGCGGCGCGCCAGTCCTTGCGGGCGGCGGTGACGATGGCGGTGACGGCCGCGACCTCGGCGCGGGCGCGGGCCTCCATGACCGCCTGCCAGAACTGCCGCTTGGCGCCGCTGCGGGCCTGCTCGCCTTCGGCCATCCACCGGTGGAAGGTCCGCTCCCCGATGCCCGCGTAGCGGGCGGCGATGTCGATGCGGTTGCCGGCGGCCACGGCTTGGACGACCTTGTGCTGCACCTCGGGGGTGAGCCGTATCACGGTGCGTGACCTGGCCGCGTTGCGCGAGCGGGCGCAGTGAGTCGCTGCGTGGAAAAGTGCACGTTCGGGGTGGTCGTTGTCCGCTGTGCCGACGACGCCGGCATGCGAGCGTGACAGCGGTCGGATCGAACCCGACCGGCCGACTGACTGGAGCCGCCATGCCGACCCGAACGCGCAGCGTCAAGACCGATGTGCTCGCCCACGTCCCGCTGTTCGCCGCCTGCACCAGCAAAGAGCTCGCACTGATCGCCTCGATCACCGATGAGGTCGACGTCGCCGCCGGCCACGTACTTGCGCGCGAGGGCGCCCGGGAGGAGAGTTCTTCATCGTCGTGAGCGGTCGAGCGACCGCGTTCCAGGGAGACCAGGATCTCGCGACGTTCGGCCCTGGGGGGTTCTTCGGCGAGATGGCACTGCTCGACGGCGGTCCACGTTCAGCGACGGTGGTCGCCGACGAGCCGATGCACCTGCTCGTTGTCGACCCGCGCAACTTCGTCCGGCTCGTCGACGAGACGCCCACCGTCGCGCGAAAGATGCTGCGCGTCCTCGCCGAGCGCGTCCGCACGCTGGAGGAAGCGTGGCTGGGATGAGCAACGGTGCGTTGCGGCGGGCGGGCAACCCTGCCGACCGCACCCTCGAGGTACTGACGGCGGCGGCCGGCGGCGCCGGCGCGGCGGCTCGGCCGGGGGTGTGGGCGCCGGGCGACATGCCGTTTCGTGGTCGTGACACCGAGCTTGCCGAGCTCGACGCCGCGCTGGCAGCGGCCGGCACGTCGCGCGGCTCGCTGTACCTCATCGCCGGCGAGCCAGGCATCGGCAAGACGCGTCTGACCGACGAGGTGGCGCAGCGCGCGGCCGCCCGCGGCATGACCGTGCTGCGCGGACGCTGCTGGGAGGGGGGCGGCGCTCCCGCCTACTGGCCGTGGATCCAACTGCTGCGTGCGCATCTGGCGCAGGGACCGCGCCACGGCGAGCTGCGCGCGGCGGCCAAGGAGCTGCTCCACGACGTCGCACCGAAACGTCCCGGCGGTGGCGACGACGCGCGGTCCAAGGACGCCGACGGCGACGCGGGCCGCTTTCAGCTGCTCGACGCGCTCGTCTCGTTCTTTCACGCCGCGGCCGCGGCCAGTCCGCAGCTGCTCATCGTCGAAGATCTGCACGCCGCCGACGAGCCGTCGCTGGCCACACTCCAGCTGCTCGCCGGCACGCTGCGCGACGCGCCGATCGTCGTCATCGCCAGCTACCGCGACGTCGAGGCGCGCCGCTCGCCGGCCGTCGCCCGCCGGCTGGCGGAGCTCAACCGCGACGGCCGCAGCGTCATGCTCGGCGGTCTGGATCACGATGCGGTGGCGGCTCTGCTCAGCGAGCGGTTCGGCGTGCAGGCCGCCGGCGGGCTCGTCGCCGCCGTCCACGACGCCACCGGCGGCAACCCGTTCTTCATCGAGCAGGTCGTGCCACTGCTGCCCGATGTCGAGTCCGCGACGACCACCGTCGCCGTCCCGGTTCCCGACCAGGTGCGCGAGGCGATCCGCTGGCGGCTCGAACCGGTCGCCCAACCGGTGCGCCAGCTGCTCGAGATCGCCGCGGTCGTCGGACGCGACATCGACGTCGCCCTCGTCGCGCGGGTCGGCGGACTGGCGCCAGAGGCCGCCGTCGGCCTGTTGGACGACGCCGTGGCCGCGGGCCTGGTGGCCGTCCGCCACGGCGGAACGCGGCGGCTCGAGTTCGTGCACTCGTTGGTGCGGGAGACGCTCTACGACGACCTGCCCAGCGCCCGGCGGCTGTCGCTGCACCGGCGGATCGGCGAGGTGCTCGGGGAACGGCTCGCCGACGGCGACGAATCGCGCGTCGCCGAGACTGCGCACCACTACGTCGCTGCGGCCGCGCTCGGCGACGTCGAACCGGCGATCACTGCGTGTCGGCGTGCCGGTGCCCGCGCGATGCGCGTCTACGCCTACGAGGACGCGGCACGGCTGTACGGCTGCGCGCTGGAGCTGCTCGACCAGCGGGGCACCGCGCCGGCCGACCGGTGCCGGGCGCTGCTCGACCTCGGTGACGCGCAGCGCGGCGCGGGTGACGCCGCCGCCGCCCGGGCGACGTTCGTCGCCGCCGCCGACGCGGCGTCGGAGGTTGGGTCGGGCGAACAGCTCGCGCTTGCCGCACTCGGGTACGCGCTCGGCCACGGCGGCTACGGCTTCGTCGATCGCGCCGACGACGTGCTCATCGGCATGCTCGAACGCGCGCTGGCCGGCCTTGCGGCCGACGACAGTGTGCTGCGCGTGCGCCTGCTCGCGCGGCTGGCGGTCGAGCTGTACTACACCGTCGCCGCGGAGCGCCGCGACGCCTTGAGCGCCGAGGCCGTCGCGATGGCGGAGCGCCTCGGCGACGAACGCGCGCTGCTCGTGGCCCGCTACAGCCGCCATTGGTGCCGGCTCGGCCCGGACGACCCCGACGCGCGTGCCGAGGTCGCCGGTGAGCTCGTCGCGCTCGCCTTGCGTGTCGGTGACTTGGAGATGACGCTGCGCGGGTACCACCTGCAGCTCACGACCGCCTTGGAGCTCGGCGACGTCGTGGCGGTCGACGCCGCGTTGGAGCACTACGCCCGCGTGGCCGAGCGGCTGCGGCAGCCCTTCGCGCGGTGGCACTTGCAGACGCTGCGCGCCATGCGCGCCTTCGTCGCCGGTGACATGGCGGAGTGCGAGCGGCTGGCCTTCGACGCGCTCGAGATCGGTCAGCGGGCTCAAGGCGACACTGCTGCGCTGCTGTTCGGCGTTCAGTTATGCACCCTCCGGTGGGCGCAGGGCCGGATCGGTGAGATCGAGCCGGCGATCCGGTTGTTCGTCGAGCGGTATCCGTGGAGCGCTTGGCGGTCCGCGCTGGTGGTCGCGAGCGCGGAGGCGGGGCGGGTCGAGGAGACGCGGGCGCTGTTCGAGAGGACCGCGGCCGAGGACTTCCGCAACGTGCCCCGTGACGGCAACTGGTTGACGATGCTGTGCCAGCTGGCCGTCCCGTGCGTGCGCCTCGGCGACGCCCGTCGCGCCGAGACGCTGTACCGGCTGCTCGAGCCGTACGCGGACCGGATCGTCGTCGCGAACGCCGCGGCGGTCTGCTACGGGTCGACCCATACCTACCTCGGACTGCTCGCGGCGACCGCCGGTCGTTCCGACGACGCGGACCGCCACCTCGAGGCCGGGCTGTTCGACAATCTCGCGCTCGGCCACCGACCGCTGGCGACGTGGACGCTGCTCGAGCACGCGGTGGTCCTCGCCCGCCGCGGCGAACGCGAGCGCGCCGATGCGATGCTCGGCGAGGCGACCGTGTGGGCGCGCGAGACCGGCATGGACGCGGCGGCCGCTGCCGCGGCGCAGCGCAGCGGTGAATCGACCGCGGCGCAGGAGCCCACCGCTCCGGCGGCCCCGAAACGGGTGTTCCGGCGCGAGGGCGACTACTGGACAGTGGTGTTCGACGGTCGGGTGTCGCGGCTGCGCGACGGCAAGGGCCCCCGCTACCTCGCGCACCTGCTGCGCAACCCGCACCAGCGGATCGCCGCACTCGACCTCGTCGCGCAGGGCGGTCCCGCGGGCTCGGGGCGGCTGTCGCCGGGCGACGCCGCCGACCTGTCGTCGGACGGCACCGGCGGCGCGGGACCGCTGCTCGACGCTCAGGCCAAGGCGGCGTACAAACGGCGGATCCGTGACCTCCAGTCGGAGCTCGACGAGGCCCAGGCGTTCAACGACACGGGGCGCGCCGCGGCGATCGAGCGCGAGATGGACGCGATCCTCGGCGAGCTGCGCCGGGCGGTGGGGCTCGGCGGGCGCGACCGGGTGGCGGCGTCGCCTGCCGAGCGCGCGAGGGTGAGCGTGACGAAGGTGGTGAAGCAGACGATCCGCCGCCTGGGCGAGCAGGAGCCGCGACTCGCCAGCCACCTGGAGTCGACGGTGCACACCGGCACCTTCTGCGCCTATGTCCCCGATCCCGACACGGCGGTCCTCTGGGAGGGATGACGCGGAAAGGTCACAACCGTTCCGTGAAATGTCACGCCTTCAAGGTGGCGGGACTAGTAGGCGGGACTAGGAAGGGTGGAGTTCAAGAGGGGCTCGCGGGACGCCCCTCGAGAACTCGGCTCGGGCGGTCGAGGAAGCGCACGCGCGGGACGTGCGCTTCCTCGACCGCATCACCGTCCCGGTGCCGACCCCGCCGGTTTCATCCGTATCGCGCGTACGTCACAACCGTTCCCTGGAACGTCACGCCGTGTCGGTAGCGGGACTAGTCGGCGGGACTAGGAAGTGGGCGGAGTTCAGATGGAGGGGCTCGGCGGGACGCCCGGGGAACGTGCGGGAGTGGTGGACGACGTAAGGGACTGCCTCCAAAAGTTGCGGGTGGAAGCCGATCGGGCCGGGGATGCACGCCTCGAGGGCTCGGCGCGAGCGGTCGAGGCAGCGCACGCAGCGGGACGTGCGCTGCTCGATCGCATCAGCATCACGTTGCTCACCACACTGGCGACCCCAGCGGTGTCCACGACGTTGGGAGCACCTCGGCGCCACCTGTGCGGCCGAGTTCGCGCGGCTCGAGGGACGCGAGGACTGCGCCCTGTGGCGCGCCGCCGCCGAGCAGTGGGAGACCGTGGCACTCGCGGCCCGGTCGGGCAACGACGGGCGCGCTTGCGGCCAACCCCCTCGCCCGTCACAACGCTTGGCCATCGCTGAGGTAGGCGTCCCACCTAGTGGCGGAAGCGGGGTCGGTTCCCTGGGCTATGCCGATGCCAGTTAGGGTGGACTGAATGCACGCTGCCGAGCGTTGGGCAAGGCGGACGACGCGGCTTGGAGTCGGGCTAACGGTCGTCGTCCTTCTTTCGCGCCGCCGCGCTTCCGGTGCGCGTGAGTTACGGCGCCGGAAGTCTCCGCTGCGGGAGTCCGTTCGCTCTACCTAGACACTCCCCAGAGGGGCTCGGTCGTGACTGCCGCCAAGCGGTCCACGCTGTACGTATTCCTGCGGCTGCGACCACGGCGGTTGTCGTTGGATCGACTGCCGTACTTCCGGTGGCGGTCTTACGACTAACTCGACGGCCTGCTTCGTCAGACGGCCTGGTAATAGCCCTCGCAGTGACCTTGCCCGGACTATGGATGGTTGTCGCCCTCTTGGGCGTCTACTGGATGACGGGCGCTCATGGTGTCGAGTAGCGCTCCCTTATTTGCGCGAGAGCCATTGCCGACGAAGGTCTCGTGGCGCGCGTCCCAGGAGCGTGCGGCCTCCGCTGCCCAGGGGCTGGTGTGTACGACGCGCGTATCGGTGAGGCGGACTACGAGCCTTTTCCGGCGTTGCCCTTCCCGGTCTCAGTGGGTCCCGACTCACCTACAAGGTTGATGCTGCTGAGACGACCGATGACGCCGGAAGGGCCAAGTTCGCACGGGGTCGTGAGTGCCTGTACGTCCGGCATCTCGAACTTCGTCTTGCTGACGGGGCGACGGTGACAGTTGGCCACGCCGGCGACATCGAGGACCCGTGGTTCCTTGCGGTACCTCCGGACCGGCTCAAGAAGGCGTCCGACTGCAAGGACGGCAGATAAATGGGTGCCGATAGCAACGGCTGCCTATGGACGCCGATGACGTCGGTGCGGCGCCGACCTCTCCGGTCCGATCCGAGTGGTAGGACCGGCAGCGGGGCTTGAGGGAGATGTCGGGGTCGGGATCGCCGACGTCGGCGGCGACTCGGTCCGCGCGGTCGACGCGGTCACGGTCGGCGTCTCGAGACTGGCCGCCGCTCTCTCGGTATGCGTACGTCACCGGACGGGCGGCTCGTCTCGACCGTCGTCCTCCGGCGTTGATTGCCCCGGCGGGGCGTGACCGACAACCCACATCGTCTCCACGATGAGATCGCGAGAGATCATGACGCTCCTGGGGAGGTGCCGCTCCCGCACCATGACCTCCGCCTCGGCAGGACTCGTCGCCTCTACCTCGTCGACGAACGACTCGTAGGTGTCGATGAACACCCCCGGCACTTGGTAGTCGGCCACGTCACCTCGCCTCCTCTGCCGCTTCATAGGACACCCGCCGGTTGCCGGCGCGGATTGCGACCGCCGCGCGGCGCCTGCGGACCTAGATGTCGTAGTACTGAGAGAACCGCACGGCGTCCGTGGGAAATATGGACGCTAGCCCGCGGTTTCCTGCTTGGCGTCACGTCTTCTCCGAGACCGCAGGCCGCAGGGAGGCCGCACGAGGATGCATCCCGACGAGATCGCCACCGACGTCGCACTAGTCGAGTCATTGCTGGCTGGCCAGTACCCCATGTGGGCGAACCTTCCGGTGACTCCGGTCGCATCCACAGGAACGGTCAACGCGATCTATCGGCTGGGTGACGACATGTGCGTGCGGTTGCCCAGAGTCCCGTCGTGGGAGCGCGATCTGGAGAGAGAGCTCCGTTGGCTGCCCCGACTCGCTCCCCGCCTGCCCATGGCAGTACCAGAGCCGCTCGCGAAGGGGCGCCCGGCGAACGGATACCCCTTCACCTGGGCCGTGTACAGATGGATCGACGGCGAGACGTTCGCACGCAAGCACGTCCACGACTTGCGGCAGTGCGCGGTTGACTTGGCCGCGTTCGTTTCGGCACTGCGATCCATCGACCCCGCCCAGGCCCCGGCTTCGGGAAGGGGTCAGCGCCTGGAGAGTCGTGACGTCGAGGTTCGGCAGTCGATCGAGGCGTCGGAAGGGTTGTTCGACACGGCGGCGGCGGCGACGGCGTGGGAACAGGCGCTGCGGACACCCAGTGGGGATGGGCGTCACGTTTGGACCCATGGCGACCTCCTACCGGGCAACATGCTGGTGTCGCGAGGACGACTGCGCGCCATCATCGATTTCGGAATCGCGGGCTTTGGGGACCCGGCGATCGATCTTCTTCCCGCATGGAGCGTGCTCGACCGAGCGAGCCGTGCTGTGTTCCGGAAGGCCCTCGCGGTGGACGAACCGACGTGGCAGCGGGGCATGGCTTGGGCCCTGTCGGTCGCGATACCCATCATCCCTTACTACCGGAGCACCAACCCGGACTTCGTGTGGATGGCCATGAACATGCTCGAGGAACTGCTCGCTGAAGCGGAGTAGCGTTGTCCTCTTCCCGCACAACCGACGTCCCCCAGCGCGCTTACGCAGGTCATGATGCGTTTCCGCAGGCCGCGCCGCGCGACGTTCGACGGGAGGTCTCAAATGTCGTAATACAGATGGAACTCGTGGGGGTGGGGGCGCAGGCGGACCGGGCTGATCTCGTGGTCCATCTTGTAGGTGATCCACGTGTCGATCAGGTCGTCGGTGAACACGCCGCCGTCGAGCAGAAAGTCGGCGTCGGCCTCCAGCGCGGCCAGCGCCTCCTCCAGGCTCGCCGGGACGCTGGGCAGGTCGAGCAGCTCTTCGCGCGGCAGCTCGTAGATGTCCTTGTCGACCGGGTCGGGCGGCTCGATCTTGTTGCGCACGCCGTCGAGGCCGGCCAACAGCATCGCCGAGAACGCGAGGTAGGGGTTGCACGACGGGTCGGGGACGCGGAACTCGACGCGCTTGGCCTTCGGCGAGCGTGACACCAGCGGGATGCGGCAGGCCGCCGAGCGGTTGCGCTGGCTGTAGACGAGGTTGACCGGCGCCTCGTAGCCGGGTACGAGCCTGCGGTAGGAGTTGGTGGTCGGGTTGGTGAAGGCGAGCAGCGCCGGCGCGTGGGCGAGCAGGCCGCCGATGTACCAGCGGGCCAGGTCGGACAGCTGCGCGTAGCCCTGCTCGTCGAAGAACAGCGGCTCGTCGCCGTTCCACAGCGACATGTGCGTGTGCATGCCGGACCCGTTGTCGCCGAAGATCGGCTTGGGCATGAACGTGACGGTCTTGCCGTGCGCCAGCGCGGTGTTCTTCACGACGTACTTGAACAGCATCATCTTGTCGGCCATGCGCAGCAGCGTGTCGAAGCGCACGTCGATCTCGGCCTGGCCTGCGGTGCCCACCTCGTGGTGCTGCAGCTCGATCTCGATGCCGGCACGCTCGAGGTTCAGCGTCATCTCCGACCGCAGGTCCTGGTAGTGGTCGGTCGGCGGCACGGGGAAGTAGCCCTCCTTGTGCCGCGGCTTGTAGCCGAGGTTGGGACCCTCGTCGCGGCCGCTGTTCCACGCGCCCTCGACCGAGTCGACGTAGTAGTACGAGGCCCGCGCCGTCGTGTCGAAACGGACGTCGTCGAGGATGAAGAACTCGGCCTCGGGACCGAAGTAGGCGGTGTCGGCGACGCCGCTGCCCTTCAGGTACTGCTCGGCCTTCGACGCGACGTAGCGCGGGTCGCGGCTGTAGGACTCCCCGGTCAGCGGGTCGTGAACGAAGCAGTTGAGGTTGAGCGTGCGGTGCCGGCGGAACGGGTCCATGACGGCGGTCGCCGCGTCCGGCACGAGGATCATGTCGGACTCCTGGATCTCCTGGAACCCGCGGATCGACGAGCCGTCGAAGCCGACGCCGTCGTCGAAGACCTCCGCGGTCAGCTGCGACGCCGGGACGCTGAAGTGCTGCATCAGCCCCGGCAGGTCGCAGAAGCGGAAGTCGACGAACTCGATGCCCTCGTCGGTGACCTGGCGCAGCACGTCGTCTGGTGAGCTTGTCAACGTCGGCTCCTTTGCTCGATCGACGCCGCGACGCTAGGTCGCGGCCGTGTCGCCGTCGTTGCCCGACGGTTTCGCGGCGGTTAACTCGGCTGGCTGAGCCCTCGCCGGCGCCGCCTTCGCCCCGTCGGCGGTGCGCATCCACACCGTGCGCTGGGGGAACGGCATTTCGATCCCCTCCTCCTCGAACGCGGTCTTGACCCGCGCGCGAAGCTCGCGGTTCACGGCCCACTGCTTGGCCGGGAACACCTTGAGCACCATGCGGATCGTGAGGCGGTCGGCGTCGAAGCGCTCCAGGCCCCACACCTCCGGCTCCTCCAGCACGAACGCGCCGAACTCCTCGTCGTGCCACACCTCGTCGGCGACGCGCTTGAGCACCCTGGTCGCGTGGGTCAGGTCGGTGTCGTACGCGACGCCGATGTCGAGCAGGGACCGCGCCCACTGCTGGGACCTGTTGCCGGCGGTGCGGATCTCGCCGTTGGGGACGTGCCAGACGGTGCCCTCGACGTCACGCACCCGGCTGGTGCGCAGCGAGATCGCCTCGAGCGTGCCCGACACGCCGACGTTGCCGACGGCGTCGCGCAGCTCGACGATGTCGCCGATGCCGTACTGGTCCTCGACGATGATGAACAGCCCCGACAAAAAGTCCTTCACGAGGTTCTGCGCCCCGAACCCCAGCGCCACGCCGACGATCCCGGCCCCCGCGATCAAGGGCCCCAACTGGATAGAGACAGCGCCGAGGACCATCACCACGGCGACGCTCCACACCGTGACCGTGGCGACGCTGCGCAGCACCGCGCCGATGGTCTCGGTGCGCATCGTCGTTCGTGACGCGTCCGCCGGCGCGGCGTCGACCACCGGCGCGCCGTCGGACTGCGCCGCGGCCTCCGCTCCGGCCGTGGTCATCCGCCGGGTGAGGCGCTCGATGAGCCGGTGCAGCAGCCGGATCGCGATCGCGGCGAGGACGACGACGAGCAGGATCTTCAGCGCCGCGGGCACCACCGTGTCGGCGAGCTTGGCGAGCACGTCGCGGCCGGTCTCGCGCAGCACCGCGATGCACACGGCGCTCGGTTCGTCGCCGCAGACGTCGGCGATGCGGTCCGGTGGGGCGAGCGCCGCCAGCGCCGAAGCCAGGATCACGCCGGCGCGGCGACCGGCCGCGCCCACACGCCGGCGTGCTGCGCCTGGCGGCCGGCACGGTACGACGAGCGCACGAGGGGGCCGGACTCGACGTGGTCGAAGCCCAGCTCGCGCCCGTAGCGGGCGTAGCGCAGGAACTCGGCCGGCTCGACGAAGCGCTGCAGTGCGAGGTGGCGGTGCGTCGGTTGCAGGTACTGCCCGATCGTCAGGATCTGGCAGCCGACCGCACGCAGGTCGCGCATGCACGCGCGCACCTCGTCCTCGGTCTCGCCCATGCCGAGGATGAGGTTGGACTTGGTCGCCGCCGTCGACCAGCGTCGGGCGCGGTCGAGCACCTCGAGGCTGCCGTCGTAGGTGAACGCCGGCCGCACGTGGCGGAACAGCCGCCGGGGGGTCTCCAGGTTGTGCGACAGCACCTCGGGGCGCGCGTCGAGCACCGTGCGCAGCGCCGCCTCGCTGCCGCGGAAGTCCGGGATCAGCACCTCCACGCCGCAGTGGGCCAGCCGCGCCTTGATCTGGCGGGTTGTCTCGGCGAACAGCCACGCGCCACCGTCGGGCAGGTCGTCGCGGGCGACGCCGGTGACGACCGCGAAGTGCAGGCCCATGTCGGCGACCGCCTCGGCGACCCGGCGTGGCTCGTCGCGGTCGTACTCGCGCGGCTTTCCGGTTGCGATCTGGCAGAAGCCGCAGCGCCGGGTGCAGTCCTCGCCGCCGATGAGAAAGGTCGCCTCGCGGTCCTCCCAGCACTCCGAGATGTTGGGGCAGCCGGCTTCCTCGCACACGGTGTGCAGCGACTGTCCGCGCATCGTCTGCTTGAGCTCGCGGTAATTGGGGCCGGCGAGCCGGGCGGTCTGCTTGAGCCATGGCGGCTTGCGCAGCGGTACCGCCGGCGCCCCGACGACCGTCAGCCGCGTGGCGCCGTCCGGGATCAACGAGGTCACAGGGTGCCTGCCTGGTCGGCGGTGGTGGGGCCGACAGTCTAGGTGCTGGTGTCGCCGCGCCCTTCGCCACACGCCCACGGTCGGCGGGGCGTGCGGCTCAGGGCGCGAGGACCCGCAGCGGCGCCAGCGGGACGTTGCGCAGCACGCCAAAGGTCACGACCAAGCCGGCGACCGCGCGGATGACCCAGGCGGGCAGTCGCAACGCCGGGGGCGCCGGCCCTCCGAACGCCGGCGCCGCCCACGCAACCCAGGCGTACACGAGGTACGGCACGGCGAGCAGCAGCAGGGGGTTGAACCCCGCGGCGGCGGCGACGTCGCCGCCGAGCAGCGCCCGCAGGCCGCGCAGGGAGCCGCAGCCGGGACACCAGCGACCAGTGACGGCGAGCACCGGGCAGGTCGGGTACCTCCCGGGTTCGTTGGGGTCCACGACCAGCAGCGTGGCGCAGCACAGGCCGGTGGTAGCGGCCACCGCCGTCGGCCCCGCCCAGGGGCGTCGTGCCAACTCGTGCTCGAGGCTGTTCATCGCGTCAGGCGTTAACCGGCGGAAGCTGCGGCTCCGAGCCCCGCGACGACAAACACGATCAGGAGGATCAAGAACAGGCCGGCTGCGGTCGCGGCCGAGGCGATCGCCCACGTCTTCGCCTTCTTCGACGCGCTCATCGCGCCGGCGATGTCGCCGGCCGCCTGCTTGCCGTTGACCTGCGACGCGAAGACGATCGACACGATGCCGAACGGCATGAAGCACAGCAGCGTCGTCACGATGCCCCACGCGAGATGGTTGTTGATGGGCGGGCCGTAGCCGCCGTACGGCGGCGGCGCCGGGTAGCCGCCCGCCGCCGGATATGCCGGTGGCGGCGCGCCGGTGCTCCAGCCGGCGGTGTTCCGGTCGTCCGTCCCTCCGGTGTCCGTCATAAACGGCCTCCTCTCGACTGCCGCGGGTCAGGTGCTGAACCCGTCCGACGTCCCGACCGTGCCTCCGAACGCCGCGAACGCGACCGCGAGGCCGATGATCACGACGAGAAGCCCGAGACCGATCCACCCGAGGACGATGCCGGCGACCGCCATGCCCCTGCCGCCCTGCTCGCCGTTGGACTGGTCGATCTGCTTGCGGGCGATGTAGCCGAACACCAGCGCGAGGATCGATCCGATCCAGTACAGCCAGACGATGCCGAGCACCATGGACGCGATGGCGAGGCCGTTGGTCTGGGGCGGCGGCCGGTACGCCCCCCATGGCGTCGGCGCACCCGGGTACGGCGCTCCGGGTACTCCCCAGCCGGGCGGCGGGGCGCCCTGCGGGTACGGCGCCGGCGGTGGGGGACACCCGGGCGGCGCCCCAGCGGGCGGCGGCGGCCCACCGGGGGGCGGCGGAGGCGGAGGGGGTGGCGGCGGATCCGAACCCATGGCGCCGGCTTTCGTCGACCCGCCGGCCGTGCCGGCGTCGTTGCGGCGCAGGGTAGCGAGCCCCGGTCAGATCCGCGCGGCGGTCAACCCGAGGTCCGCGGGCGTGGCGGACTGCAGCCGCCGGCCGAGGGTGTCGCCGAGCGCCGCCACGAGCCGGTGGCGTACCTCGTCAAGCGTCGTGTCGACGCCGAGCGACGCCAGCGAGCAGACGCCGGCGTCGGCGATGCCGCACGGGACGATGCCCGCGCTGAACTCGGCGAGGTCGGGGTCGACGTTGAACGCCAGCCCGTGGCTGGTCACCCGCCGGTCCACCCGCACCCCGACCGCCGCGAGCTTGTCGCGCCCCACCCACACGCCGGGGCGGTCGCCGTCGGGCCGTGCGTCCACGCCGTAGGACCGGGCCGTGCGCACGCACGCGTCGACGAGCGCGTCGACGTACGCCCGCACCGCTTTCGCGTCGGCGAGCTTGACGACGGGGTAGGCGACCAGCTGCCCGGGGCCGTGATACGTCACGTCCCCGCCCCGGTCGACCGGCACGACCCGGACGCCGGTCGAGCCGCGCAGGTTCGCGGCGAGGTCGGCGTGGCGCCCGGCGGTGTAGACGGGGTCGTGGGTCAGCGTCAGCACGACGTCGTCGATGGTGTCGGCGACGCGCGCGTCGACGAGCAGGCGCTGGAACCGCAGCGCCTCCTCGTAGACCACCTCGCCGCACCACACCGACAGCATCGTCGGCTCCTTCGACCGCGCGACAGGCGCCTAGCCGTCGTAGCCGATCTCGGCCGCCCAGTCGTGGGTCTCCACGACCTGCTTGACGTCGGTGACAAAGCGCGCGGCGTCCGCGCCGTCGATCAGGCGGTGGTCGTAGGTGAGCGACAGGTAGACCATGTCGCGGATCGCAATCGCGGGGCCGGTGTCGTCCTGGACGACGACGGGGCGGGGCTGCACCGCGCCGGTGCCGAGGATCGCCACCTCGGGGTAGTTCAGGATCGGCGTGTCGATGAGCACCCCGACGCTGCCGGTGTTCGTCATCGTGAAGGTGGCGCCCTCGATGTCGGACATCTCGAGCTTGCCCTTGCCGCGGGCCTTGTCGGCGACCTCCTTGATCGCGCGGGCAAGCCCCGCCAGCGACAGGTCGTCGGCGCCCTTGACGTTGGGGACGAGCAGCCCTTTTTCCGTGTCGACGGCGATGCCGAGGTTCACGTACTCGTGGAACGTCGCCTTGCCCGCGTTCCAGTCGGCGTAGGCGTTGATCCGCGGGTGGTTGCGGATTGCGAGGACCGCGGCGCGGCACAGGAACACGAACGGCGACAGCGAGACGCCCTCGCGGGCCTTGAACTCGTCCTTGACACGATCGCGCAGCCGCATGGCCCGCGTGAGGTCGGCCTCCTGGACCGTCGTCAGCTGCGCGGAGGACGCCAGCGACTCCATCATCTTCGCGGCGATCCGCTGGCGGATGCGCGACAGGTCCTCGACGCGGGTGCGCGGGCCTGCCTGCGGGGTCGGGCGGCGCTGCGGCTGTGGCGTCACCGCAGGCCGCGCCTCCGGCTGCACCCGGCCCTGCGCCGCCGCGGGCGCCGGTGACGGCGCGGCGGGCGCCGCCTGGCCACCGCCGCCGATCGCTCCCTCGACGTCCTCGCGCGTGACCCGCCCGCCCTCGCCGGTGCCGCGCAGCGTCGCCAGGTCGACGTCGTGCTCGGCGGCCAGCCGTCGCACGAGCGGCGACGCCAGGGTGGCCGCCCCGTCCCCCCCGTCGCCGGTCGCCGGCTGCTCGGCCGAGCGCCCCGCGGCCGCGGCGGGTTCGGCCTCAGTCCGCTCGTACGTTCCAGTCTCCGGTTCGGCGGGCGCGTCGTCGCGCTCCGCCGCTGGGGACGCCTGCGGCTCGGCGGCGTCGCGGGCGACCTCCTCGCGCTCCTCGGCCGGCGCCGCGCTCTCGGTCTGGTCGGCGTCCTCGGCGCTGTCCGGGGCGGTCGTCGCCCCGCCGCCGCTCGCCCCGTCGGCGCCGCCCTCACCGATGACCGCGACGACGGTCCCGACGTCGACGGTCTCGTCGACCTGGACCTTGATCTCCTGCAGTACGCCGCTGGTCGGCGCGGGAACCTCGGTGTCGATCTTGTCCGAGCTGAGCTCGAACAGCGGCTGGTCCGCCTCGACGGTGTCACCGACGGCGACGAGCCACGCGGTGATCGTGCCTTCGGTGACGCTCTCGCCGAGCTGGGGAAGGGTGACTTCGGTGGCCACGGGGGTGCTCCTGTCCTGGGACTGACCCAACGGTGCGGCGGCGGCTGGTGACGCTTGGGCGTTGTCGGTGCCGCCGCCGCGACGCCGGCGTGGTGGGTCGGGGGGTGCGTCGCCGCTGCGCACCCTGCGCCGGCCCTGGCCGCCCTCGACCGCGGGAGGGTTGCGGCGGCTTCGGGTGCGGTCGGCCATCCGTGCGCTGCTCCTGTTCCCTACCGATGCGGGCGAAAACGGCTCGGTGGCGCGGTCAGCCGTGCAAGGCGCTGCCGGCGATCGCCATGTGTGCCTCGCCGACCGCCTCGCTCAGCGTCGGGTGCGGGTGGATGAACTGCGCCACGTCGGTGGGCAGCGCCTCCCAGTTGTAGATGAGCTGGCCCTCGGCGATGAGGTCGGTGGCCCTCGGTCCGACGATGTGCACGCCGAGGACCTTGCCGCCGTCCTTGGCCGCGAGCACCTTCACGTGGCCGCTGCCTCGCATCATCATCGCGCGGGCGTTGTGGGTGAAGGGGAACATCGCCTTGTCGAACGCGACGCCCTTGTCGCGCAGCTCCTGCTCGGTGAACCCGACGCTCGCGACCTCGGGGTGGCTGTAGTAGACGCGCGGGATGCCGGCGTAGTCGATGGGGCGGACGCGGCGGCCGGCGACCTGCTCGGCGACGAGGAAGCCCTCCTGGAACGAGGCGTGCGCCAGGCCCAGCGTCGGGATGACGTCGCCGACAGCGAACAGCCCCTCCGGGCCGGTGCGGCAGTACTCGTCGACGGTGACGAAGCCGCGGTCGAGCGTCACGCCGGCGTCCTCGAAGCCCATGTCGTCGGTGACGGGACCGCGGCCGACGGCGACGAGCAGCACGTCGCCCTCAAGCTGCGTGCCGTCCTCCAGCGTCGCGCGGATGCCGTCGGCGCCCTTGTCGACGCCGGTCAGCTTCGCGCCGGTCAGCACCTTCATGCCGGACTTCTTGAGGTCCTTGGCGAGTGCTTTCTGCGTGTCGACGTCCTCGCGGGGACGACCGCGTCGAGGGCCTCGACGATGGTCACCTGCTCGGCGCCGTAGGCGCGCCACACCGACGCGAACTCGACGCCGACGGCGCTCGCCCCCAGCACGATCGGGCGCTGCGGGACCCGCTCGAGGAAGAGCGCATGGTCGGAGGTGATGACCCGCTCGCCGTCGATCTCGCCGCCCTGGACCGGCAGCGTGCGCGGCTTGGAGCCCGTCGCCAGCACCATCGCCTTGGACGCGGCGAGCGTGCGCTCACCCTCCTCGGTCGCCACCACGAGCGTGCGCGCGTCCTTCAGCCGCCCGGTGCCCTCGACGACGTCGACCCCGCGGGCGCGCAGCGTCGCCTGCAGCCCCTTGTGGTTGGTGTCGACGATGCGTTGCTTGTAGGTGAGCACCGCCGCCATGTCGATGCCGTCGAACGAGGCCTTCACGCCATAGTCGCCGGCGGTCTGCGCGTGCTCGGCCACCTCGGCGGCCTGCAGCAGCGCCTTGGTCGGGATGCAGCCGAGATGCAGGCACGTGCCGCCGACCTTCGCCTTCTCGACCAGCGCCACCTTCAGCTCCAGCGCCGCGGCGCGCAGCGCGCACGAGTAGCCGCCGGTGCCGCCGCCGAGGACGACGACGTCGTAGGTGTCAGCCATGCCTGGTGCTCCTCGGGGCGTCGGAGTCGTTGCGCCGCATCCTAGGACGGGGTGCGACGACGAGGCACCCGGCGGGCCGGCGACCGTGCGGCTCTACGCTGCGCGCCGACGCCCCGTCGAGCCAAGGTCGCGTTCATGGAGCTCCGCCGTTCGCCGCTGGACGACCGCCACCGCCAGCTCGGCGCGACGATGACCGGCTTCGGCGGCTGGGACATGCCGCTGCACTACGGCAGCGTCGTCGCCGAGCACCGCGCCGTCCGCGAGTCCGCGGGCGCGTTCGACCTGTCCCACCTCGGCACCCTGCTCGTCACCGGATCGGGGGCGCAGGACTGCGTCCAGCGGTCGTTCACCAACGACGTGGCCGCACTGCCGGTCGGCCGCGCGCACTACACCTTGTGCCTGACCGACGACGGCGGGATCGTCGACGACCTGCTCGTCTACCGCCTCGACTGGGGCTTGTTCGTCGTGCCGAACGCGGCCAACGCCGCGGCGGTCCGCGCGGTGCTCGAGGAGTCCGCCGCCGCCACGGGCGCGACGGTGACCGACGTCAAGGACGACCTCGCCTGCATCGCCGTACAAGGGCCGGCGTCGGCAGACATCGTCACGGCGGCCGGCGTGGACGTCGGTGATCTGGGCTACCTCGACTGCGCCGGCCTGCCGGTGCCGGCGCCGGGCGGCAGCGCCGTCGGCGGTGCCGGCACGGGGGCGCCGCCGGACGCGGGCGTGCTCGCCCGCTCCGGCTACACCGGCGAGCGCGGCTACGAGTTGTTCCTCCCCGTGGAGACCGCCCCGTCGCTGTGGGACCGGATCCTGCAGGCCGGCGCCGAGCCGGTGGCTCTGGGGGCGCGCGACACCCTGCGCCTGGAGATGGGCTACCCGCTGCACGGCAGCGACATCTCGCCGGCGACCTCGCCGGTCGAGGCGGGCCTGGGCTGGGCGGTCAAGGGCAGCGGCTTCCGGGGCGAGGCCGCGTACGCCGCGGCGAAGGAAGCCGGGCCGGCGCGGCGCCTGCGGGGCTTGCGCGTCACCGGCCGCGGCATCCCGCGGGCGCACTGCCCCGTGTCGTCGCGTGGCGACGCCCCGGCGCCGGTCGGCGAGACGACCAGCGGCACCTTCTCGCCGACCCTGCGCGTCGGCGTGGCGCTGGGCTATCTCGACGCGGCGGTGCAGCTCGGCGACGCCGTCACCATCGACGTCCGCGGCAAGCCGGTCGACGCCGAGGTCGTGCGCCCCCCGTTCGTGGACGCCTCCCCGAAGGACTGAGCGGTCGTGCTCCGCCGGGTCTCGTCACCGACGGCACCGAAAGCGCAACGCCGGTGACAAGGCCCGGTGGGCGGGTGTGACTGCACGCCGGCGGATCGGCACGGCCGAGCGGCGCGCGCGGCTGGTCGCCCGTCACCACCTGCGTCGTACCGCCGCGGACGCCGAGACGGCCGTGCGCGACCTCGTCGCCGTGCACTCCAGCGATCCGGTCACCCCGTACCTGGCCCTGTGGGCCCGCATCCCCAGCTTCTCGGTGGCACACCTCGACGACGCGCTGTACCGCGACCGGTCGCTGTGGCGGCTGCACGCCATGCGGCGCACGCTGTTCGTGGTGCCGACCGATCAGGCGCGCACGATGGACGCGGCCTGCGGCCGCGACGTCGCCCGGGCGGAGCGGCGCAAGGTGGAGCGGTGGGTGGCGCAGGCCCTCGACCGCGACGACGCTCGCGAATGGCTGCGAGACGTCGAGGAGCGGACGCTGGTGGTGTTGGCGGATGGTCGGCCACGGCGGACCCAGGAGCTGACCGCCGACGTGGACGGCTTGTCGCTGCCCATCACCGTGGGCTCGGGCCGTTGGGTGGCGTCGACACCGCTGTCGTCGCGGTTGCTGTTCGTGCTCGCGATGGAGGGACACATCGTGCGTGCCGAGCCCGCGGGGTCGTGGCGGTCCAGCCAGTACCGCTGGGCGAACGCGCGCCGGTGGTTCGGGCAGGCGCCGGCCGGCGAGGCGCCGGTCGCCGAGGCGCCGGTCGCCGAGGCGCCGGCGCCCGCCCCGATCGACGCCGCCGAGGGCGCCGCTCGGCTGGCGCGCTCATGGTTGTCCGCCCACGGACCGGCCACCGTGACGGACCTGTCGTGGTGGACCGGCTGGACGGTGCGGGCCACCAACGCCGCGCTCACCGCCATCGCCGCGGTCGAGGTGGAACTCGACGGCGGAGGCGGCGGCTGGGTGCTGCCCGACGACGTCGGTCCCGCCGGCGACGACCGTGACGGGGTGGCGTTGCTGCCGGGGCTGGACCCCACCGTCATGGGTTGGAAGGAACGCCACTGGTACCTCGGGGAGCACGCGCCGCAGCTGTTCGACCGCAACGGCAACGCCGGTCCCACGGTGTGGGTCGACGGTCGTGTCGTCGGGGCATGGGCGCAGCGCCCGTCGGGCGAGGTCGTGACGGCGATCCTCGACGACGTCGGCGCAGCGGTCGGGCAGCAGATCGCCGCGGAGGCCGCGGCACTGACCGCGTGGCTCGACGGTGTCGTCGCGATTCCACGCTTCCGTGCGCCGCTGGAACGCCAGCTGTCGGCCTGAGGTCGCCTTCGGCTTGCCCGCCCCCAAGCCGGCATCCGTCCCTTACACTCGTGGCTACAGGGGCGCGAGGGGTGAGTCGGTGGCCGGGTTCGTCGTCGTCGGCGTGGTGGGCCTCGGCGTGATCGTGATCGCCTTGGTCTTCGGCGACGTGCTCGACGGAATGCTGCCCGACATCTCGCTTGGTGACAGCGGCGGGCTGTTGTCCACGGAGGTCGTCGGGTCGTTCCTCGCGGCGTTCGGGTTCGGCGGGGCGCTGCTGGACGCCAGGGGCTTGCCCCTTGCGGCCGCGACCGCCGGCGGCGCCGCCGCGGGCGTCCTGGTGGGCGGCGCCGCGTTCGCCGTTGCCCGGTCGTTGATGCGGATGCCGACCGACCCGACACCGCGCACCGTCGACCTCGTCGGACGGCTCGGGACGGTGGTGACGCGCATCCCCGCGAGCGGGCTCGGCGAGGTCACCGTCGTGCACGCCGGCCAGCGCGTGAAGCTCAGCGCGCGAGCGGACGCGCCGCTCGCGTCCGGCACCAACGTCGTCGTCGTCGACGTCACCTCGCCAACCTCGGTCGTCGTGGCCGAGGTGGGCTTCTAGGCAGGCCAGGAGGCCGCCATGAACTCACTGTCCGTGTTCGTCGCCATCATCGGAGCACTCGGCCTGCTCGTGCTGACCGGTCTCCTCATCGTCAGCCGGGTCAAGGTCGCAGGACCCAACGAGGCGTTCATCATCACCGGGCGCAAAGGCAAGGGCGCCGTCCGCAACCCGGAGACGGGAGAGGTCTCGACGGACCTGTCCGGCCAGAAGGTCGTGATGGGCGCGTCGGTGTTCGTGCTGCCGTTCGTCCAGAAGCTCGGCGTGCTCGACCTGTCGTCGCGGCGCATCCCCGTCGCCATCCGCGGCGCCGTGTCGGCCCAGGGCATCAAGTGCGACCTCGAGGGCGTGGCGATCGTCAAGGTCGGCGGCAACGAGGACGCCATCCGCGCGGCATCGCAGCGGTTCCTCGAGCAGCAAGACGGCATCGACACCTTCACCCAGGAGGTGCTCGCCGGCTCGCTGCGCGCCATCGTCGGCCGGTTGACCGTCGAGGAGATCATCAAGGACCGGGCGGCCTTCGCCAGCGCGGTGGCCGAGGAGGCCGAGACCTCGCTGACCAACCAGGGGCTGCAGCTCGACACCTTCCAGCTGCAGGACATCCAGGCCGAGGGCAACTACCTCGCCGACCTCGGCCGCCCCGAGGCGGCGCGCGTCCAGAAGGAGGCGGCGATCGCGGAGGCGAAGGCGCGCCAGGCGTCGGAGCAGGAGCGCTTCCTGGCCGAGGAGCAGATCGCGATCGGCCAGCGTGCGCTGGACCTGAAGAAGGCCGAGATCCTGGCCGAGACCGACGCCGCGACCGCGCGCGCCGCCGCCGCCGGACCCCTGGCCCAGGCCGCCCGCGATCAGGAGGTCCTCGCCGAGAAGGAGAAGGTCGCCGTGCGCACCGCCGCGCTGACCGAGCGCCAGCTCGACACCGAGGTGCGCAAGCCGGCCGACGCGAGTCGCTACCAGGTCGAGCAGGAGGCCGAGGGCGCGAAGAACGCCGCCATCTTCCGGGCGGAGGCGCAGCGCCAGGCGACCATCGCCGCCGCCCAGGCCGAGGCCGAGCAGGCGCGGCTGTCCGGCGAGGGCGAGCGGTCGCGGCGCGCGGCCCTGGCCGCGGCCGAGGAGATCGAGGGCAAGGCCCGCGGCGCGGCCGAGCGGCTGCGGCGCGAGGCGATCGCGCAGGCGGTGCTGCGCGTGGGCGTGGCCGAGGCCAGCGCGATCCTCGCGCGCGGCCAGGCCGAGGCCGAGGCGATGGACCGCCGGGCCGAGGCGTTCCGCGGCTACGGCGACGCGGCGGTGCTCGAGATGATCGCCGACGTGCTGCCCCAGCTCGTCCGTGCGGCGGCCGAGCCGATGTCGGCGATCGACAAGATGACCGTCATCTCCACCGACGGGGCGTCACAGCTGGTTCGCAACGTCGCCGGCAACCTCGAGCAGGGCCTGCAGATCGGCTCCGAGCTGATGGGCATGGACCTCAAGGGGCTGTTCGCCCGGATGGGGTCCAACAGCTCAGGGGCGCTGCCCGCCACCGCGCCGGGCGCCTCCGGGGACGGCGACGGCCACCCACCCGCCGGGGCGTAACACCGTCGTGCGCGGGGGCCGGGCCGGGTAGCGGCGCGCTGGCCTACGCCCCGGGCAGCGCCAGCATCCGGTCGAGGGCGACGCGCGCCCAGCCGGCGGTGTCGGGGTCGACGCGCACGGGGTTGACGACCCGGCCGGCGGCCAGCGACTCGAGCGCCCACACGAGGTGGGGCAGGTCGATGCGGTTCATCGTCGAGCAGAAGCACACCTTGTCGTTGAGGTAGGTGATCGTCTGCTCGGGGTGCTCCTGCGCGAGCCGCCCCACGAGGTTGAGCTCGGTCCCGATCGCCCACGCCGTGCCGGGCGGCGCCGCACGGACGGTGTTGATGATGAACTCGGTCGAGCCGACCAGGTCGGCGGCCTCGACGACCTCGTAGCGGACCTCGGGGTGGACGAGGACCTTCACGCCCGGGACCTTCGCGCGGACCAGCGCCACGTGCGCCGGGACGAAGGTGCCGTGCACGCTGCAGTGGCCCTTCCACAGCACCACCTTCGCGGCGCGCAGCCGCGCCGGCTCGACGCCGCCGCCGGGCTGGTGCGGGTCGTAGACGACGCAGTCGTCCAGCGACAGGCCGAGGCGGCGCACCGCGGTGTTGCGTCCGAGGTGCTGGTCGGGCAGGAACAGCACCTGCTCGCCGCGGTCGAACGCCCAGCGCAGCGCCCGCTCCGCGTTCGACGAGGTGCACACCGCCCCGCCCGCGCGCCCGGTGAACGCCTTGATCGCCGCCGAGGAGTTCATGTAGGTCAGCGGCACGGTGTGGCCCGGCCCCGCGCCGGCGTCGCTGAGGTCCGCCCACGCCGCCTCGACCTGCGCGATCTCGGCCATGTCGGCCATCGAGCAGCCCGCGGCGAGGTCGGGCAGGATCACCGTGGTCGTCGGGGCCGTGAGGATGTCGGCGGTCTCGGCCATGAAGTGCACGCCGCAGAACACGATGTGCGGCGCGCCGCTCGCCGCCGCGTCGCGCGCCAGCTTGAAGCTGTCGCCGCGCGCGTCGGCGAAGGCGATGACGTCGTCGCGCTGGTAGTGGTGGCCGAGGATGAACACCGCGTCGCCGAGCGCGGCGCGGGCGGCGCGGGCGCGTTCGACGAGGTCGGGGTCGGCTGGATCCGGCACGGCGCCCGGGCAGATCACGCCCCGCTCGACCGCGGGGTCGGCGCGCCGGCCGAGCAGCAGCAGCGTCGGCGACGCCGCGGCCTCGGCGAGCGTGGTGGCGGCGGCGGCGGTGGCCTGCGGCATGGACGCTCCCAGTTGCGGGGGTTCGTGTCGATTCAACACGAACTGCGGCCAGCATACACCGGGCGCCCGTAGACTGCCGCGCCGGTGAAGGTGGTCGTGGCCCCGGACGCGTTCAGCGGCACGCTCAGCGCGGCCGAGGCCGCGGCGGCGATGGCCGCCGGCTGGACCGACGCGCGGCCCGGCGACGAGGTCGTCGTCGTGCCGATGGCCGACGGCGGGGACGGAACGCTCGACGTCGTCGCCGCGGCGCTGCCCGGCGGCGCGCGGGTCGCCGTCGAGGTCGCCGCCGCGCGCGGCGGGGCGGCGGCGGCAGCGGCGCTGCGCCTGCCCGACGGCCGCGCCCTGGTCGCGGCCGCACAGGCGTGCGGGCTGGCGCGGCTGGCGCCCGACGACCGCGACCCGTTGGCGGCGACCAGCTACGGCGTGGGGCAGCTGCTCGCCGACGTCGCCGCGCACGGCGCCGACGAGGTCATCGTCGGCCTCGGCGGCAGCGCGACGGTGGACGGCGGCGCCGGCATGGCGACAGCACTCGGCCATCGCTTGCTGCGCGCCGACGGCAACGGGGTCAAGGTCGGGGCGTCGTTCCTGCGCGACCTCGCCGGCGTGCGGCCCGCGGCGCCCCTGCCGCTACGCGTCGTCGCCGCGGCCGACGTCGCCGTGCCGCTGCTTGGCCCGGGCGGCGCGGTCGCGCGCTTCGGGGTCCAGAAGGGCGCCCGCGCCGAGGACCTGCCGCTGCTCGAGGCGGCGCTGACCCGCCTCGCCGACGTCGTCGAGCGCGACCTTCCCGGCGGGCCGTGGCGCGACCTTCCCGGCGCCGGTGCCGCCGGCGGCCTCGGCTTCGCGCTGGCCGCCTTCACCGGGGCGACGCTGGCCGGCGGCGCCGACACGGTCGCCGGCCTCGTCGGGCTGGACGCGGCGCTGGCGGGTGCGGCCGTCGTCGTCACCGGGGAGGGGGCGCTGGACGCGGCGACCGCCGCGGGCAAGGTCCCCGCCGCCGTCGCCGCACGTGCCCGCGCGGTCGGGGCGCGCGTCCTGGTGGCTGCGGGGCGTGTCGACCCAGCGGCCACCGGCGGCTTCGACGCCGTCGCGGAACTCGGCGTTGAGGGCCTCGTCGCGGCGGGTCCGCTGGTGCGGCGCCGCACGGCCGAGCTTGCTGCCGGCTTCGAATCATGACAGACCGGAAAGACTCTTCACGCTAGCCTGGCCGAAACGGCGGCGTCGCGTCGCCCGCCCGCAGCACACGTCTTTGGAGGCGCCATGCGTCGCAACGCCGTCATGACCGCAGTGGTCATCGCCCTGATCGCGGCCGCGATCGCCGTGCCTTCGGGCGCCTCGACCCCCGAGTCGAGCCGGATTACCGTGCCGACGAAGCTCGGTGAGACGCGCACGGTGACCTGGAAGGGCACGATCTCGCCGGGCGTCAACCCGACGAGCTCATGTCCGAGTCCCTCGTCGCCCAGCGACGAGCACACCATCAAGGTGCGCGTCCCCGACGGCGCCTACGACTCGAAGCGGCTGTTCACCCGCGCGACGTTCAAAATCGTGTGGGACAACGCCGACAACGACGAGATCCTGACGGTGCTTGGCCCCGGAGACGACGAGGAACTCGGCTCCAGCGACGGCGGGTCGCCCGAGGAGTCGGTGTCGGCAACGAACATCGCCGCCGGCACGTACCGCGCGCTGGCATGCGCCTTCGCCGGCACGACGCCTCAGGAGTACACCGGCACGCTGACCCTCACGGTTGAAGAAGACGTCTCGCTGCCGTCGGTGCCCGCCCGTGGGCTGAAGTTCTCCGCGACCGTCCCGGCCGACCCTCAGCGCGACGAGGCCGAGCCGACGATCGAGATCGACAAGGACGGCATCATCTACACCTGCGGGCCGAGCGGCGCCAGCCAGCAGGTCGACTACGCCCAGGTCTCCACCGACGGCGGCGACCAGTTCCACCTGCTCGGCGAGGGTCCGCGCGGCCAGCTCAGCCTCGGCGGCGGTGGCGACTGCGCGCCGACGACGGCTCCCGTGCGCAACGAGCAGGGCAACTACACCCTGGCCTACGCTGGCCTCAACGCGCTCGTGACGTTCTCGACCGCGACCTCGCCGGACAACGGCCGCACGATCGTGCCGAACGCGACGAGCAACTCGGTGCCCGGCGTCGACCGCCAGTGGACGGTGTTCAGCGACGCCGACACGACGTTCCTCAACTACAACCAGATCTTTCCGCGGGCCATCACGGTGCAGCGCTCCGACGACGGCGGCCTGACCTACGGCGCACCCGAGGTCGTCTCGCCCAACCCCGACTTCCCGGGCCAGATCCGCTCCATGCGCCCGCGGCAGAATCCGCGAGGCGACCTGCCGGTCGTCTACTACCCGTGGAACCAGGGCACGAGCGTGTTCCTCGCCGTCTCGCTCGACGAGGGCGAGACCTGGAACAACTGCCGCGTCGCCAAGACGCCCGCGCCGACGACCGCCGGGTTCGTCACCGCCGACCACGACCGGCAGGGCAACATCTACGTCGTCTACACCGAAGAGGGCGAGTACCACACCTACCTGACGTCCATCAGCAACGCCGAACTGGTGAACTGCAAGGGCGGCACCAACCCGGCCGGCGGCGCGTTCAAGCACAACCCGGGCTTCTCGCGTTCGGTCCAGGTTGACCGTGACGACGTGCGCACCACGGTGTTCCCATGGTTGACGGCCGGCGGCAAGCCGGGCCGCGTGGCCGTGGCCTTCTACGGCACCGAGAGCGACGGCAACCCCAACACCGGCGAGTTCCAGGCGAGCTGGGACGTCTACGTCAACCAGTCCCTCGACGCCCTCGGCGACCGCAAGTCGTTCAGCCAGGTCAAGGCGACGACGCATCCGTTCCACTACGACTCGATCTGCCTGAACGGCCTGGGCTGCGAGCTGGCGAACCCGCCCGGCGACCGCTCGCTCGCCGATTTCTTCGCCATCGACGTCAGCCCCGAGAGCGGCAAGCTGTCGCTGGTCTACAACCAGGGCTCCAAGCGCCCGGGCGAGGCGAGCGGGCACGTCGCGACCCCCGCGGTGGTGACCCAGATCGGCGGACCGAGCAACCTCGGTGGCCGCCTGGACCGCGACGACAACCGCGACGTGCTGCGGCGGCGCTCGCGCGACCCGCGCGGCGACGCGATCGCGGACTACTCGTCGTTCTTCGACCCGCCGCGGTCGCTGAAGGTCGCCGCGTCGGACCTGCGCCGCGTGCGTGTGCGCCCCGCCCCCAACGGCGGCTTCACCGTGGTCATGGACGTCACCAACCTGTCGAACTCGGCGCTGACCCGGGCGCTCGAAGACTCACGGGCGCAGTCGCTGCTGTGGATCTTCCGCTACGTCGACGGCTTCCAGTCGTCGGCGGCGACCGCCCGCTGGAACCCGATCGAGGGCTTCAGCTTCGGCCACAACGGCTACGAGACGACGTCGGTCGGCTGCGGCAGCACCGGCGAGAAGTGCCTGGTGTACCCGGGGAACACACCGATCAAGGGGAAGGTGGACCGGGCGCGCGACCGCATCCGCCTGACCGTGCCGCGTCACCTGCTCGTCGCGCTCGCCGGCTCCACCGGGCCGGGGCAGCGCCCGAAGGAGGTCCCGGCGAAGCCGGGGTCGCGCATCTACGACGCGACCGCGTTCACGCTGGCCAACCCGGTGTCGCCACGCCAGGAGGTCCAAAGCTTCCTGCTGCCGCTGGACAACGCCCCGTCCATGGACTTCCGGGTGCCGCGCGCGGCCGATTGAGCCGGCACCGCGCCGGGGCCGCAGAGACCCCGGCGCGGTAGCATCGCCGCAGCGGTCGCGCCGCCCGCCGCCGCTGTACCGCTTGCCCTCTCGCGACGAAGGACGCTTCGATGAGCGACGTGACGACCACCGATGCCCCTGAGGCCGTCGATGACATGCCGGTGCTGCTGACCGACTCCGCCGCCGCGAAGGTTCGCGAGCTCATGGGCCGCGAGGAGAACCCGGACGCGGTGGCGCTGCGCATCGCGGTGCAGCCCGGCGGCTGCTCGGGGATGCGCTACGCCCTGTTCTTCGACGACCGCCAGCTCGACGGTGACAAGGTTGCCACCCTCGGCGGCGTGCCGGTCCGCGTCGACAAGATGTCCGCGCCGTACCTGCGGGGCACCGAGATCGACTGGGTCGACAGCCTGCAGGGCGCCGGTTTCGCGATCAACAACCCCAACGCGCAGAACACCTGCGCCTGCGGCGACAGCTTCCACTAACCGCCGCGCCGTTGACGCCGGTCGCCGCGCGCCGCCGCTAGCGCACCCGGCGGACGCGAAAGCGCCAGCCGCCGTCCGCCTCGTCGACGCCGACAAGGTCGTGGGCCTTCATGCGGCACCACACCGGGATGTCGACCTTCGCCCCGGGGTCGTCGGCCACCACGACGACGTCGCCCCCCACGGCGACGCGGCCGATCGCCTTGGCGAGCTCGATGACGGGCACCGGGCACGCCTTGCCGAGACAGTCCACGACCAGGGCGCCGTCGCTGGTGTCCGGGTCGGTCATGGCGCGCCGAACATAGCCGCGCGCAGCCCGGCGACCGCGGCGGCGAGCGCGTCGACGAAGGCGTCGACGTCGGCGACGGTGACCTCCACGCCCAACGACACGCGCACGTGGCCGGACGTCAGCGCCTCCATCGCGACCAGGACGTGGGACGGCTCGCCCGACGTCGTCGCGCACGACGAGCCGGACGCGACCGCGAAACCGGCGCGGTCGAGCTCGGCAACCAGCGACTCGCCGTCGCAGTACAGCGTGGACACGGCGACGATGTGGGGCGCCGCCGCGTCGGGCGGGCCGTGGACGACGAGGTCGTCGATGCGGTCGGGCAGCCGCTCGCGCAGCCGCCGGCGCAGGGCGTCGCAGTGCGCCGCCGCGCCCGCCGCCGGGCCGTCCGGGTCGTTCGGCGCGAGCTGCAGCAGCGTCTCGGCCATCGCCGCGACGCCGGGGAGATGCTCCAGGCCGGCGCGGCGGCGGTGCTCGCGCTCGTCGCCGCCCAGCAGCGGGCGCAGCCGCGCGGCGGGGGACACGACCAGCGCGCACGGGGCCGCGCCCGCCGCCGCCCTTCGCCGCCGCCCGCGAGCCGCAGGCCGCGCCGAGCGCCACGCGAGCGACGGGCACCCGCCCCGCGGTCTGGCAGGCGACGACGAGCAGCAGCGCCCCGTGCTCGCGGCACAGCGCGGCCGCCTCGGCGACCGGCTGCACCGTGCCGCCCTCGTGGTTGGCGTGCATGAGGTGGACCAGCAGCGCCCCGCCGCGCAGCGCCGCGGCGAGGGCGTCGAGATCGACGCGGCCGGCAGTGTCCACGCCGACCCGGACGTGCTCGCAGCCGCTGGCGTCGGCGGCGGCCAGCACCGCGGAGTGCTCGACCGCAGACGACACGATGCGCGGGGGGCGGGTCCGGTTGGCGGCGACCGACCCGAGCACGGCGAGGTGCACCGCCTCCGTGCCGCCCGAGGTCAGCACGACCCGGTCCGGCGCCGCGCCGAAGGTGTCGGCCACCACCGCGCGCGCCGACTCCAGCAGGTCACGAGCCCGCCGGCCCGCGGCGTGGCGCCGGCTGGGGTCGCCGGGCAGCGACGCCGCGACCTCGGCGTACGCCGCGAGCGCTGCGGGATGCCACGGCGTGGCGGAGGCGTGGTCCAGGTAGACGATGCGACGAGTATGCGGGCTCGATGGCCGTGCGCGGTCGCCGCGATCGCGGCGGGCGACCATTACCATGAAGAGTCGCGAACAGCCGTCCATCTCCTGCCGAGCGGTGTTATGGCGACGAAGACAGTCCAACGGGTCTCCACGGTCACGATCCGCTTCGCCGGTGACTCCGGCGACGGGATGCAGCTCACCGGTGACCGTTTCACCAGCGTCACCGCGAAGGTCGGCAACGACCTCGCGACGCTGCCCGACTTCCCGGCCGAGATCCGCGCGCCAGCCGGGTCGCTGCCGGGCGTGTCGGGCTTCCAGCTGCACTTCGCCGACCACGACATCCTCACGCCGGGCGACGCCCCCGACGTCCTCGTCGCGATGAACCCGGCGGCGCTGCGGACCAACCTCGACGACCTCGTGCCGGGCGGCACGATCGTGGTGAACAGCGACGCGTTCACCCGCGGCAACCTCAAGAAGGCGCAGTACGCCACCAACCCGCTCGACGACGGCAGCCTCGCCGGCTACCGCGTGTTCCCGGTGCCGATCACGACGTTGACCGTCGGGGCGCTGGAAGGCAGCGAGCTGTCGTCGAAGGACAAGCAGCGCGCGAAGAACATGTTCGCGCTCGGGCTGATGTCGTTCATGTACTCGCGGCCCATCGAGGCGACCGAGGCGTGGATCGCCGCGAAGTTCGGGCGGCGCGAGGAGATCGCCGCGGGCAACATCGCCGCGCTGCGCGCCGGCTGGGCGTTCGGCGAGACGACCGAGCTGTTCTCCCACGTCTACGAGGTCGGACCGGCCGCGCTGCCAGCGGGCCGCTACCGCCAGATCACCGGCAACCAGGCGCTGACCTACGGGCTGGTGGCGGCGGCGCAGCGGGCGCAGTTGCCGCTGTTCCTCGGCAGCTACCCGATCACCCCCGCGTCCGACATCCTCCACGAGCTGTCGCGCCTGAAGCACTTCGGGGTCCGCACCTTCCAGGCCGAGGACGAGATCGCCGGCGTCGGTGCCGCGCTGGGCGCCGCGTTCGCGGGCAGCCTCGCCGTCACGACGACGTCCGGGCCGGGCGTCGCCCTGAAGGGCGAGACGATCGGGCTCGCGGTCAGCGTCGAGCTGCCCCTGCTCGTCGTCAACATCCAGCGCGGTGGCCCGTCGACCGGCCTGCCGACGAAAACCGAGCAAAGCGACCTGCTGCAGGCGATGTACGGGCGCAACGGTGAGGCGCCGGTGCCGATCGTCGCCGCGAGCACGCCCGGCGACTGTTTCGACGCCGCGATCGAGGCGGCGCGGATCGCCATCCGCTACCGCACGCCCGTGATGCTGCTGTCCGACGGCTACCTCGCCAACGGCGCGGAACCGTGGCGCCTGCCCGACGTCGAGGCGCTGCCCGACCTGGCGCCGCACGTCGGCTTCGCCACGGGCCCCAACGTCGACGGCGAGTTCTGGCCGTTCCAGCGCGACCCCGACACGCTCGCGCGACCCTGGGCGATCCCGGGGACGCCGGGCCTCGAGCACCGCATCGGCGGGCTGGAGAAGGCCGACGGCCGCGGCAACATCTCCTACGACCCCGACAACCACCACCGGATGACCGAGCTGCGCGCCGCGAAGGTCGCCGGCATCGCCCGCGACATCCCCCCGCTGACGGTCGACGGCGCCGAGGGCGCCCGCGTGCTGGTCCTCGGCTGGGGCTCGACCTACGGGCCGATCCGCGCGGCGGTGCGCCGGGTGCGCGAACGGGGGCTGCGCGTCGCCCGCGCGCACCTGCGCCACCTCAACCCCTTCCCGGCGAACACGGGCGAGGTGCTGCGCGGCTTCGACCGGATCCTCGTGCCCGAGATGAACCTGGGCCAGCTGCGGCTGCTGCTGCGGGCCGCCTACCTCGTCGACGCGCGCGGCTACAACCGCGTCGCCGGGCTGCCGTTCACCACCACCGAGCTCGAAGAGGCGATCGTCGCGGAGGTCGCGCAGTTCCAGCAGAGAGAGGCGTCATGACCACGCTCACGCGCAAGGACTTCGCCAGCGACCAGGAGGTCCGCTGGTGCCCCGGCTGCGGCGACTACGCGATCCTCGCCAACGTCCAGGGCGTCCTGCCGGACCTCGGACTGCCGCGCGAGCGGATCGTGTTCGTGTCGGGCATCGGCTGCTCCAGCCGCTTCCCGTACTACGTCAACACCTACGGGTTCCACTCCATCCACGGCCGCGCCCCGGCGATCGCGACGGGCATCAGCGCGTCGCGCCCCGACCTGAAGGTGTTCGTGATCACCGGCGACGGCGACGGCCTGTCAATCGGCGGCAACCACCTGATCCACGCGATGCGGCGCAACGCCAACCTCACGATCATCCTGTTCAACAACCAGATCTACGGGTTGACGAAGGGGCAGTACTCGCCGACGTCGGAGCTGGGCAAGGTCACGAAGTCCACGCCGTCCGGGTCGCTGGACCGGCCGTTCAACCCGGTCAGCGTCGCGCTCGGCGCCGAGGCGACCTTCGTCGCGCGCACGGTCGACAACGAACGCGAGCACCTGTCGCGGATGGTCGAGCTCGCCGCCCGCCACGACGGCACCGCCTTCGTCGAGGTCTACCAGAACTGCAACATCTTCAACGACGGCGCCTTCGACGCCGTGCGCGACAACGTCGCGAACCAGATCCGCCTGGAGCACGGCCAGCCGATCCGCTTCGGCGTCGACGGTGAGCGCGGCGTGGTGCTCAACGCCGACGCGACGCTGTCACTGGTCGACGTCGCCGACGTGGGCGAGGATGCGCTGCTCGTCCACGACGCCCACCGCGACGACGCCGCGCTCGCGTTCATGCTGTCGCGGCTCGCGCACACCCCCAACGGGCCGACGCCGATCGGGCTGTTCCGCCAGGTTCGCGCCCCGTCTACGGCACCGAGCTCCAGCGCCAGATCGACGACGCCGTCGCCGCGCGCGGGCCCGGCGACCTCGCGGGGCTCATCGCCGGCGCCGACCCGTGGACGGTCTCCTGAGCGCGTCGCCGGCCGCCAGCGCGGCGGCGCGCGAGCCGCTGACCTACGTCCTGCCGCTGCGGCGGGCCACGGTCGACGACGGCGACCTGGCGCCCTACCTTCGCCGCCTCGCGGCGGAGGTCGAACAGGTCGTCGTCGTCGACGGCTCGCCGGCGGCGGTGTTCGTCGGCCATGCCGCCGCATGGGGCGACGTCGTCGACCACGTCCCGGTCGATCCCGACCTGCGGTACGCGATGGGCAAGGTCAACGGGGTGCTGACCGGCGTGCGTCGCGCCGCGTGCGACAAGGTCGTCGTCGCCGACGACGACGTCCGCTACGACGTCGGCGAGCTGCGCCGCGTCGCCGCGTTGCTCGACGACGCCGCCGTCGTGCGCCCGCAGAACTACTTCGACCCGCTGCCGTGGCACGCCCGCTGGGACACCGGCCGCACGCTGCTCAACCGGCTGACCGGCGGCGACTGGCCGGGAACCCTCGGCGTCCGCCGCGACGCGCTGCTCGCGACCGGCGGCTACGACGGCGACGTGATGTTCGAGAACCTCGAGCTGGTGCGCACGCTCGAGGCGGCCGGGGGCGCAGCGTCGCGCCGCTGGACCTGTACGTCCGCCGGCTGCCGTGCAGCGCCAGCCACTTCCGCTCCCAGCGGGTGCGCCAGGCGTTCGACGAGCTGGCCCGACCGCTGCGCATGGCCGCCTTTCTTGCCGTCGCGCCGGCTGCCGCGACCCTTGCGGTCCGGCGGCGCTGGGGCGCGCTCGGCGCGGCGACGCTCGCCACGGTCGCCGCGGCCGAGGCCGGCCGGCGCCGCGCGGGCGGCACCGCGGTGTTCCCGCCGAGCACCGCCTGGTTCGCACCGCTGTGGCTGGCCGAGCGGGCCGTGTGCGCGTGGCTGGCGCTCGGCGCGCGCGTCGTGCGCGGCGGGGTGCCCTACGCCGGCGGCGTGGTCCCGCGCGCCGCCAACCCCGGCGGGTGCTGCGCCGGCGGCTCGCCGCCTGATGGCGTCGCCCGAACGGCGCGAGCGCCCCGACGACGAGGTCGCCGCGGCCTTCGAGCAGTCCGTCGACGAGGGGTGCAGCGGCTGGGGCGAACCTGGCCGGGCCTGCTCGCCACCGGCTTCGTCGGCGGCATCGACGTGAGCATCGGCGTGCTCGCGCTGCTCGTCGTCGAGGCGGAGACCGGGTCGGTCCTGCTCGGCGCGCTGGCGTTCACGATCGGCTTTCTCGCGCTGGCGCTGGCCCGCAGCGAGCTGTTCACCGAGAACTTTCTCGTCCCCGTCGCCGCCGTCGTGGCGCAACGCGCACCGCTGCGCGAGCTGCTGCGGCTGTGGGGCGGCACCGCGGTGACCAACCTGGTCGGCGGCTGGGTGTTCACCGGCATCGTCGTCGGGGCGCTGCCACGCATCCACCCCAGCGCCCTGCGCGTCGCCGAGTTCTACCCGGCGCTGGGCCTGGGGAGTGAGGCGTTCGCGCTCGCGGTCGTCGGCGGGGTGGTCATCACCGTGATGACCTGGATGCAGCGGGGCGCCGAGTCCGAGGCCGGCCGGCTGCTCGCGGTGGTGGTGGCCGCGTTCCTGCTCGCGGCGGCGCCGCTGAACCACGTCATCGTCGTGTCGCTCGAGATGTTCGCCGCGCTGCACGTCGGCGCCCCGTTCGGCTACCTCGACTGGCTCGCCACGGCGCTGTGGGCGACGCTGGGCAACATGGTCGGCGGGCTGCTGCTCGTCACGGTGTTCCGCTTCGTGCAGGTCGGCGGCACCCGCATCGTCGAGGAGCGCGAGACCTCCGGCGCCGCAGCGGATCAGCAGCGGAGGGAGCGTCCGGCGAAGCGCAGCTCGTAGCCGTCGACGTCTCGCGAAGTCGCCGGACGCGCGGCCTCGATGGCATCATGCGGCCCGGCGTTTCGCCTCGCCCGGCGCCCGACGGCGGTCGTCGCCCAGGTCCAGGAGCAGTGCGTGCGCGTTCTTCTCGTGTCAGACAACCCGCGGGTGTCGCAGTCGGTGACGACCGGGGTGCTCGGCGCGGACGGCAGCGACGTCGTCGCGGTGCGCACTCCGCAACGCGGCGTCGCGCTGCTCGACTCGGGGGAGCGCTTCAGCGTCGTCGTCGCCGACGCGGACACGGCCCCCAGCGGCGGCTTCTACCTCGCGCGGGAGATCAAGGCGCGCGGGCAGATGGGCCGCGACATGCCGCCGGTCGTCTTGCTCATCGCGCGCGACCAGGACGTGTTCCTGTCGAACTGGTCACAGGCCGACGCCTACGTCCGCAAGCCGGTCGACCCGTTCGACCTCGCCGCGACGCTGCGCGCGGTCGTCGCCGGCGACAAGCCGCCGGCGCTGCCCGGGGTGGGCGGCGACCCGACCCCGTCACTGCTCGACGTGCCGGGCCCGGACTACGAGAACACTGTTCCGGACACCTCCGGCGGCCTGTCAGGCGGCGGACCGTGACGGCACCGACGTGGGGCGACGTCCTGACGTCGCTCGTGCGCGGCGACGACCTCGACGCGTCGACGACCGCCGCGGTCATGGATCGCATCATGGCCGGCGACGCGACGCCGGCGCAGGTCGCCGGCTTCCTCATGGCGCTGCGAGCGAAAGGCGAGACGGCCGCCGAGATCGCCGGGCTTGTCGAGGGGATGCGGGCGTTCGCGTTGTCCGTCGAGGTCGCCGGCCCGGTCGTGGACACCTGCGGCACCGGCGGCGACCGCGCCGGGACCTTCAACGTGTCGACGGTGGCGGCGCTCGTCGCCGCGGGTGCGGGGGCGACGGTCGCCAAGCACGGCAACCGCGCCGCCAGCGGCCGCTGCGGCTCCGCCGACCTGCTCGAGGCGTGGGGCGTCGTCATCGACCTGCCGCCGGCCGGCGTGCGGGCGTGCGTCGAGCGCGTCGGCATCGGCTTCTGCTTCGCGCCGACGTTCCACCCGGCGATGCGTCACGCGATGGCGGCACGCCGCGAGCTCGGCGTCCCAACGGTGTTCAACTTCCTCGGCCCCCTGACCAACCCCGCCGGCGCCCGCCACCAGACCATCGGCGTCAGCGACCCCGCGATGGCGCCGCGGATGGCTGCGGTCCTCGCGCGACTCGGCACGACCCACGCGCTGGTCTTCCACGGCGCCGACGGCCTCGACGAGCTGACCACCACCGGGCCGTCGACCGTCTGGGAGGTCCGCGACGGCACGGTCACCGAGTCCCAGTTCGACCCGGCCGACGTCGGGCTGGAGCGCGCCACCGTCGACGCGCTGCGGGGTGGCGACGTCGACGACAACCGCCGCATCGCCGACGCGGTGCTCGCCGGCCAGCCGGGCGCGCCGCGCGACATCGTGCTGCTGGGGGCCGCCGCGGCACTCGTCGCCGCCGACCGGGTCGACGGTTGGGAGGCCGGGCTGCGCGCCGCCGCCGCGGCGGTCGACTCGGGTGCCGCCGCCGACGTCCTGCGCCGCTGGGTTGAGGCGTCGCGCGACGAGGCCGCGCGCGCGTGACGTCACTGAGCGAGCACCAGCTGCTCGTCTTCTTCCTGCAGCTGGTCGTCCTCGTCGGCGTCGCGCGCGGCCTCGGTGGACTGCTGCGCCGCGCCGGCCAGCCGGCGGTCGTCGGCGAGCTCGCCGCCGGCCTGCTGCTCGGCCCGTCGGTGCTCGGGCGGGTCGCGCCGGGCCTGTTCGGCTTCCTGTTCCCCTTCGACGACCCGGTGCAGACCGGACTGCTGCTCGCCGTCTCGTGGATCGGTGTCGCGCTGCTGCTCGTCGCGACCGGGTTCGAGACCGACCTCGAGCTGCTGCGGCGGCTGGGGCGGTCGTCGGCGCTCGTCGCCGCCGGCAGCATCGTCGTGCCGCTGGTCGTCGCGTTCGGCTTCGCCACGCTGCTGCCGGCGTCGTTCGTCGGACCGGAGGCCACGCGCACCACGTTCGCGATGTTCATCGCGGTGTCGCTGAGCATCTCCGCGCTCGCGGTGATGGCGAAGATTCTCGGCGACCTCGAGTTGCTGCGCCGCAACGTCGGCCAGGTGTCGCTCGCGGCGGCGATGGCGAACGACCTCACCGGCTGGATCCTGCTCGGCACCGTCGCCGGCATCGTGCATGAGGGCGGCTTCGACCCGCTCGGGGTCGCCGCGACCGTCGCGGCCATCGCGGTGTTCCTCGCGGCCATGCTCACGCTGGGGCAGCGGCTCAGCGACACCGCGCTGCGGCGGGTGCGCCAGGGCTCCGGCGGTGTGCCGGCCGGATTGACGGTGACGATCGGCATCGCGATGGCCGCGGGCGTCGTCACGCAGCTCATCGGCGTCGAGGCCGTCCTCGGCGCATTCGTCGCCGGCATCGTGCTGGGCCGGTCGCGCTACCAGTCCGACGAGGTTCGCACGGCGCTCGAGTCGATGACCGCCGCGTTCTTCGCGCCGGTGTTCTTCGCCACCGCCGGCCTGCGCGTCGACCTCGGGCTGCTCGCCCGCGACGGCGCGGCGTGGTGGGCGCTCGCCGCGATTGCGTTGGCCGTCGGCGCGAAGACCGCCGGCGCGTTCGCCGGCGGGCGGCTCGGCGGTCTGCCGGCGCGCGAGAACCTCGCGGTGGCGGTCGGCCTGAACGCTCGCGGCACGCTGGAGATCGTCGTCGCGACGGTCGCGCTGTCGCTCGGCGTGTTCACACCGGTGTCCTACACCGTCGTCATCGTGCTGGCGATGACGACGTCGATGACGACGCCGCCGGTGCTGCGTCGCGTCCTGTCACGCATGGAGGCCGGCCCGGAGGAGGCTGCCCGCCTGGAGCGTGAGGCGGTGCTCGACGCGAGCGTCATCGCGAACACCCGCACCGCGCTGCTGCCGACGCGCGGCGGGGCGAACTCGCTGCTCGCCGCGCGGCTGCTCGACGCGTCGCTGCAGGCCGACACCACGGTCGCCATCTGCACCGTCGGGGCCGACGGCGACGGCGCCATGAACTCCGGCGACGACGCCGCCCGTGAGGCGGCAGCGCGCTTCGCGGACCGCGCCACCGAGCGCATCACGGCCGTCGCGCCCGACGCCGCCGCCGCGATCTGCGCCGAGGCCGCGCTCGGCTACGGCCTCGTCGCGGTCGGGATGAACGAGGGGTTCAGCGGCGGGCACACCATCTCGACGACCCTGCGTGGGCTGCTGTCGGCCTGCCCCGTGCCGCTGCTGCTCGTCAAGGCCGGCCGCGACCTGGACCCGGACGCCGACGGCCTGCCGTTCCGCCGGATCATGGTGCCGGCGACCGGCACCAAGGTCGGGCAGGCCGCCCAGGAGGTCGCCTACACGCTGGCCGAGCGACTCGACGCCGGCGTCGACGTCGTCCACGTCGTCAGCCGGCCCGACCGGCTGCCGGAGCCGGCGATGGTCGGGGCGGCGGGCGACACCGTCGTCGGGATGCTCGCGGAGGCGCAGACGTTGGCGAGCAAGTTCGGCCGCGACGTCAACCCGCTCACCCGCAACGGCCCGTCGGTCGGCATGGAACTCGCGATCACCGCGCACGAGACCGGCGCCGACCTGCTCGTCCTCGGCGCGAAGGTCCGCTCCTATTCGGGCCAGCCGTTCCTCGGCCACGGCATCGAGTACCTGCTCGAACACGCCGAGCAGACGGTGGTCGTCGTGGTCTTCCCGGCGCAGCTCGCCGACGGCGAGTAGCGAGGCGCGTCACACGCCTTCGGCGTCCTCGAAGCCGATGCCCCACAACCGGTCGAGGTCGCTGCTGGAGAACGCCTGGAACGCGATCATCGTGTGGCTGGCGGTGACCCCTGGCACCTTCGCGATGCCGCCGGTCACCACGTCGGCGATCTGCTCGTGGCGACGGACGCGCACGAGCGCCACGAGCTCCCAGTCGCCGGTGACCGAGTAGACCTCCGACACCATGTCGAGGTCGGCGATGGCCTGCGCCGTCTCCGGGATCGCGTGGACGTCGACGGACAGCAGGACGATGGCGGTGATCACGGCGGCAATCTAGCGGCGAGTGCGTTTCGCGGCGAGCTCCACGCCGGGGTGTCCCGTGCCGCGCTGCGCCGCCGCGAGCCGCGCGGCGAGGTCGGCCAACGCCCGCCCGCCCGCGACCGCCGACGAGAGCGTCCCGTCGCAGCGGTGGACGACCGCCGCCGGACCGCGCAGCCAGCGGCTGACGAGGTCCACCTCGTCGGCCGCGGCCGTCGCCACGACCGGCGTCGGCGCGGGGGTGCCCGCCGCCGCAGTCGCGCGGGGCGGCAGCAGGTCGCCCGCGGCGGCGACCGTGGCAGCCAGCGCGGGGCGGCGACACGACGCCGACCACACGAGCCGCCCGCCGTCGACGGCGACGACGTCGACGGTGCCCGGCGCCCGGCCCGGCCGTGACACGACGAGCGCACCCGCCGCAGCGGTCGCCGCGAGCCGACGGGTGCGGTCAAGCGCCGCCGCGAGGGCGCGAACCCGGTCCCGGACGGTCGCGGCGTCCTCGAAACGCCCCGCCGCCGCGAGCGCATCCATCCGGCGCTGCAGCGGGGCGAACAGTGGCGTCGCGTCGCCGCGTACCGCCTCCGCCACGAGCGCCGCGACGCCGGCGTAGCGGTCCGGCGACACCGACCCGTCGCACGGCGACAGGCAGCGGCCCATCTCGGCGAGCGCGCACGGCGCCACACGGGTTCGCGCGCCGATGCGCACGGTGCAGCGGCGCAGCGGGACGGCGTCGTGGATCGCCGCCGCGGCGAGCTCCGCGCCGGCGCGCGACGGCAACGGGCCGACGTACACGCCACCGTCGCCGCGCACCGCGCGCACGACCGACAGGCGCGGGAAGCGCTCGGCCGTCAGCTTGAGGTAGACGGCGCGCTCGGGGTTCTTGCCGCGGCGGTTCCAGCGCGGGCGGTGCGCGTGGAGCAGGCGCGCCTCGCGCACCGCCGCCTCCAGCGGTGTCGGGCATACCCAGTGCTCGACGGCGGCGGCCTCCTTGAGCAGCTCGACCACCGAACGGCGGTCGTCGGCCCCGAAGTACGACCGGACGCGCGCCCGCAGGTCGCTGGCCTTGCCGACGTAGAGGATCTCACCGCCGGCGGCGGTGAACGCGTACACCCCCGGAGCCGACGGCAGACCGTCGGCGAGGTGGCGCCGGCTGCGAAACAGCGGCGCGTTGCGGACCTTCCCGAACGCGACGAGATCGTCGAGCGTCACGACGCCGTAGGAACCGGCGCGCTCGAGCAGCGCGTGGAGCACCTCGACCGTGGCGCGGGCGTCGGGCAGCGCCCGGTGGGTCGGCTGGCTGCGGCAGGCGAAGCGCTGCGCGAGCGTGGCCAGGCGGCAGTCGCCCACCTCGTCGCGGACCAGCCGGCGGGCGAGCGCCGCGGTGCACACCACCGGGTTGGCCAGCCGCGGGTAGGCCAAGCGGGTGAGCGCGGCGTCGAGGAAGCCGACGTCGAAGCGGGCGTTGTGGGCGACGAGCGCCGCCCCGTCGCAGAACTCGAGGAACGACGGCAGCACCGCCGCCACGCCCGGGCGCGCGGCGACCATCGCGTCGGTGATGCCGGTCAGCGCGCTGACGGCCGTCGGGATCGCCTGTCCGGGGTCGACGAGCGACTGGAACTCGCCGAGCATCTCGCCGCCGCGGACCTTCACCGCGCCGAACTCCGTGATGCGGCTGTCGCCCGGCGATCCGCCGGTCGTCTCGAGGTCAACGACGACGAAGGTCACGGTGTGCAGCGGCGCGCCGAGGTCGGCCAACGACGGCTGGAAGGGCACGGCAGCGCTCGGCATCGCCGCCGAGCATAGCGAACATGTGTTCGCTAACCGCGTCAGGCGGCGGTGCTGCGCCGTTCCCGTTGCTCGCGCCGGAACACGCGGCGCCGCTGGTGCTCAAGCGTGCCGCCCCAGACGCCGAACAACTCTTCGCTCGTCATCGCGGACGTGAGGCACTCGCGACGCACCGGACACGTGCGGCACACGCGTACGGCCGCGCGCAGGTCGTCCTCCTCGGTCGAGTAGAACAGCTCGACGTCGAGGCCGCGACAGGCGGCGCGCTGCTGCCAGGGGTCGTCGTGCACGGGCGTCCTCCTCAAGCTGCCCGTACAACGTGCGTTGCCGCGTCGCGAGTTCCCCGCGGAGGTGGCCCGCCTTCAGGCACGACGGGCGGGGCGCGCGCTGCGCCCCTTGTACTCGAGAAAGAACTGCGCCGCCGTCTCGCGCACCGCCAGCGACCACGCCGGGTACGCGTGGACCGCCTGCGCGAGGCGGCCGGTGAACGCGCGGGTTCGGATCGCCAGCGCCAACTCGTGGACGACGTCGCCGCCGGTGGGGCACATCACCGTCGCGCCCACGAGCGCCCCGCCGGCAAGGTTGCGCAGCACCGGCCGGGGCCCGGCGACGAGCTTGACGAAGCCGTCGGTGTCGCCGGTGCACTTTGCGCGGTCGGTCTCGGCGATCGGCAGGTAGGCGACCTGTGCGGCGTCGCCGTAGGCGTCGAACGCCTGCGCCTCGGTCATCCCGACCCGGCCGATCTCGGGCTCGGTGAACGTCGCCCACGGCAACGCGCGGGTGTCGAACGACCGCTTGAGCCGACCGAGCGCGTTGTTGATCGCGAGGCCGCCCATGTCGTAGCCGGCGTGGGTGAACTGCAGCCCGCCGACGACGTCGCCGACGGCCCACACGCCCTCGGCGGTCGTCGCGAGCTTGTCGTCCACCTTGATCGCCCCGCGCTTGGTGACCTCGACACCGCCGCGGCCGGGGTCAAGCCCGTCGGTGACCGGGCGGCGCCCGACCGCGACGAGCACCGCGTCCGCGCCGACGCTGCGGTCGCCCGCGCGCAGGGTGAAGCCGCCGTCGTCGTCTTTGTCGACCCCGTCGACCATCGCGCCGAGCTCCAGCGTCACACCCTCGCGCCGCAGCACGGTGGCGAGCACGTCGCCGGCCTCGGGTTCCTCGTTGCTCACGAGATGCGGCAGGCCCTCGACGACGGTGACCTTGCTGCCGAGGCGCTGGAAGGCCTGCGCCAGCTCGACGCCGATCGGGCCACCGCCCATCACGGCAAGCCGGCGCGGGAGCCGGCGCAGGTCGAACACCGTGTCGTTGGTGAGCACCTCGACGGCGTCCAGCCCGTCGATGGGCGGGATCACCGCTCGCGCTCCGGTCGCCAGCACGAGCACCGTGCCGGTCACCGTCGTCCCGTCGACCGACAGGCGCCGCTGCCCGGTGAAGCTGGCCTGACCCTCCAGCACCGTGATGCCACGCTGCTCGAGCGTGGGCCGGTCCTCGTCGCGTGACACCTGGGTGACGACGCCGGCCACCCGCTCCATCGCCGCGGCGAAGTCCGGCGTGCCGTCGAACCCGACGCGCCGCCCGGCGTGGACGCGGCGGGCGATCTCCAGCAGCGTCTTGGACGGCACGCAGCCCGTCCAGGTGCAGTCACCGCCGAGCCGGCGGCGCTCGACGATTGCGACCGACGCGTCACGGCGGCGGGCGGCGTAGGCGGCGGCGAGGCCAGCCGCCCCTGCGCCGACGACCACGACGTCGAAGTTGCTGCTCATGACCGCTCCGATGTGCGGGTCGTGCCGGGCGCCGCCGGGCAGAATGCGCCCAGGCGACGAGGGAGGCGATGCTATGCCGCGCCGTGAGCTGCGGGAGTCGCGCGTTGTCGACCGCGACCGCAACGCCGAGGGTCGGGCCGAGAACGCCCGCCCGCGCGACCGCTTCGGCGCGCCGCTGCCACGCGGGCGCCCCGACGAGATGCCCGACCGGGTCGACCCGGGGGAGGTCGTCAGCGGCGTGGCCGAGGCGCTGGCGCACGCCGCCCGGCTGTTCGACGACCAGCGGTTCTTCGAGGCGCACGAGTTCCTCGAGTTCATCTGGAAGTCCGACGAGCTCGACCCGCGCGACCGCGACTTCTGGAAGGGCGTGACGCAGGTCGCGGTCGGGTGCTGCCACACCCAGCGGGGCAACGCCACGGGTGCCGTCACGCTGCTCGAACGCGCGAGCCGGTTCATGGCCCCGTACCCAGCACGCTACGGCGGCGTGGACGCCGACGCGCTGGCGGCCGGGGCGCTGCGCGTCGCCGCGCAGGTCCGCGAGCACGGGGCGTCGCCGGACATCGAGTTCTTCCCCTTCCCGCGGGCGGCGCCGTAGATGAATCGTTCACCTGCGACGGACCAGCCCCCCGGGCTGCCGCCGGGACGGCGCTGGCGCTGCGGCGCCTGTGGCAATCTCACCCGGTTCGACGTCGAGTCGGTCGAGCGCGTCCGCCGCTTCTGGCACGTCGACCTGTCCGGGGCGGGCGTCGTGGACGACGAGGAGCGCGTCGATGTCGCGGTCGTGTCGGTGGCGTGCCGCTGGTGCGGCTCCACCGAGGCGATCGAGGTCGTCGACGCACCAGCGGCCGGCGGCGCCACCGTCGGGACGTGACCCGCGAGCCCGACGGCGCGCAGGTTCTCGCCGACCTGCCGCCGGCGTTGTGGGCGCCGCTGCTCGCCGCCGTCCGCCGCGCCGCCGACCGCCTCGGGCGCCCTGCGTTGCCGGCGGGGCTCGTGCCCTACGCCGGGTTCCATCCCAGCCGTCTGGCGGCCGAGCGGCCGCGGCAGGCCGTGGCCGCCGCCCTCGCCGGCGACCCACGGCTGCGCGAAGCCGTCGGCGAGGTCCTCGACGCGCGACTGTGGGCCGCCGCCGAGGTCGCGGACGTGGCGCGACTGGTCGCGGCGCACGGCGACGCGCCTGCGGTGGCGGCACTCGCGGCGCGCGGGCGCTGGGCCGACGTCGCGGTCGTCGCGGCTGAGTCCGCCCGGCGCGACGCCAGCCGGGGCCGGGCTGCCGCGGACGCGCCGGTGCCGGTGGACCGCGCCGCGGTCCGGGCGGCCGACGTCGCCGCGGCCCGCCGCGACCGTGACGCCGCCGTGCGCCGCGCCGACGCGGCCGAACGGCGGGTGCGTGCGCTGGAGGAGCTGGCGGCGGCGCGCCAGGAGACGGCAGAGGCGCGCGAGGAGGCGTCGGGCCTGCGCGAACGGCTCGACGACGAGCTGCGCCACGGGCGTGACCGGCTGGCGCGGCTGCGCCGTCGCGCCGACGCCGCCGACGCCCGCGCGCGCGTCGAGGCGGACCGCGCCGAAGCCGTCGCCGAGCGCCTCACGACCCTGGCGGCCGAGCTGCGCGACGGCGGTGCGACGTCGTCGCCGCGGTCGGCGCGGCTGCCGGCATCGGGGGGCGACGCGCCGCCAGACGCGGCGGCGGGACGGTGGCCGCCAGGGCTCGGCGGGCGCCGGCGACGCCGGCGGTGCCGCGCGACGTCGCGCCCGCCGAGCCCGGCCGGCCCTGCCGCCTGCCGCCGGGTGTGGCCGGCGACACCTCCGCCGCGGTGACGGCGCTGCTGCGGGTGGTGGGCTTGGAGCTGGTGGTCGACGGCTACAACGTCAGCAAGGACGTGCGCGGGCGCCCTATGGCGGACCTGACGGACCAGCGGGAGTGGCTCGAGCGGCTGGTCGCCGGCCTCGTCGCCCGTCACCCTCGGCGCGCCACCGTCGTGTTCGACGGCGAGGGCGACCGCACCGTCGCGACGGCGAGGGGGCGCGGCGTGCGCGTCGTGTACACGGCGGCCGGCGAGACCGCTGACGAGCGCATCGCCGGCATCGTCGCGGCCCTGGATCCGGCGACGCCGGTGGCGGTGGTGACCTCGGACCGGGAGGTCCGCGACGCCTGCGAGGCCCTGGGCGCCAACGTCGTTGCGGCCGGGGTGTTCCTCGAGGCGGCGGACTGACGGGGTTCGCCGATCCGCGCCCGCGTCGGTCGGGCGTCGGCGATCGGGCCGTCGTCGCGATGGACCTGTCACACCCTCTCGATAGCGTCGCGTCGGACGCGCCCGCCGGGCGCCGCTGGCTGGAGGACTCATGCGCATCGACTGCGACACCTGCGTAGTTCGCGACACCGACGCCTGTGACGGCTGCATCGTGACCTTCCTGCTCGACCGACCACCCGGCGCGGTGGTCTTCGACGTCGCGGAGGAGCGCGCCATCCGGGTGCTGCAGGACGGCGGCCTGGCCGCCGCCACGCACTACCTCCCGCTGGCGCCGGGCGGCTGAGCCGTGCGCCGCGCACCGGGGCGTTGCGGGCGCGTGGCAGAATGCGCCCCCGACGGCTGCCGGGAGGATCGTGATCGAGTTGCAGCTGGTCGGCTACACCGCCGACCTCAAGTACCTCGTCTTCTGCGATGCCGCGGGAGGCGCCTCGCGCTTCAAATCTCCCGTCGACGAGGACCTGCTCGCCACCGTCGGCGAGGTCGTCGAGCTCGGTGATCCCTCACGCGCCGGCGAGTTGCCGACCGGGCCGTCCGGCGCTGATCAGCCGGCGCCGCGCGAGCCGGCACCCGCCCCGCCAGCCAGCCCGCCGCAGCCGGTGCCCGGTGAGGGCAGCCTGGCCGCCGTCGCGGCGCTCGCCGAACGTGCCGGGGACAACGGCGCCGACCCGGCGCTGCCGCTCGTGCGCAGCAGCAAGCTGTCGCCGCGCGAGATCCAGGCGCTGCTGCGGGCCGGCAAGACGCCGCGGGTCGTCGCGAAGCAGGCGGAGACCGACGAGGCGTGGGTGCGCCGGTGGCTCGCGCCGATCGAAGCCGAGCGTGACCGGGTGCTCGCCTCCGTGCGTCGCTGCCGCGTGACCAAGTCCCGGCTCGGGCCCAGCAGCGACGTGCTCGGCGAAGCGGTCCGTCGCAACTTGGCCGCCAAGGGCGTGCGGGCCGACGCCGACGAGGTCGAGTGGTCCGCCGCCCGGCGCAACGGCGACGAGATGTGGACGGTGACGCTGCGCTACCGCAACCGGGGGCGCGTCCAACGGGCGGTGTGGCGCTACTTCCCCGAGACGGGCGAGCTGGAGCCAAC
>JAUJMS010000001.1:56223-117431 GCA_030446745.1 Egibacteraceae bacterium | reverse complement strand
CGGTCGGCGCGGCGCCAGACGCCCGCGCCGCGCGAGGCGCCCCCGACGTAACCGCGGCCGCCGATAGCATCGAACGCATGGTGCTCGCCGGGCGCGACCGTTGGCTCACGGTCGCCCACCTGCTGGCCGGCACCACGGTCGTCGCCGGCCTGGTTGCCGAGATCGCCCGTCCGCTCGCCCCGGATGTCGGCGCGCCGCTGCCGGCCGGGGCGTGGTTCGACGACGCCTACCTCTCCCGCGCCGCCGCGTTCCGTTCGCCGCTGTACGTCGCCGGGCTCGCCCGGGTCGCGGTGCGCGTCGGCGTCGCGTGCGCCGCCGCGTTCACGCCCGCAGGGCGGCGCCTGACCGGTCGCATCGTCGCCGCCGTGGGGGAGCACCGCCCGGCGCGTGCCGCGGCGGCCGCCGTCACCGCGGTGGTCGTCGCCACCGACGTCGTCCTCGTGCCGCTGGAGTTTTGGGCGACGTTCGTCCACGAGGGCGCGTTCGGTCTGCGAACCCAGGGCCTCGCCGGCTGGGCCTACGACTGGTTGGCCACCCGCGCTCCGAGCTGGCTCGCTGTGGCCGTCGTCGTCGCCGGCGCCGTCGCGCTTGCGCGGCGGTTGCCGCGCGCGTGGCCGCCGGTCGCCGGCTTGGCCGGCGCCGTGCTCGGCATCGCGGTCACCTTCGCCGCGCCACTGGTGCTCGAACCGCTGCAGTTCTCGACGCGACCGCTGCCCGACGGTCCGGTCCGTGCGGCAGTCGAGCGGGTCGTCGCCCGCGCCGGCGGCGGGATCGACGCGCTCCTCGTCGCGGATGCCAGCCGCCGCACGACGCGGCAGAACGCCTACGTGTCCGGGCTGGGTACGACCCGGCGCGTCGTGCTCTACGACACGCTGGTGGCGCAGCGGCCGCCAGCGGAGGTCGCGGCCGTCGTCGCCCACGAGCTCGGCCACGACCGACACGCCGACCTGTGGCGCCAGGGACTGTTCGCCGGCGCGGGCGCCGTCGTCGTCGCCTACACCGTCGCGGCGGTCACCCGCGCCCGGACCCGCCGCGGTCGGCAACGCAACGTAACCGACCCGCGTGCCGCGCCGGTCGTGCTCGCCATCGTCGTCGCCCTGACCCTTGCGGCACTGCCGCTGCAGAACTGGGTCAGCCGTCGGGCGGAGGCCGCCGCCGACCTGGCCGCGCTCGATCTCACCGCGGCGCCTGACGTCTATGCGCGGCTGCAGGAAGGACTGACGCGGGCCAACCTGAGCGAGCCGGCGCCGCCGGGCTGGGCGACCGCGCTGTGGGCGACCCACCCGGCGGCGGTCGCGCGCCTGACGATGACACGGCGATGGCCCCTGTGACGCAGGCGGCGCGGCGGGTGCTGTGGGTCACCAACGACCTCCCGCCCCGCAGCGGCGGCATCGAGCAGTTCGTCGGCAACCTGCTGGCACGGTCCGACCCTGCGGCGACGCGGGTGATCGCGCCCTCGGTGCCCGACGCCGCCGCCGCCGACCGGACGTTGCCGTACCCGGTGCGGCGCGTCGGGCGCCGGCCGCTGCTTCCGACGCCGGCGCTCGCGCGCGTCGTCCGCGCCGAGATCGCCAGCCACCGCGCCGACGTCGTCGTGTTCGGGGCGGCGTGGCCGCTCGGGGAGCTGGCGGCGGCGCTGCCCGTGCCGTGCGTCGCGCTGACCCACGGCCACGAAGCCGGTCTCGTGCGGATCGGCGCCGGACCGCTGGTGCGCCGTGCGCTGCGCGGGCTGGCGGCGGTCGGGGTGATCAGCGAGTTCACCGGGCGGGCGCTGACGCCGTGGGTGGCGCCGACGACGACGGTGCACTTCGTGCCGCCGGGTGTCGACACTGCGGCGTTCACCCCGGACGCCCCCGGCGACGCGGTGCGCCGGCGCCACGGTCTGGCCCGCGACCAGCCGCTGGTGCTGTGCCTCGGACGCATGGTGGCACGCAAGGGCCACGACGTCCTCGTCGAGGCATGGCCGCAGGTCCGCCGCCGCGTTCCCGGCGCGCACCTGCTGCTGGCCGGCAACGGGCCGCTGGCCGACCGGCTGCGCCGGCGGGTCGCAACGCTTGGCCTGCAGCGCGACGTCACCTTCGCCGGCTCGGTCGCGTGGACCGATCTGCCCGCGTACCACGCCGCCGCGGACGTGTTCGCAATGCCGTGTCGGACACGGCTCGCCGGCCTCGACGTCGAGGGACTGGGCATCGTCTACCTCGAGGCGCAGGCGTGCGGCGTGCCCGTGGTCGCCGGGCGCTCCGGCGGCGCACCGGAGGCGCTTGTCGACGGGGCGACCGGCACGGTCGTGGACGGGACGTCGTCGGCCGCGGTCGCCGCGGCGGTGGTGGCGCTGCTCGCCGACCCCGGACGGCGCGCCGTCATGGGCGCCGCCGGCCGCGCGCACGTCGCGGCGCGCTACGCGTGGCCGGTCGTCGTGCGGCGGTTCGAGGCGATGCTCGCGGCCGCGGCCGACCAGCCCGCCGCGGCGGTGCGCTGACGCGGCGGCTTGGTGCGCCGGCCAACCCGGTGCCGCGCCGCATCGCTACCATCACTGCCCGCCCCGCAGCGCTGTCGACACGAAACCGGGAGGCCGCCGTGCCAGAGACCATCACCCCTGCCGCCGAGACGATCCCCGCGCTGTTCGCCCGTGCGATCGACCGCTGGTCGGACCGCGTCGCGTTCCGGGTCAAGGGCGCGGACGGCTGGACGCCGGTCACCTTCGCCGAGTACGGCGACACGGTCCGAGCGGTCACCGGGGCGCTGCTGTCGATGGGTCTGGCACCCGGCGAGTTCGGTGCTCTGATGTCAGGCAACCGCCGCGAGTGGCACGAAGCCGACTTCGGGATGATCAACGCCGGCGTCATCAGCTGCCCGATCTATCCGACGAGCTCGGCGCCGCAGGTGCACTACATCCTCGAGCACTCCGAGGCGGCGATCGTCTTCGTCGCGGACGAGGCCCAGCGCGCGAAGATCGAGCAGATCCGCAAGGACCTGCCGCGGCTGCGGGCGTGCATCGTGTTCACCGGCGAAGGCTGCGACGGCGACTTCTACCTCGCCTGGGAGGCGGTGCTCGAACGCGGCCGCGAGTACCTGCGCGCGCAGCCGGGGGAGTACGACCTGCGCCGCAGCGCCGCGACCCCCGACGGGCTGGCGGCGGTCATCTACACCTCGGGCACGACCGGGCCACCGAAGGGCACGATGCTGTCGCACCACAGCGTCGTGTGGACGCTCGCCTCGCTGGACGCGGTGCTCGCGGCGGGCACCGAGGACCGCAAGCTGTCGTTCCTGCCGCTGTCCCACGTCGGCGAGCGGACCTCGAGCGCCTACCTCCAGCTGCAGCAGGGCTTCGAGGTCTGGTTCGCCGAGTCGCTGGAAACTCTCGGCGACGACCTCAAGGCGTGCCGGCCGACGGTGCAGTTCGTCGTGCCGCGCGTGCTCGAAAAGCAGTACGACGGGATCATGGCGCTGCTGTCGTCGCTGCCCGACGAGCAGCGCGAGAAGGCGCAGCAGGCCATCGAGCTGGGCAAGCAGCGGGTGCGGCTGCGCCAGCAGGGCCAGCAGCTGCCCGACCACCTCGAGGCGGCGTGGCAGCAGGCCGACGCGCAGCTGTTCGGGATGGCGCGCGCGGCGCTCGGCTACGACGCGCTCGCCGCGTTGGTGTCCGGTGCCGCGCCGATCGCCATGGAGCTGCTGGAGTTCTTCCAGGCGATCGGCGTGCCCCTGGTCGAGGTCTACGGGCAGACCGAGGACCACGGGCCCACGACGATCAACCGCATCGATCGCTTCAAGCTCGGCACCGTCGGCTACGCGATCCCCGGCGGGGAGCTCCGCCTGGCAGACGACGGCGAGATTCTCTACCGGGGCGGCAACGTGTGCATGGGCTACTACCGCAACGAGGAGGCGACCCGCGAGCTCATCGACGACGACGGCTGGCTGCACAGCGGCGACATCGGCGTCCTCGACGCGGACGGCTTCTTGACGATCACCGACCGCAAGAAGGACATCATCATCACCGCGGCCGGCAAGAACATCGCGCCGCAGGTCATCGAGCAGAAGCTGAAGTTCTCGCCGTGGGTGTCCCAGGCGGTCGTGCTCGGCGACCGTCGCCGCTACGTCGCTGCGCTGCTGACGCTCGACGAAGCGGCGGTCAAGGCGTTCGCCGCCCAGAAGTCCATCGCCTACCAGGACTACTCCGAGCTGACGACCCACCCCGACATCGTCGGCCTCGTCGAGGCCCACGTCGCCGAGGTCAACGCCGGGCTCTCCAACGCCGAGCAGGTCAAGCGGTTCCGCATCCTGCCGGAGGACTTCACCGTCGAGCAGGGGACGATCACGCCGACGCTGAAGATCAGGCACAAGCCGATCAACGAACGCTACGCCGAACAGATCGAAGCGCTGTATGCCGACGCCTAGCCCGGCCGGTCGCGGCGACGTGCCCGCGCCATGAGCGCGCAGGCGTCGCGGTGACGGCCGTGCCGCCGCGCTTCGCGGCACTCGTCGCCGAGCGCCGCGAGGGCGACGTCGCGGTCGAGGTGCGCGACCTGGCACCGGACGACCTGCCGCCGGGCGAGGTGACGGTGCGCGTCGGCTGGTCATCGGTGAACTACAAGGACGGCCTCGCGACGACCGCCGGCGGGAAGGTCGCGAAGATCAGCCCGCTCGTGCCGGGCGTCGACCTCGCCGGCGAGGTCGTGGCGAGCGAGGCCGACGGGATCGCGCCGGGCGACGCGGTCATCGTCCACGGGCACGACCTCGGCGTGGCGCACCACGGTGGCTACGCCGAGTACGCCCGCGTCCCGGCCGCGTGGGTCGTGCCGCTACCGGCCGCGCTGACGGCGCGCCAGGCGATGGCGCTCGGCACCGCCGGATTCACCGCCGGGCTGAGCGTGGTCCAGCTCGAGCAGCGCGGCCTGGCACCCGTCGACGGGCCGGTGCTGGTGACCGGCGCCACCGGCGGCGTGGGCAGCACCGCGGTCGGCATGCTCGCCGAGCGCGGCTACGAGGTGGTCGCGAGCACCGGCAAAGCGGACGCCGTCGCGTGGCTGCGCGACCTCGGCGCCGCGGCGGTCGTCGGCCGCGACGAGGTCGTCGGCGACGCCAGCCGCCCGCTGGGCTCGGAACGCTGGGCCGGCGCGGTCGACTGTGTGGGCGGGGACACGCTCGCCGGCATCCTGCGGACGCTGCGGCGGGATGCGGCGGTCGCGGCAAGCGGCCTGACCGGCGGGTCGGCGTTGGCGACGACCGTGTTCCCGTTCATCCTGCGCGGTGTGGCGCTGCTCGGCGTCGACTCGGTCGCGTGCCCGCGCGACGTCCGCCTGGAGGTCTGGCGTCGTCTCGCCGGTGACCTGCGCCCGCGCGGCCTCGACGAGTCGATCGCCGTCGAGATCGACGGGCTCGGCGACGACCTGCGCTCCGCGCTGCGCACCGTCCTGGCGGGCCGGATGCGGGGACGCACGGTCGTGCGCATCGGGGGCGGCCGGTAGGCACCGCATCCGTTGATGGGGGTCGTTGCCATGAGTGCCGACGGCATCGCGACATCGCTGCGAGCCCTGGCCGGCAGGCGACCGGTGTTCCACAGTGAGGCGAACTTTCAGCATGCGCTCGCATGGCAGCTACAACTCGACCATCCTGAGGCACAAATCCGGCTCGAGACGCGGCCGCTATCCGGGAAGCCGGTCTTTCTCGACCTCATCTTGATGTTGGGGTCGAAGCGTTTTGCGGTCGAGCTGAAGTACCTCGTGACGACGCTCGAGGCGGACATCGGCGGTGAGCGATTCATTCTGCGAAAGCAGTCGGCGCACGACGTCCGGAGGTACGACGTCGTGAAGGACCTTTGCCGGCTCGAAGAACTCGTCCGTGCGGGAGGGAACATCGTCGCGGGCACGGTCGGATGGGCTGAACGGGCAGGTGCTGGAACGACATCAAAACGGACGGAGGTGCTCGCTCTCACCAGGCGATATCAGTTGCGGTGGACGGACTACAGCAGCCTTGGCGGTGCGGCGGGGCGCTTCCGGCGCTCATCGTGGACGTCGGCGATCGACACGGTGACAGCGTTGATTGCCGGCCGCCGAGACGGCGGTTGACGTGTCAGCTGTTGAGGATGGCAATGCCGTGGGCTTCATACGACAAGACGTGCAGACGCGAAATCCTCGATGCATTCGCCGCGCTGGAACGGCGCCATGGGCGCGAGACGTTCTCGCCCGCTGAAGTGATCGCAGAGGCCCGCGCTCGGGGCAGCCAGCATGCGGAGTCGACGATCCGCACGCACATCGTGTCAGCCATGTGCGTCAACGCGCCACCGAACCACGCCGTGCGTTACCCCGATTTGGAACGCGTTGATCGTGGCCTCTACCGGCGCGCCCGTCACCATGATGCACCGGCCAACCTTTGAGCATCCTCAGCGAGCGTGACGACGTCGTTGTTGCGGCCACCAAGGAGCGGTTGCGCAGTAACGCTTTCCGCCGACCCGAAAAACTTGGTGCGCAAGCTGTGGAACGGCGGGTTTCTGTCGCACCGGTCGGGTATCATCCGTACATGCGTTCGAGTGCGACGGGTGAGCGGGGCGGCGGCGGCGGCGCCGCCGACGCGGTCGATGCCGTCCGCCACGCGCTGGCCGGCCTGGACGACGCCGGTGTGCGCACCGTCATCGCCGACGGGGTCGCGCGGCTGGATGACGAGGGGCGGCTAGGCGTCGCCGACGCGCTGCTCGCCAAGGTCGGCGACGCGGCGGCGTTGACGGTGGCTGGCGAGGCGTTGGGCCGCGTGGCGGCGAACCCGTTGGCCGGCGACGTGGACGACGCGGCGTTAGCGGTGTCGGTGGAGCGGTTGCAGCGGCTGGAGGCGACGGTCGCCGGGGAGAAGCTGCGCCGGGTCGCGGAGATGGCCGCGCGCGGGTCGAGCCGCGCGACGGGTGACCGGTCGCCGGCGGATCTGTTGTGTCGGTTGGGGTTGACCCGCGGGGAGGCGGCGTCGCAGGTGGCGGCGGCGGCCGCGTTGCAGCGGCTGCCCGAGACGCGCGCGGCGTTGGCGCGGGGCGACATCGGGTTGGGCCACGCCGCGGCCGCGCGCGCACGTTGGGCCAGCTGGCCGACGCGGGCGAGCCGGTGGCCGGCGACACGGTGGACCGGCTCGACCGGCTCGTCGCTGACGCAGCCGACGGTGCCGGCGGCAGGTCGGGTTCGGCGGGCGACGGTGGGGTGGTCGCGGGCGGCGGGCGGCGGGTGGACCGGCGCGAGTTGGGTCGCCGGCTCGACGGGTTCGCGCACACGGTCAACGACGACGTGCTCGCCGACCGCGAGCTGCGCGCCAAACGGCTGCGCCGCTTCTCGTTGACCCCCAACGCGGACGGGGCGTGGACCGCCGCCGGCCAGCTGGAACCGGTCGCCGGCGCGACGCTGCACGGCCTGCTGGGCCGCCTCGCCCGCCGCGACGGGCCTGACGACCAGCGCACCCACCCGCAGCGGATGGCCGACGCGTTGGCCACCGTCACGAACCTGGCGGCGGGCAACCCCGCGATCCGCACCGCCGAACCCGCCGACGCTGCCCACAGCCACGACGACGCCAGCCACGGGGACCGCCACGACGGCGGGCACGCGGGTGCCGGCGCGGACGGGGACGGCGGCGGGGAGATGGACCGGGCGCAGGCGCGGCGGGTGGCGCGGGCGATGGCCGCCACCCGCGCGCAGGTGCTGGTGATCACCACCGTCGACGCGCTGCACGGCGTCCCCGGCGCCGCCCCGGCGGAGGTCGACGGGTACGGGGCGGTGTGCACCGCCACCGCCCGCCAAGTCTGCTGCGACGCCGAGGTCACCACCGTCGTGACCGCCGCCGACGGCGACGTTTTGCGGGTCGGGCGCACCCGGCGCAACCCGACGACCCGGCAGCGGGTCGCGGTGATCGTGCGCGACCGGCGCTGTGTCGGCTGCAACGCCCCCGCGGTCCGCTGCCAGATCCACCACGTCCGCTGGTGGAGCGCCGACGGGCCCACCGACGTCGACAACCTCACCCTGCTGTGCTGGTCGTGCCACGCCAACGTTCACCACGACTTCTGGACCGTCACCCGCGACGCCGACGGGCGCTACACCGCTCGACCGCCACGGGCATGCCGGCCAGAAACGGGCGCGGCGCCCCAGCGACATACCCCATGACCCGACGCCTCCGGACCGTGCGGGCCGGAGGCGTCAGCCTGCGTCCGCATCCCGCACGTGGGGCGCCGCGCCGAGAGGTCTCGAGCCCGGGCGCCCCGGCCGCGCCCCGGCGTCGGGGCCGACCGCAGCCGGGACACGCTGTGGGCGCCGTCGAAGACGTCCCTGCGCCGGCGTGCTCTAGCCGGCGTCGCATGCGTGACGGCCGTGACGGCCGTGACGGCCGTGGCGGCATACCAGCACCGGACGTGGGCAGTGTCAGCGGTTCTGGGCGCCGGCGGCGCGGACGCGATGATCCGTTCACCGCGTGGAGACGCCTTCGACCGGGGTATCGACGGGGTCGCAGGCACACAGGTGAGGAGGGACCCATGGCAGCCGCGATGAAGCGGATGGCGGCGGGGGCGCTCGCGGGCACGGCCGGCATGGTCGCGATGGACCTCGTGTGGTACGCCCGCTACCGCGCCGGCGGCGGCGACGACGGGTTCTTCGACTGGGAGTTCGCCACGTCCACCGAGTCGTTCGACGACGCGGCGGCGCCGGGGCAGGTCGCGGCCAAGGTCGCCGGCGCGGTCGGGCTCGACCTGCCCGACAGCACGGCGGGGGTGGCGACCAACGTCGTGCACTGGCTGACGGGCCTCGGCTACGGGGTGGTCCATGGCGTGCTGAACCACCGGCGGCCAGCCGTGCGTGGGGGTCTGCTGACCGGCGCGGCGGCGTTCGCCAACAGCTACGCGACGCTCGGTGCCATCGGGGTGTACCAGCCGATCTGGGAGTACGACCGCGATGCGCTCACCAAGGACCTGTCGGCTCACCTCGTCTTCGGGGCGGTCACCGGGCTCGCCTACCGGCTGCTGACCGGTCGGGAGCGCGGCTGAGGTCGACGTCGCCGCGGCCACCCCTCAACGGTCGCCGGTCGGGGGGCCGGTGGCGGCGCCCCGCATCGCCCCGTACGCGGCGGTGAAGCGCGCGAACACCCCGTCGTAGACGGCGACTGCCTCGGAGCGCGGCCGGACCACCGCGCCGGGCGGGATCGCGACGTCGGTCACGTCGTCGAGCAGCCCGAGCGCGACGTGGCCGAGCAGCGCCGCGCCGAGCGTGCTGCCGCCCGTGCCGGTGGGCACCGACAGCGGCCGGTCCAGGACGTCCGCGACGATCTGCAGCCACAGCGGTGAGCGCGTGAAGCCGCCGGTCGCGCGGACCGCGCTCGGGGCGGCGCCGGCGTCGGCGATCGCGGTGGCCACCCAGCGCAGCTGGAGCGCGACGCCCTCCAACGCGGCGCGCACGAGGTGCGCGCGGCCGTGGCGCAAGTCGACGCCGAGGAGCATCCCGCGGATGCCGGCGTCCCACTGCGGGGCGCGCTCGCCGGTGAGGTACGGCAAGCACAGCAGACCGTCGGCACCCGGGGGCGCGGCCGCGGCGAGCGCGTTGAGTTCCTCGTAGCCCAGCGCCTGCCCCTCGTCGGCGAGCCAGCCGTCGCGCAGCCAGCGCAGGACCAGACCGCCGTTGCTGATCGAGCCGCCGACGACCCAGCGCCGGTCGTCGAGCACGTAGCAGAACAGCCGGCCGGTGGCGTCGGTGTCGGGCCGGTCCGTGACGATCCGCAGCGCGCCGGACGTCCCGATCGACAGCGCGGCGACGTCGGGCGTCAGCGCCCCGACCCCGACACTCGCGAGGCAGCCGTCGCCGGCGCCGACGACGACCGGGACGCCGAGGTCGCGGGCGGGCAGCACCGTCGTGACCGGCACGGGTGTCGACAGCCGCTCCACCGTCACGTCGGCCAGGTCCAGCGCCTCGGCGTCCCAGTCGCGGCGGTGGACGTCGAACAACCCGGTGGCCGACGCCATCGACTGGTCCACGACGGTCGCGCCGGTCAGCCGGGTGACCAGGTGCTCCTTCAGCGAGATCCACCGCGCCGCGCGGGCGCACACGTCCGGCTCCTGGGCGGCGAACCAGCGCAGCTTGCACAGCGGCGACATCGCCGCGATCGGTGTGCCGGTCCGCTGCTGCAGTCCGGCCGCCGCGGGCGCCGCGCGCAGGGTGGTCGCTTGGGCTGCGGCGCGGGTGTCGGCGTAGGTCAGGACCGGCGTGAGCGCCCGGCCGGCGGAGTCGACGGCGAGCAGGCTGTGCATCGCGGCGGACAGCGCCACCCCGGCGACGCGCCCGCCGGCGCGCGCGACGTCGTCGGTGACCGCGGCGAGGGCGGCGCAGGCGGCGTCGCAGACCTCGTCGGCGTCCTGCTCCGCGCGGCCAGGCGCCGGAGTCGCCAGGGGATAGGCCCGCGCGGATGCCGCCCAGCTGCGCCCCGCGGCGTCGTAGGCCGTCGCCTTCGCGCTGGTCGTGCCGACGTCGACGCCGACGACGAGCGGACCGGACGGCTGCGACGCGGCGGCGGGCGCCGCCGTCTGAGGCCTACCCACGTTGCCCGGCGAGCAGTTCGGGTGCGGACTGCTCCAGCTCCAGCCCGCGGGTCTCGGGCAACCGCAGGTAGAGCGCAGCGGTGACCACGACCGGGATGCTGACCAGCGTTGCCGCCGCGGTGAAGCCGCCGAAGCGATCGGCGGCGGCGCCGAAGCAGAACAGCCCGCTGACGGCGCCCAACGCGCTCGCCGCGGTCAGCCAGCCGGCCGCCGTCGCGCGCTCGCTGGTGGGGAAGATCTCGGCTGACAGCGCCCCGACCGCCGGGGCGTACGCCGAGCCGGCGACCAGGCCGAGCAGGTAGCCGGCGACCGCCGCGCGCGGCGTGCCGGTGTAGGTCAGCATGCCGGCGAGTCCCACGACGACGTGCATGACGGCGCTGGTCGACCGCCGGCCCCAGTGGTCCGCCGTCCAGCGCCCCGCGAGCAGCCCGAACAACCCGAGCACGCCGGCGGCTGCGGCGACGAAAAACGTGTCGGTCGGACGCAGGCCGAGGACCGTCTCGGCGTAGGCGAACACGAAGCCGTTGACCGGGCTCGTTCCGAACGACGCCGCGAACGCGAGCGCACACACCGTCGCAAGCCGCGGTCGAAGGTCGCGACGGACCGCGCCCAGACCAAGCCGCGACCTCGCGACGGTGGCTTGCAGACGGGCGAAGCGCTGCGGTTCCTCGATGACGCGCGCGAGCAGCGGCAAGGCGGCCAGCGGCACGAGCGACAGCGCGAACAGCCCTCGAAAGCCGAGCGCCCCACCGAAGGCGGCGCGGACCAGCGTCGTCGCCCCGGCCCCCGTGCCGTACGCCGCGGTGATCAGCGCGACCGCCTTTGCGCGGTCGTTGCTGCGCGTCTCCTCGGCGGCGATGACCCCGGTGATCGCGTTCGTCGCGGACAGCAGCGGACGACCGAGCGCGAACAGCGCGACGAACCACCAGTACGCCGGGGACAGCGCCGCGACGGCAGTGAACGCGAGCCCAGCGCCGGCGCAGGCGAGCAGCACGGTCTTGCGCCCACGGCGATCGGCGTAGGACGACAACGGCAGCCCGCCGAGCGCGGCGAGGCGGATGACACCCAGGCCGAGTCCGAGCGTGGTGGCGGACAGCCCCAACTGGTCAGCGACACCGCCGCCAGCGCCTTCGCCGAACGCCTGCGCGACGTCGCCGAGGCCCGCCACCACGCCGAACTGGGCGAATCCCGAGGCGACCGACAGCGCGGCGGCGGCCAACACGGCGGGATGCAGCCAGCGATGCAGTCCCGCCCCGGTGGTGGCGGCGGGGGGCGGGGCGGTCGGCATGGGCGCGGACGTTAGTCGATGCCGGGCGGGGGCAGGCTACGGCCTCTGGCGGCTCTCGCGGCCGCAGGCCGTCGAACGCGAGGAGCTCCGCAGTGGTGCACGTCTGGCCGGGCACGCCGTACCCGCTCGGGTCCCGATGGGACGGGCGGGGGACGAACTTCTCGCTGTTCAGCGAGCACGCCGACGGCGTCGAGCTGTGCCTGTTCGACCGCGAGGGTTACGAGCTGCGCATCCCGATGCGCGAGCAGACGGCGTTCAACTGGCACTGCTACCTGCCGGGCGTGGGGCCGGGCCAGCGCTACGGCTACCGCGTCCACGGACCCTACGCGCCCGCCGCCGGCCACCGTTTCAACGCGGCGAAGCTGCTGATCGACCCGTACGCGAAGGCCATCGACGGCGACGTCGACTGGGACCCCGCGGTGTTCGCGTACCCGCTCGGCGACGACGACACGGTCATGGACGACCGCGACAGCGCGCCGCACATGCCCAGGTCGATCGTCGTCAACCCGTTCTTCGACTGGGGCGATGACCGGTCCCCGCGGACCCGGTGGAGCGAGACGGTCATCTACGAGACCCACGTCAAGGGCATCTCGATGCTGCACCCGGAGGTGCAGCCCGAGCTGCGGGGGACCTACGCCGGGCTCGCGTCCCCGCCGATCATCGACTACCTCACCTCGCTGGGGGTGACCGCCGTCGAGCTGCTGCCGGTCCACCACTACGTGCAGGACCACTTCCTCGTCGAGAAGGGGCTGCGCAACTACTGGGGCTACAACACGATCGGGTTTCTCGCCCCGCACGCCGACTACGCGGCGCGGGGCAGGGTCGGCGAGCAGGTCTACGAGTTCAAGGCGATGGTCGCCGACCTGCACGCCGCCGGCCTCGAGGTGATCCTCGACGTGGTCTACAACCACACCGCCGAGGGCAACCACCAGGGGCCGCACCTGTCGTTCCGGGGCGTGGACAACGCCGCGTACTACCGGCTGCTCGCCGATGACCCGCGCTACTACAGGGACTACACCGGCACGGGCAACTCGCTCAACGTGCGCCATCCGCAGGTGCTTCAGCTCATCATGGACAGCCTGCGCTACTGGATCCTCGAGATGCACGTCGACGGGTTCCGCTTCGACCTCGCGTCGACGCTCGCGCGCGAGCTGCACGACGTCGACCGGCTGGCGGCGTTCTTCGACCTCATCCAGCAAGACCCGGTCGTCAGCCAGGTCAAGCTCATCGCCGAGCCGTGGGACGTCGGCGAGGGCGGCTACCAGGTCGGCAACTTCCCGGTCCACTGGACGGAGTGGAACGGCAAGTACCGCGACACCGTGCGCGACTGGTGGCGCGGTCAGGTGCCCGGCCTCGGTGAGGTCGCGTCGCGGCTGTCGGGGTCGTCGGACCTGTACGCGCACAACGGGCGACGCCCGTACGCGTCGATCAACTTCATCACCGCCCATGACGGGTTCACCCTGCGCGACCTCGTCACCTACAACAGCAAGCACAACGAGGCCAACCTCGACGGCAACAGCTCGGGCGAGGACCACAACCGTTCCTGGAACCACGGCGTCGAGGGCGAGACCGACGACCCGGCGGTCCGCGCGCTGCGGTCACGGCAGCTACGCAACTTCCTCACGACGCTGTTCGTCTCCCAGGGGGTGCCGATGCTGCTCGGCGGCGACGAGTTCGCCCGCACGCAGTACGGCAACAACAACACCTACTGCCAGGACAACGAGCTGTCCTGGTACGACTGGGACTTCGGCGACGAGCAGCGCGACTTGCTGGCGTTCACGCGGTCGCTGGTGCGCCTGCGCCGCGAGCACCCGGTGTTCCGGCGGCAGCGGTTCTTCCGTGGGCAGACCCGCGGCGGGATGCAGGACGTCGACTGGATGCGCTCCGACGGCACCGAGATGACGCCCGACGACTGGGACAGCGGCTTGGTGCTCGCGATGATGTTCTTGCTCAACGGCCAGGCGATTCCCACACCCGACGAGCGTGGCCGCCGCGTCGTCGACGACAGCTTTCTCGTTTTGACCAACGCGAGCCGGCAGTCGGTGGGCTTCACCGTGCCGGGCGAGCAGTACGGCAAGGCGTGGCGCGTCGAGGTCGACACCGCCAACCCGGCCGCGGTGCGCCGCGGGCGCGGCCGGGAGGTCGTCACCGGCGACACGGTCGAGCTCGTCGACCACTCGCTGGTCGTGATGCGCCGGCTCGACGACGCCCGCGATGAGTGACGCCGCGCGACCGGTCGGCTCGACGTACCGCCTGCAGCTCGGCCCGACGTTCGACTTCGCCGCGGCCCGCGATGTCGTCCGCTACGTCGCCGCGCTCGGCGTCAGCCACGTGTACCTGTCGCCGCTGCTGACGGCACGGCCCGGCTCGACGCACGGCTACGACGTCGCCGACCCGACGACGGTGTCTGAGCAGCTCGGCGGCGAGGCGGGCCTGCGCGCGCTCGCCGATGCGGCGCACGCCGCCGGCCTCGGCATCCTCGCCGACATCGTCCCCAACCACCTCGGCACCGGTTGGGACACGCCGCTGTGGCGGCTGCTGCTCGCCGAGGGGCACAGCGGCGAGGGCGGGCGCGTGTTCGACGTCGACTGGACGCCGGCGCTGCCGGGCGCGGCCGGCAAGGTGATCGTGCCCGTCCTCGGCGATCAGTACGGCGCCGTCCTCCACCGGGGCGAGCTGGCGCTCGTCGAGGAGGACGGTGAGCCGCGCCTGGCCTACCACGACCACCGCTTTCCCCTCTCCCCGGAGTCGCGGGAGGCACTCGCCCGCAGCGGCGGGATCACCGCGCTGGAAGGTACGCCAGGGGTCGAGGAGAGCTGGCAGCGCCTGCACGCGCTGCTCGAAGCGCAGCACTACCGGCTGGTCCACTGGCGTGCCGGCGACGGGCTCATCAACTACCGGCGCTTCTTCGACATCGACGACCTCGCCGCGGTCCGCGTCGAGGACCCGCACGTGTTCGACGCCACCTCCGACACGATCCTGCGCCTGGTCGCCGACGGCGTCGTGGACGGTCTGCGCGTCGACCACCCGGACGGGCTTGCCGACCCTCGCCGCTACCTGCAACGCCTCGCGCAGCGCAGCGGCGGCGTGTGGACGGTCGTGGAGAAGATCACCCATCCCGGCGAGCTGCTGCGGGACTGGGACACCGCCGGCACGACGGGCTACGAGTTCTGCAACGACGTGCTGGGGTTGTTCGTCGACCCGGCGGCGCAGCGTCGCTTCGACGAGCTGGACGCGGCGATGGGCGCGAGTCCCGAGCCGTACGCCGAGCAGGTGCGCCGCGCGAAACGCGAGACGCTCGCCGCGGACCTCGCGGCCGACGCCGCGCGTCTTGCGCGCCGGCTGTGGGCGCTGTCCCAGGCTCACCTCGACGTCCGCGACGTTGACGACCGCGCCTGTCTCGAAGCGGTCAGCGCGCTGGTCAGCGCGTTCGACGTCTACCGCACCTACGTCGACCCCGAGACCGGCGAGGCCGCTGAGGCGGACGTCCGGCGAATCGACGCCGCGCGCGCCGCGGTGGCCGCCACCGACACCACCGCGCCGGCGCTGCTCGTCGACTTTCTCGCCGACGTCCTCGCCGGCCGGCGCGGCAACGACGCCGCCGCGCTCGACCTCATCACCCGCTTCCAGCAGCTGTCCGGCGCCCTGACCGCGAAGGGGGTGGAGGACACCGTCTTCTACCGCTACCGGCGGCTGGTCGCGCTCAACGAGGTCGGCGGGGACCCGACGCGCTTCGGGCTGACCGTCGACGAGTTCCATGCGCGCAACGCCGAGCGGGCACATCGCCACCCGGCCGGCATGGTCACCACCGCGACGCACGACACGAAGCGCGGCGAGGACGTGCGCCTGCGCATCGCCGCGCTGACGCAGCTGGGGGAGCACTGGGACGAGACGCTGCGGCGCTGGGCGCAGCGCGACGGCGTGGCCCCCCGCGGGCCGGTCGACCGCCAGACCGCGTCGCTGGTGTTCCAGACGATGGTGGCGGTGTGGCCGTTCGCGGCGTCGGGACAGGCCGGACCTGATCTCGGGCAGCGGCTGCGCGCCTACGCCGAGAGGCGGTGCGCGAGGCCGGCGAGCGCAGCTCGTGGTACGACCCCGACGCGGAGTACGAGGCCGCGGTCGCGCGGCTGATCGACACCGCCCTGGACGACGACGCGTTCACCGCGGAGCTCGGCGACCTCGCCGCCGCGGCCAACGAGATCGCGATGGTGGCGGGCCTGGCGCAGCTCGTGCTGCGTTGCACCGCCCCGGGTGTGCCCGACACCTACCAGGGCAACGAGTTGTGGGACGACAGCCTGGTCGACCCGGACAACCGCCGGCCGGTCGACTTCGGTCGGCGCGCCGCGGCCCTGGCGGACCTGCGGGCCGGCTGTGACGCCGCCGAGCTGTGGGCGCAGCGCCACGACGGCCGCGTGAAGCTGTGGGTGCTGCACCAGGCGTTGACCGCTCGGCGCGAGGCCGCCGCCTGCGTCGGCGACGCGTCCGGCTACCGGCCGCTGGCGGTCACGGGGCGCTTCGCCGACCACGTCGTCGCGTACACCCGCACCGCCCCGGACGGGACGGCTGGCCTCGTCGCCGTCGCGCCGCGGCTGCCCGGCGCCGTCATGGGCGCCGACCTCGCCGCCCCGCTGGGCGAACGCTGGGACGACACCGCCGTGGCGCTGGACGCCGGCGCGTGGACCGACCGGCTCACCGGCCGCTCCGTGACCGGCGGACGCCTCGCCGACCTGCTCGCCACCCTCCCGGTCGCCCTGCTGGTCCGCCCCACCACCTGACCCCCACCACCGGGCCTTGTCACCCGTGTTGCGCTTTGCGCAACGTCGCTGACAAGCCCGGGAGGGAGGGCGGTAGGGTCGGCCGGTGACCGAGGAGCGCGCGTCGACGCGGCGGGCGGGGCGGTGGGGCGTGGTTGTGGCCGCCTGCCTCGGCGTGCTGGCGGTCGGCCGCCTCGCCGCGCCACCCGATGGTGGGGGCGCCGCGGCCGACACCCGCGCCGCGCTGCGGCTGTACGCGGCGGAGGCCGCCTTCGCCGACGCGATGGCGGGCCGCCCCGACGTGTTCGCGGATCCCGCCGCCAGCGCCGAGCTCGCCGCCACGGCAGCCACGACGATGGCCGCGGCGCTGCGGACGGCGCGCGCGACCGCCGGACCGCAGGGACCGATCAGACGCTGCGTGGCCGCGGCCGACCACGACGCCCTCGTCGACCGCGCCGAGGCCCTCGCCGCGCTGGCGCGCGACGCCGCAGTGCTCGTGACGCCGCCGGACGACCGCTCAATGGCGCCGGCGGCGGTGCGGCGCACGGTCGCGCGCCGGTACGCCGTGAGCCCCGTCCCCGAGTCCGTCGAGCGCCGGCGCTGGCTCACTCGCCGCCAGCTCGAGGGCCAAGGGCGCGAGGCGCAGTCGCGCGCCGCCCGCTCGGTGGCGGGGGCGCTGTGGGCTGCACGGGCCGCGGCCGTCGCGCCGGCCGACGTCGCGGCCCTCGACGAGCACCTCGCCGCGCTGCCGGCCGGCACGTTGCGCGCGCTCGCCGCCGACCCGGTCATGGGTCCCGTGCTCCAGCGGCTGCGCTGAGATCCGGGCCGGCGACGCCGCTAGTGCGTCGTGCCGGGGGCCGCGCGACCGGTACCACCAGCCGGCGGCGGCGAGCAGCCCGACGCCGAGGACGACGACGAGCACGGTCGAACCCCGCCCCACCGCGTCGCCGACGGCGGCATAGCGTTCGCCGAACGCGACGCCGAGGCCGAGCAGCACGGCGTTCCACAGCGCCGAGCCGGCGGCCGTCAGCACGACGAAGCGTCCCAGGGGCATCTCGCTGGTTCCCGCCGGCACCGAGACGACGCTGCGGAACAACGGGACCATGCGCGCGACGAACACGACCTTGGGGCCGTGGCGGTCGAACCAGTCGTCGGCCCGGTCGAGGTCGCGGCGCGACAGGCGGAACAGGTGCCCGTGACGCAACAGCAGTGCGCGCCCGCCCCAACGTCCGGCGGTGTAGAGGACCACGGCGCCCACGGTCGAGCCGAGCGTTGCCGCGGACAGCGCGACGGCGAACGTCAGCTCCCCCTGCTCGACGAGAAAGCCGGCGAACGGCAGGACCGCCTCCGACGGGATCGGGGGGAAGACGTTCTCGGCGAGCATCACCAACGCGAGCGCCACGCCGCCACCGCGGCCGACCGCGTCGGTCACCCATCCCATCCTTCGCGTCTTTCCCGGATCGCGCGGCGGTAGACCGCGAGGTGCGCCCCCGCGACGGTGTCCCAGCTCGGGAGCGCCGCGCTGCGCCGGCGCGCCGACGCCGCCAGCCGCGCGGCGGTGTCCGGCTCGGTGAGGACGGCGTGGAGCGCGGCGGCGAGCGCCACGTCGTCGTCGGGCGCGACGAGCAGCCCGCCGTCGCGGACGACCTCGGCGAGGCCGCCCGTGTCCGACGCGACGACCGGGGCGCCGGCGGCCATCGCCTCGACGGCGACCAGACCGAACGGCTCGTACAGCGACGGGACGACGACGACCGCCGCGGCGGCGTACGCCTCATCCAGCGCCTCGACCGGCAGCCGGCCGACGAACGACACCGCCGGGTCGACGCCCAGCCGCTCCGCGAGCGCTCCCCACGCCGCGCGCTGGGAGCCGTCGCCGGCGATCGTGACCGGCACAGACAGGCCCTGGGCGGCGAGGCGTGCGAGGGCGTGCAGCAGCACCTGGCCACCCTTCTCGTGCTCCAGGCGCCCAGCGAACAGCACGCCGCGTCGCGCCCCCGCCGCCGGACGCACCGCGGCGGCCGGCGCCCCGTGCGGCACCACCTCGACGCGTCCGGCGTCCACCCCCCACTGCTCCAACACCCGTCGGCGCATCCAGTGGCTGCACACGACGACGACGTCGGCCGCGGTGGCCAGGCGTTGCTCGACCGCGTCGACGGCGTGACTGCCGGCGGACGGCAGCCAGCCCTGGTGGCGCCCCCGCTCGGTGGCGTGCACCGTGACGACGAGCGGCAGACCGGTCGCCGCGCGCAGCCCCAGAGCCGTACCGGCGACGAACCAATCATGGGCGTGGATGACGTCGGCGTGCGCGGCGGCGTGCGCGGCGGCCTCAGGAAGGGCGGTGTCGAACGCGTCGATCGCCGCCCGCCAGTCGCCGATCTCGCCGACCGCCGGCACCCCCTCGACCCGCCGCACGGCGACGCCGTCGCGGATCTCGCACGACGGGGCGCCCGGCGCGTGCAGCGCTGCGACGGTGACCGCGGCGCCGTGGGGACCCAGCGCCGGCGCCAGCTGCGAGACGGCCCGGCCGAGGCCCCCGTAGACGCGCGGGGCGTACTCGTAGCTCAGCAGCAGGGCGCGGACCACGGCGCGGCCGTCCCGTCAGTCCCCCGTCACGCCGGCGGTCACTCGGGCGCCCACAGCGACGCCGACCGGGGCGTCACGACGAGCTCGCGATCGCCTTGGGGCCGCGCCGCGCCGGTGTCGAGCAGGCGGCGCCAGCGTCCGTCCGGCAGCGCGAGCACCTGCTCCTCGCCGCTGAGGTTCGCGACGACGAGCACCGCCGAGCCACCGTCGTCGCGGCGGACGAGCGCGAGGACCTCCCGGTCGACCGTCAGGACCTCGACGAGGTCGCGCCGCCCGTTGCCGAGCGCCGGCTCGCTGCGGCGCAGCGCCAGCAGGCGCCGCCACAGCTCCCGCCACGATCGCCCGGCGTCGGTGTCGGCGCGTGACCAGTCGATGCGGCTGCGCTCGAGCGTGGCGGGATCCTGCGGGTCGGGCACGTCGGCGGCCTCGCCGAACGAGGCAAAAGCGGCGAACTCCTCGCGCCGGCCCCGGCGGACCGCCTCGGCGAGGTCGGGCTCCGAATGGCTGGTGAAGAACTGGAACGGCGCGGTCTCGCCGTGCTCCTCGCCCATGAACAGCATTGGGACGCTCGGCGCAGCGCACAGCAGCACTGCGGCGACCCGCGCGAGTTCCTCACCGACGAGGCTCACCAACCGCTCGCCGGCGGCGCGGTTGCCGACCTGGTCGTGGTTCTGGATGCAGGTCACCAGCCGGTGGGCCGAGACGTCGCCGAGCGGCGCCCCGACGGTGCGCCGGCGGTACACCGAGTAGCGCCCGTCGTAGAGGAAGCCGTGGCGGTACGCGGCGGCGACGTCGGGCAGCCCGGCGTAATCGACGTAATAGCCGTCGTGCTCGCCGGTGACCGCGGTGTGGATCGCGTGGTGCAGGTCGTCGGCCCACTGCGCGTCGAGCCCGGTGCCCCCCGTCGCACGCGGACGCACGGTCAGCGGGTCGCAGCGGTCGGACTCGGCGATCAGCTGCAGCGGCCGGCCGAGGCGCGCGCCGAGTGCCGCGACGGTGTCGGACAGCTGCGACAGGATCGGCAGCGCCGACGTGTCGATCAGCCCGTGGACCGCGTCAAGACGAAGACCGTCGACGTGGAAGGTCTCCAGCCAGTGCACGGCGTTGCCGACCACGAACGACCGCACCGGGTCGCTGTCCGGCCCGTCGAGGTTGAGGCCTTCACCCCACGGGGTGCGGTAGCGGTCGGTCAGGTAGGGCCCGAACTCCGGCAGGTAGTTCCCGCTCGGCCCGAGGTGGTTGTAGACGACGTCGAGGATCACCGCGAGGCCGGCGGCGTGGCAGGCGTCGACGAAGCGCCCGAACGCGGCCGGCCCGCCGTACGGCTCGTGGACCGCGTACCAGGCGACGCCGTCGTAGCCCCACCCGGCCGTCCCGTTGAAGCCGTTGACCGGCATCACCTCGACGTGGGTGACGCCCAGCTCCGCAAGGGCAGGAAGACGCTCGGCCGCCGCCGCGAAGGTTCCTGCGGGGGTGAAGGTGCCGGCGTGCAGCTCGTAGACCACGCCGGCGCTCAGCGGCGGCGCCCGCCAGGTCCGCTCCGACGGCGACCACGTCAGCGTGGCTGGGTCGAACACCCGCGCCCGGCCGTGCACGCCGTCGGGCAGCCAGCGTGCGGCCGGGTCGGGTCGCGGCTCGCCGCCGTCCAGCCCGAACGCGTAGTCGTCGCCGTGACCGGCCTCGGTGCGGACCCGGTGCCACCCGTGCGGTGCCGCATCGAGTGGCACCGCCCTGTCGGCGAGCAGCAACTCGACGGCGTGCGCGTGGGGCGCCCACACGTCGAAGGTCACCGTCCCATCGGCGGCGACGGTCGGTCCGTGCGTCGGCTGGGCGCTGATTGTCGGGTCCTCGTCCGCTGGTGGCCGGGGCGGGGCGCGGCGAGCCTTCCGCGCGGCATCCCGCGTTACACGGCGCCCGGCGTGGTAGCGGCAAGCACCGGCGGGGCACGCTGGGACGGTGACTGCGCTGCCGCCGTGCCGACGCCGCCCGCATGAGTCGTCTGTGAGGCGCGCATGAAGGGAGGCGTGCGTCTCGGCGCGGTCGTCGAGTATCTGCGCGGCGCGCTGTGGTTCCTGCCGACGGTGTCGGTGCTCGCGTCCTTCGTGCTGGCCAACCTCCTGGTGGGCGTACGGGTCCAACCGGGGTCGCCGATCACCGCGTGGATCTACGGCGGCGGTGCTGACGGGGCGCGCGGTGTCCTCGAGGCGGTCGCGGGTTCGGTCATCACCGTCACCGGTGTCGTGTTCTCGCTCACCGTCGTGACGCTCCAGCTCGCCTCGAGCCAGTTTTCCCCCCGCCTGCTGCGCACGTTCGTGCGTGACCCATCCAACCAGGTCGTGCTCGCGGTGTTCCTCGCGACGTTCACCTACAGCCTCACGGTGCTGCGCGTCATCCGCAACGGCGCGACGCCCGACGAGGACTTCGTGCCGCAGCTCGCGGTCACCGGCGGGCTGATCCTGGCGACCGCCAGCGTCGCCGCCCTCGTCTACTTCATCCACCACATCACGGTCGAGCTGCGCGTCGACAAGATGATGAGCGACGTCGAGACCGACACGATCGAGACCATCCACAACGTCTACCGTCGTCCGTTCGAGCGTGGTCGTCGTCAGCTGCCGGAGGTCGCGTCGCATGCGGTGGCCGTGCCGGCCCGCCGCTCGGGCATCGTGCAGGCGATCGCGCCGGACTCGCTGTTCGACGACGCGGTCGCCCGGGGGCTCGTGGTGCGGGTCGCGCCACGCGTCGGCGAGCGGGTCGTCGCCGGTGGGACGCTCGCGTGGTACTGGACGCTCGACCGCGACGCGGCGCCGCCGGACCGCGACGACGCCAACGAGTTCGTCAACGACGCGATCCAGGTCGGTTTCGAGCGGACGCTGCAGCAAGACGTCGGCTTCGGCGTGCGTCAGCTCGTCGACATCGCGGCGAAGGCGCTGTCGCCTGGCATCAACGACCCGACGACCGCGGTCGACGCCGTCGGCCACCTCGCCCCGTTGCTGACCGTCCTCGCCGAGCGCGACCTCGAGCCGGTGCTGCGGGCCGACGACCAGGGTGTCGTCCGGCTCGCGGTGGACCGACCGCGGCTGGAGGACTACCTCGACACCGCCTGCGGACAGATCCGCCGCTACGGCGCTCGCGAACCAGCGGTCCTCGTCGCGTTGCTGTGGATGCTTCGCGAGGTCCACGCGCGCTGCCGCACCGACGAGCACCGTGACGAGGTGGCGAAACAGGCGGCGCTCATCGTCGCCGCCGGGGAACGCGAGATCGCCGAACCGTGCGACGTCGAGACCGTCCACCGCGCCGCCGCAGCGGTCGACGGCGATCGCCGCGCCGGCTCGTCGCCGCGGTTCAGCGCGGCGGAAACGGCGGCTGCAGCCACCATGGGCGCGCGTCGAAGCTGATCGACTCGACCCACTTCACCCACCAGAAACCGCGCCGCCCCGGCGCGACGAGCCGCGCCGGGGAGCCGTGGCCCGGCGACAGCGGCGCACCGGCGACGGCGGTGGCCACGAGCAGCCGCGTGCGGTCGCGCAACGGGAACAAGCGGGTGTAGCCGGTGACCGACCGCACGGCGATGCTGCGCGCGTCGCCCGGGTCGCCCAGGAGGCGGTCGAGGCGCGCGCCGGTCCAGTCCTGGGTGGCGTACCAGCCGCCGGTGCAGTCCAGCGTCGCCCGGACCCGGTCGCCGTAGGCCGCGAGCGCCGCGGCGTCGAGGATCCGGTCGCCGACGCGCAGGCGCCACGACGGAACATCGATGTCGGGCACGGTGTCGAACAGCCACTGCGTCACCGGCATCGCGGCCGGGTCGCCGGAACCGGTCTCGTGCGAGCCGGTCGCCCGCCGTCCGGCGCCGGACGCACCACTCGCCGCGAACGCGCCCTCGGTGGCGAGCCAGCCGACCGCGGCAGCGCCCGCGAGGCCGCCCGCGCGCAGGGCGTTGCGCCGCGACCAGTCGGTGCGTCCGGGTCGCGCCGGCCGGGCGACGACGTGCCAGGCGGCCAGCGGGACGGCGAGCAATGCCGCGCCGACGTGCAACTGCATGGCCGTCACGCCGGCGACGAGAAACCGAACGCCGGCGGCGTGCGCAACGCCGGCCGCGAGCGCCGCGACGACGAGCGCCGCCAGCGCCAGCGACGCGGCGCGCCCGGCACGCGCCCGGCGCAGCCCGCGGCGTACGACGACCGCCTTCCACGGCGCCAGCACCGCAACGGCGACACCGGCGATGCCGTGTGCGACGACGACCGGGCGTGCCCAGGCACCTCCCGTCGCGAAGGCGAGTGTGCCGGTCAGCAGCGCCGCGCTGAGCACCGCGAGCAGCGCGAGGTTCGTACGGCGGCCGGCGGCGTGCAGCCGGCCCGTGCGGCGCGGCGTCAGCGCGGCACGAGCCACAGCGCGCCCAGCGGCGGCAGGGTCAGCTCGGCCGACGCGGGCAACCCGTGCCATGGCGTCGCGGCGGCGGTCACCGCGCCGAGATTGCCGACGCCGCTGCCCCCGTAGCACTGGGCGTCGGTGTTGAGCACCTCGTCGTAGACGCCCTCGAGCGGCAGACCGACGCGGACGTGCGACCGGGGGAGCGGCGCGAGGTTGCACACGCACACCAGCGGAGGCCCGTCCTCGGCGTAGCGCACGAAGGACAGGAGGTTCTCGTCGGCGTTGTTCGCGTCGACCCACTCGAACCCTTGTGGATCGGTGTCGCGCTGCCACAGCGCCCCGTGTGCGCGGTAGCGGTGGTTGAGGTCGGCGACGAGGTGCTGCAGGCCGCGATGGTCGCGCTCGTCGAGCAGGTACCAGTCGAGCTCGCGAACTTCGGACCACTCGCGCCACTGACCGAACTCACCGCCCATGAACAGCAGCTGCTTGCCAGGATGCGCCCACATCCAGGCGTACAGCGCCCTCAGGTTCGCGAACTTCTGCCAGCGGTCGCCGGCCATCTTGTCGAGCATGCTGCGCTTGCCGTGCACCACCTCGTCGTGCGACAGCGGCAGGACGTAGTTCTCGCTCCACGCGTACATCAAGCCGAAGGTGAGCTCGTTGTGGTGGTAGCGCCGGTGAATCGGGTCGTGGCTGAAGTACGACAGCGTGTCGTGCATCCAGCCCATGTTCCACTTGAAGCCGAAGCCGAGTCCGCCGAGGTGCACGGGTCGCGACACCCCGGGCCAAGCGGTCGACTCCTCGGCGATGGTCACGACGTCGGGGCAGCGCCCGTACACGACGGTGTTGAGCTCACGCAGGAACGCGACCGCCTCGAGGTTCTCCCGGCCGCCGTACTCGTTGGGCACCCACTCGCCCTCGCGCCGCGAGTAGTCGAGGTAGAGCATCGACGCGACGGCGTCGACGCGAAGCCCGTCGACGTGGAGCTCCTCGAGCCAGAACAGGGCGTTGGCGACCAAGAAGTTGCGGACCTCGTTGCGCCCGAAGTTGAACACCAGCGTGCCCCAGTCGGGCTGCTCGCCGCGCCGCGGGTCGACGTGTTCGTACAGCGCCGTGCCGTCGAAGCGCGCGAGCGCCCACGCGTCCTTGGGGAAGTGCGCGGGGACCCAGTCGACGATGACGCCGATGTTGCGCTGGTGCAGGCGGTCGACGAGGTAGCGGAAGTCGTCGGGGTCGCCGAAGCGCGCGGACGGCGCGAAGTAGCCGGTGACCTGGTAGCCCCACGAGCCGCCGAACGGGTGCTCCGCGGGGGGCAGGAACTCGACGTGGGTGAAACCGAGCTGCTCGACGTAGTCGGGCAGCCGCTCGGCCAGCTCGCGGTAGCTGTACGGCCGGCCGCCCCGCTCCCGGTCGGCGTGATGGTGCAGCCACGAGCCGAGGTGCACCTCGTAGACCGCCATCGGCTCGCGGACTGCCTGGCGGGTCTTGCGCGCCGCGAGCCATGCGGCGTCGCCCCACTCGTAGCGGCTGTCGTAGACGCGGCTGGAGGTTCCGGGCGGGACCTCGGTGGCGAAGGCGTACGGGTCGGCGCGGGTGGCGATCGCGCCCTGTGCGGTGACGACCTCGTACTTGTACGCGGTGCCGGGGGCGACGTCAGGCACGAACAGCTCCCAGATGCCCGACCCGCCGAGCAGGCGCATCGGGTGCAGCCGCCCGTCCCACGAGTTGAACTCGCCGACGACGCGCACGCTACGCGCGTTTGGCGCCCACACGGCGAAGCTGGTGCCCGCAACGCCCTCGACGGCGGTGACGTGCGCGCCCATCCGCCGCCACAGCTCCTCGTGGCGGCCCTCTCCGGCGAGGTGCAGGTCGACCTCGCCGAACGTCGGCCCGAACGCGTACGCGTCGCGCTGGTCGAACGTCGAGCCGTCGGGGTAGCCGACGCGCAGCAGGTAGTCCGACGCCTTGGGCGGCGCGTCGAGCAGCGCCTCGAAGAAGCCGGCGTCGTCGGTGCGCTCGGCCGCGACCGGGTCCGCGCCGTCACGCACGACGTGGACCGTCGTCGCATCGGGCCGCCATGCCCGCACCACCGTGCCGGCGTCGGTCGGATGTACGCCGAGGACGCCGTGCGGGTCGCGATGCTCGCCGGCGACGACCCCGGCGACCTCCATGCGTGGCGCGTGCCACGCGAGGTCGCTCGGGTGGTCGCTGGGTGTTGCGGCCACGGTGCGTCTCCTTCGGTCGCTTGCCCGCGACCTACCCGCTGCGGCCGTCGGCGCAACGGCCGCCGGTCAGGCGCCGGCCAGCACCCGTGCGATCCCGCCGACGGGGATCGGCACCCAGTCGGGGCGGTTGCCCAGTTCGTAGCCCAGCTCGTAGACGGCCTTGTCCAGCTCGAAGGCCTCGAGCTGGGCGGAGACCGCCGCATCGCGGTGCGGCACGACACCGTGCTCGCCGGCGCGGGCGAGGTACGCATCGAGGAAGTCACGGCGCGCCCCGTCGCGCCAGGCGGCTGCGACGTCGGGCACCCCGGCGAGATCACCGCCCGATGCCTGCGCCGCGGCGTAGTCGAACGACCGAAGCATGCCCGCCACGTCGCGCAGCGGGGGACCCAACCGGCGTCGCTCCCGCAGCGGGCGCGCCGGCTCGCCCTCGAAGTCCAGGATCTGCCAGCGGTCGTCGCGGTCGAGCAGGACCTGGCCCAGGTGCAGGTCGCCGTGGGTGCGCGTCAGCGGGCCCGTCGCCGACTCCGCCGCGAGGCGACCGAAGCGGGCGAGCAGCGCCTCGCGCTGGCGCAGCACCGCCGCCGCCGCGTCGGGCGCCCGCGCCGCCGCCGTCTCCAGGACGCGCTCGGCCTGTGCGCGCATGCCGTCGACCCACTCCTCGAGGTCCGCGGCGCCGGCGTCGCGGCTGCCGAGCGTGTCGCGCAACGCCGCGTGCAGATCCGCGACGGCCCGACCGAGGTCGGCGAAACGCTCAGCGAGGTCGCCATCGGTCAACGCACAGCCGACCGGGGAGTCCACGAGCCGGCGCACCTCCCCGGTCGCGAGCGCCCACCCCTCCCGTGCACCGGCGACGAACGCGGCGAGCACGCCGAGGCACATCACGTCGCCGGAGCGGTCGTGCAGCGTCAGCGCCCCGCACTGCGCCGGTGCGTGGGGGAACCCGGCAGTCGTCAGCGCGCGGGTGACCTCGACGTCCGGGTTCTCGCCGTGTTCCAGCTTGCGGAACACTTTCAAAATTGTGCGCTCGGCGAAGACGACCGAGGTGTTGGACTGCTCCGCGGTCAGCCGGCGTGGGCTGCTGACGTCGAGCGCGTCGTCATCGCCGCCGGTCGGCGCCCCGCGCACGACGCCGCCGCCGGCGGCCGCGTGCGGGCTGGGGTCCACGGCACACGCGGCCAGCACCGCGACGGCAGGCGCGACGAACGTCGCGTCGACGAGCCGCAGCGTCGGCAGCGTCGCAACCAGCCCGTCGGCCTCGTCCCCGTCCGCGGCGGCGAGCGGCACCTGGTAGCGCTCAGCCGCGCCGTCGGCGAAGCGCACGTCGACGACGACGTCGAGGACGGCGGCGTCGCCGTCGCCGAGCAGCACCGTGTCGGCCACCGCGACGCCGGTGACGGTGCGCGCCTTGCCGGCGAACCAACGCTGCCGCGGAAGCCACGGCCGCAGCACCGCCGCGAGCCCCGCGTGCCGGTCGGGGGCGGCGAGGTCGGCGAGCGCCGTCACACGCCCTCGCCTTCGGACAGCTCGAACCAGTAGAAGCCGTGCGGCGCGAGCGTCAGCAGGTAGGGCAGCTCGCCGATGGGCGGGAACGCCGTCCGCCCGAGCAGCTCGACCGGGACGCGGTCGCGGTAGCGCGAGAGGTCCAGCTCGACCGGTTGCGCCGAGGCGGCGAGGTTCGCGACGACAAGGATGGGGTTGGTCTCCCCGCGAAGAAACGCGAGGGCCTTGCCGTTGGACGCCTCCAGCGGCGTGAAGCAGCCACCACCGAAGACGGGATGCTGCTTGCGCACGTCGATGATGTTGCGCACCCAGTGGAGCAGCGAGTGCGGGTGGCGCTGCTGCGCCTCGACGTTGATCGACTGGAAGCCGTAGACCGGGTCGAGGATGGGCGGGGCGTACAGCTGCGCGAAGTCCGCGCGGCTGAACCCCGCGTTGCGGTCGATCGACCACTGCATCGGCGTGCGGACGCCGTCGCGGTCGCCGAGGTAGATGTTGTCGCCCATCCCGATCTCGTCGCCGTAGTACATGATCGGGCTGCCCGGCAGGCTCAGCAGCAGGGCGTGGAACAGCTCGATGGCGCGGCGGTTGTTGTCCAGCAGGGGAGCGAGGCGCCGGCGGATGCCGACGTTCATCTTCATCCGCGGGTCGCGCGCGTACTCCTTGTACATGTAGTCGCGCTCGTCGTCGGTGACCATCTCCAGCGTCAGCTCGTCGTGGTTGCGCAGGAACAAGCCCCACTGGCAGTTGTCGGGGATATCGGGCGTCTGGTCGAGGATCTCGAGGATCGGCGCGGCCTCCTCGCGGCGCAGCGCCATGAACATGCGCGGCATCACCGGGAAGTGGAACGCCATGTGGCACTCGTCGCCGTCGCCGAAGTAGTCCACGACGTCGGCCGGCCACTGGTTCGCCTCGGCGAGCAGCACCTTGTTGTCGAACTCGGCGTCGACGACGCGGCGTAGCTCCTTCAGATAGGCGTGCGTCTCGGGGAGGTTCTCGCAGTTCGTGCCCTCGCGCTCGTACAGGTACGGCACCGCGTCCAGGCGCAGACCGTCCAAGCCGAGGCTCAACCAGAAGCGGACGATGTCGAGCATCGCCTCGCGGACTTCGGGATTGTCGTAGTTCAGGTCCGGCTGGTGGCTGAAGAAGCGGTGCCAGTAGTAGGCGCCGGCCTCAGGGTCGTGGGTCCAGTTGGAGATCTCGGTGTCGACGAAGATGATTCGGGCGTCGGCGTAGTGGTCGCCGGTGTCGGACCACACGTACCAGTCGCGTTTGGCCGAGCCCGGCCGGCGCGACTCCTGGAACCACGGGTGCTGGTCGGAGGTGTGGTTCATCACCATGTCGGCGATGACCCGCATCCCGCGGTTGTGGGCCTGCTCGAGCAGCTCGGCGACGTCGTCGACGGTGCCGTACTCGGGCAGCACGGTGCAGTAGTCGCTGATGTCGTAGCCGCCGTCGCGCAGCGGCGACTTGTAGAACGGCAGCAGCCACAGGCAGTCGACGCCGAGCCATTCGAGATAGTCGAGGCGTTGGGTCAGCCCGCGGATGTCACCGGTGCCGTCGTTCGTGGAGTCGTAGAAGCCGCGGATGACGACCTCGTAGAAGATCGCGGACTTGAACCACAGCGGGTCACGGCTGAGCACGGCGGCCCTTTCCCGCTACAGCGCGCGCAGGCGCAGCACGTGCGCGGGCTCGACGTGCGGATGGAGTCGGACGTAGTTCGCGGGCCCGTTCCACACGTACGTGGTGTCGGCGAGCAGGTCATGCGCCTCGAACGGCCCGGCGTGCTCGAGCCCCAGCTGCCACAGGTCCAGCCACGTCTCGCCGGCCTGCGCGGAGTGCGCGTCGAGGTTGACGACGACGAGCACCGCGTCGGTGCGGCCGGGCGCGACCTTGGAGAACGCGAGGAGTGCGTCGTTGTCGATGCTGTGGAACCACAGGTTCGTCAGCCGCCGGAACGCGGTGTGCGTGCGCCGGATGCGGTTGACCCGCGCGATCCAAGGCGCCAGCGAGCCGGGATCGTCCCAGTTGCGCGGGCGGTGCTGGTACTTCTCGGAGTCGAGGTACTCCTCGCTGCCGGGGCGCACCGCGACGTTCTCGGCCAGCTCGTAGCCCGAGTAGATCCCGTAGGACGGGGACAGCAACGCCGCGAGGACCAGCCGCAGCTTGAACGCCGGGCGCCCCCCGGTCTGGAGAAACTCGGTGAGGATGTCGGGGGTGTTCGGCCAGAAGTTCGGCCGGTAGTAGTCCGCCATGTCGGTGTGCGCAAGCTCGGTGAGGTACTCGGTCAGCTCGGCTTTGGTGTTGCGCCACGCGAAGTAGGTGTAGCTCTGACTGAAGCCGACCTTGCCCAGCGTCTGCATCATCTTCGGCCGCGTGAACGCCTCGGCGAGGAACAGCACGTCGGGATGCTCGAGGCGGATCGCGGCGATCAGCCACTCCCAGAACGGGATTGCCTTCGTGTGCGGGTTGTCCACGCGGAAGATCTTCACGCCGTGGCCGATCCAGAAGTCGAGCACCGACTTGCTGAGCTCCGCCCGCAGGCCGTCGATGTCCGCGGTGTCGAAGTCGATGGGGTAGATGTCCTGGTACTGCTTGGGCGGATTCTCGGCGAACTGGATCGACCCGTCGGCGCGCTTCTTGAACCACTCGGGATGCTCGCTGACCCACGGGTGGTCCGGTGAGCACTGGATCGCGAAGTCGAGCGCAACCTCGAGGTCGTGGCGACCCGCCTCGGCGACGAACTCGTCGAAGTCGTCGATCGTGCCGAGGTCCGGGTGCACCGCCGTGTGCCCACCGTCCGCGGAGCCGATCGCCCAGGGGACTCCGGGGTCGTGCTCGCCGGGCGTCAAGGTGTTGTTGGGGCCCTTGCGGTGGGTGCGCCCGATGGGGTGGATCGGCGGGAGGTAGACGACGTCGAACCCCATCTCGGCGATCGCGGGCAGGCGCTTGGCCGCCTCCGAGAAGGTGCCGCCGCGCGTCGCGGTCGCCCCCTCCGAACGCGGGAACATCTCGTACCAGGCCGAGAACCGCGCGGCCTCGCGGTCGACCCACAGCGGCAGCTCGGGCTTGCCGACCGTCGCGTCGGTCCGCTCCGGGTGGCGCGCGAGCAGCGCGAGCAGGCCGGGAGCGGCGGCCGCGGCGACCTTGTCCGAGAGCGGCGCATCGCTGCGCAGCAAGGCGACGGTTTCGGCCAACGCCGCCTTCGCCGGCCGGGGTGAGTTGCGCCGCTCGAGCAGCCGTGCGCCCTCCTCGAGGTCGACGTCGAGGTCGGTGCGCCCGGCGGCGTGCTTTTTGACCAGACCGTCGACCCACGACGCGTAGTGGTCGGTCCACCCCACGACCTGGTAGCGCCACGCGCCGACACGGTCGACCGGAAAGGCGCCGTAGAAACGGTCGTTGACGTCCAGGCGCATCGGCGACTCATGCCACCCGGCGTCGTCGGGACCGCGGTAGCGGATTGCGGCGGCGACCTTGTCGTGGCCCTCCCGGAAGACGTCCGCCCCGACGACGACGTCGTCGCCGGCGATGGCCTTGGCGGCGTAACGGCCACAGTCGACCGACGGCCGTACCTGCTGGACCTGGACGCGCCCCTTCAAGACCTGCCCCCTCTCGTGCGGGTGTCGTGGTCGGACGTGACCTTCCCGACAGGCGTGGCGCGGAACCCACCTGCCTACACTCCACAGGCGGGGCCGCCGGCGGCGGCCCGACCGTCAGGTCGCCATCGCCGTACCGTCGCCGCGATGACCGCGGGAGGGATGTCATGGCGTCGCCAGTGCCGACGAGGCTCACCTACGACGACCTCGCGTCGTTCCCCGACGACAACCTGCGTCGCGAGCTCATCGACGGTGAGCTCGTCGTGACGCCGTCGCCCCGGGTCCGCCACCAAGACGTCGTGATGTGGCTGAGTGTCGAGCTGACCTTGTACGTGCGGCAGCATGGAGGCAAGGCGTACTGCGCCCCGCTCGACGTCTACTTCTCGGCGTCGAACGTCGTCGAGCCCGACGTGCTCTACGTCGGACCGGAGCATCTCGACCGGCTCGAGGAGCGATTCGTACGCGGCGCCCCGGACGTCATCGTCGAGGTGTCGTCGCCGTCGACGCGGCGCTTGGAGCTGGTGCGCAAGCGTGACCTCTACGAGCGCTTCGCCGTGGCGGAGTACTGGTACGTCGATCTCGACGCCGACCGTGTCGAGGTCCACCCCCTTGCCGGCGACCGCTATGCCGCGCCGCTGGTCTTGCGCCGCGCCGCCGTCAGGACACGTCGACGTGGACCGGCTCGACGTCGGCGGCAACCGTGGCCGTGGGCTCGAACCAGCGGCCCTCCGGCGGCAGGTCGACGAGCGAGACGCGCTGCGGCAGGTCGGCGAACAGGCCGTCGACGGTGGCGGCGTCCACGAACCGCACCGCGTCGGACTGCACGAACTGGCCGGCGAACTCCCGAAAACCGAGCACGTTGACGGTCACGCCGCCGGCGGCGAGTCGCTCCGCGACGTCGAGGAAGGCGCGGGCGTCATGGGAGGCGATCACGACCTCGGCCACGTCACTCGGCGGTCGCTCGGTGAGGTAGGCCGCCATCTCGTCGTCGATGTCGCTTGGGCCGATCTTCGGCTTGGCGAACACCCGGAAGCCGGTCTGGCACAGGTACAGCACCCAGCCGGTCATCTTGTCGGCGAGGTGCTCCGGCACGTTGACGAAGACCGCGGCCTCACTGCGGTCGTCGGCGGTGGCGCCGTCGACGAACCAGCGGTGCAGCACCGTGAGGTCCGGTCGCTGGGACGGGCGTGGCCTGCCGTCGAGCAGCTTGGCCAGCGTCATGTCCATGTTCGGCGCGTCCCACGCCAGCAAGCGAACAGCCATGCCCGTTGCTTACCACGACGTCCCTCCCACGGCACACCCCGCCCCCGGCATGATCGCCCGTGGTCCGGCGGTCGAGTTGCGTTACCGTGCACCGGCCGCAGGCGTCGTCCACCAGCCCGGAGCGATCCGTGATCAAGGCCTTGCGCACCTTCCGGGTGCACCCGTCGCTGCCCCACGAGCTGCAGCCGCTCAGCGAGCTCGCCGCAAACCTGCGCTGGGCGTGGGACCGCCAGACCGACGAGCTGTTCCGCTGGGCCGACCCCGACGCATGGGACGAGGTCGACGGCAACCCCGTGGCGCTGCTGGGGCGCCTGTCGCCCGCGCGGGCGGCGGCGCTGACCGACGACGCGGCGTTCCTCGACGAGCTCGCCGAGGCACACGACAACCTGCGCCGGTACCTGGAGAAGCCGCGCTGGGCGCAGTCCCACAAACCGGTGCCCCCGCGGGTGGCGTACTTCTCGCCCGAGTTCGGCCTCACCCACGCGCTGCCGATCTACTCGGGCGGTCTCGGCGTGCTCGCCGGCGACCACCTCAAGGCAGCCAGCGACCTGGGACTCGACCTCGTCGCCGTCGGGTTGCTCTACCGCCACGGTTACTTCCGCCAGCACCTCGACGCCGCCGGCTGGCAGCAGGAGCGCTACCCCGACATCAATCCGCTGACGTTGCCGCTGAGCCGCCTGGAGCGCGACGGCAACCCCGCGACCGTCGACGTCGACCTCGCCGGTCGGACGGTCGCGTGTCAGGTGTGGCGGGCCCAGGTCGGCCGCGTGCCGCTGCTGCTGCTCGACACCGACGTCGCGACCAACGGGCCCGAGGACCGCGTCGTCACCGACCGGCTCTACGGCGGCGACGTCGAGCACCGGCTGCGTCAGGAGATCGTGCTCGGTATCGGGGGGGTGCGCGCGCTGCAGCTCGCCGGCGACCTCGGCGGGCTCGGGCCGCAGTGGGCGGACGACGGTGCGGAGATCTACCACTCCAACGAGGGCCACGCCGGCTTCTTGCAGCTCGAGCGCATCCGACGGCTGGTCGTCGACGCCGGCCTGACCTTCGAGGAGGCGATCGAGAGCGCGCGCGCCGCGGTCCTGTTCACCACGCACACCCCCGTGCCCGCCGGGATCGACCTGTTTCCGGCGCAGCTGATGCGCCGCTACTTCGGTGACTTCGCCGCCGAGTGCGGCGTGTCCCTGGACCGGCTCATGGCGGTCGGTCAGGTCGCCGACGGTGGCGGCCACGGCGACGGCAGCTTCAACATGGCCGTCATGGGTCTGCGGCTGTCCGCCGCCGCCAACGGCGTCTCGCAGCTGCACGGGCAGGTGTCGCGGCGGATGTTCGCCGCGCTGTGGCCGGGCGTCGCCGTCGACGAGGTGCCGATCACCTCGGTCACCAACGGGGTGCACGCCGCGACCTGGGTCGGCCCGGAGATGACCGCGGTGTACGACCGTCACCTCGCGCCGGACTGGGCGCACAACCCGGCGGCGTGGCGCCGGGTTGGCGACCTCGGCGACGACGCGCTGTGGCGGGCCCGCGCCCGGGCGCGCGAGCGTCTGGTCCAGCGGGTCCGCACGTCGGTCCGCGCCGCCCGGGAACGGCGCGGCGAGAGCCCGGCCACGCTCGCGTGGACCGACGACATCTTCGACCCCGACACGTTGACGATCGGCTTCGCGCGCCGCTTCGCCGAGTACAAGCGCGGCACGCTGCTGCTGCGCCGTCCCGAGCGCCTGCGCGCGCTGCTGACGTCGAGCGACCGGCCGGTGCAGCTGGTGTTCGCCGGCAAGGCGCACCCCCGCGACGACCTCGGCAAAGACATCATCCGCCAGCTCGTCGCCTTCAGCGCCGACCCTGAGATCCGCACCCGCCTGGTCGTCGTCGAGGACTACGACATGGAGGTCGCGCGGGCGCTGTACCAGGGCGTCGACGTGTGGCTGAACACGCCGCGGCGCCCGTACGAGGCGTGCGGCACGTCGGGGGAGAAGGCGGTGCTCAACGGGGCGCTGCACTGCTCGACGCTCGACGGCTGGTGGGACGAGATGTTCGACGGCGACAACGGCTTCGCGATCGGCGCGGCGGAGGACAACCCCGACACCGCGCAGCAGGACGAGGCCGACGCCACGTCGCTGTTCGAGCTGCTCGAGCGCACCGTCGTGCCCACCTTCTACGAGCGGACCGAAGGGCCGCTGCCGCGCCGTTGGCTCGCGCGGGTCCACCGCTCGCTGGAGACGCTGGGGCCTCGGGTGCTGGCGACGCGCATGGTCCGCGAGTACGTCGAGGATCTCTACATCCCGCTCGCGCGCCGGGCGGCGCGCCTGACCGGCGACGGTCACCGGCGCGCCCGCGCGCTCGCGGGCTGGCGCGCCGGGCTGCGCGAGGCCTGGACGGGCGTGCACGTCGTCGAGGTCAGCGGCGACCAGGGCGTCGCGCTCATCGGCGACCGCCGCAACGTCAGCGTCGTCGTCGACCTCGGCAGGCTGCGCCTCGACGATGTCTGCGTCGAGCTGGTCCACGGGTCGGTCGGCGCGGACGGGATGTTGCGCGGGCGCCAGGTGCAGCCGCTGGACCCGGTAGCCCCGGTCGATGGCGGCCACCGGTTCGCGGGGACCTTCGTCTGCGCGGAGTCCGGCGAGTACGGCTTCGCCGTGCGGGTCGTGCCGGCCAACGACGACCTGCTGTCGTGGAGCGACACGGGGCTGGTCGCGTGGGCCGGCGAGGACACGCCGGACACCGCCGCCGTGTCCGCCGTCGAGGGACTCGAGCCCGCGTGACCGCTGCCCAGTGGTGGCGCGGCGCCGTCGGCTACGAGGTCTACCTGCGGTCGTTCGCCGACGGCGACGGGGACGGCGTCGGTGACCTTCCCGGTCTGCTGTCGCGGCTCGACCACCTGGCGGAGCTCGGCGTCGATGCCGTATGGATCACGCCGTTCTACCCGTCGCCGATGCGCGACCACGGCTACGACGTCGCCGACTACCGGGGCGTCGACCCGGTGTTCGGCAGCGACACCGACCTTGACGCCTGTGTCGCGCGGGCTCACGAGTTGGGACTGCGTGTCGTCGTCGACCTCGTGCCCAACCACAGCTCCAGCGACCACCCGTGGTTTCGCGCCGCCCGCTCGTCGCGCTCGAGCGCGTACCGCGACTACTACGTGTGGCGCGACCCGGCGCCAGGCGGCGGGCCGCCGAACAACTGGGTCGCCCATTTCGGCGGCTCGGGGTGGACCTTCGACGCGGCGACCGGCCAGTACTGGCTGCACCTGTTCCTGCCCGAGCAGCCGGACCTGAACTGGGCGAACCCGGCGGTGCGCGACGAGTTCGACGCGATCATCGCGTTCTGGCTGGACCGCGGCGTCGACGGGTTCCGCATCGACGTCGCGCACGGGCTGGTCAAGCACGACGACCTCCCCGACAACCCCGTCGCCGCGCAGCCAGACGCGGTCGAGCTCGGCGCGGTGGTGTCGACCTGGGAGACGCTCGAGCACCGCTACGACGTCGACCAGCCGGCGGTGCTCGACGTCTACCGCCGCTGGCGGGCGATCACCGCGCCCCGCGACGCGGTGCTGCTCGGCGAGGTCTACCTGCTCGACCCCGCTCGCCTGCGGCGTTACCTGGCGGGCGACGGGCTCGACCTCGCGTTCTGGTTCGCACCGCTGCACGTGCCGTGGGACGCCCAGCGGCTGCGCCGGGTACTCGCCGACGGCGCGGGCCTGCCCGCGGGGCGCGTCGCGTGGGTGTCGGGCAGCCACGACCGCTCGCGGGCGGTGTCGCGCTTCGGCGGCGGGGCGGTCGGGCGCGCCCGGGCGCTCGCGTTGTCGACGCTGCTGCTCGGCATGCCGGGCGCCGCGTTCCTCTACCAGGGCGAGGAGCTCGGCCTGAGCGACGGCGCCATCGCCGCCGCCGACGCGCAGGACCCGATCGCGGTGCGCGAGGGCGCCTTGGCGCGAACCCGTGACGTGTGCCGCACGCCGCTGCCGTGGGCTCCCGGTCCCGGCTTCGGGTTCACCACCGCCGAGCGGCCGTGGCTGCCCTTCGGGGCGCGCACGGACGCCGACACCGTCGCGGTGCAGCGCGACGACCCTGGCTCGATGCTGCACCGCTACCGGCGGCTGCTCGCCGTCCGCCGCGACACGCCGGAGCTGCGTGCGGCGCCGCTGGACTGGCTGACCGACGCGGGGCCGGTCGTCGCCTACCGCCGCGGCGACGCGATCGTGGCGGCCAACTGCGGCGATGCCGCGGCGACGCTGGCGCTGCCCGCCGGGGCGTGGACGGTTGCGTTCGCGTCCCGCGCGGACGCCGAGGGCGGTGACGCCGGCGACGAGTTTCCGCTGGCGCCGGCCGAGGCGGTCATCCTCCGCCGACGTAGCGGGTGAGCACGACGAACGTCGTCGTGCGCACCGTCTCGCGCCAGCCGTTGAGCCGGTCGAGGATGGCGTCGAGCCGCGCGGCGCTGGCGGCGGTGAACCGCACGAGCAGGTCGTACTCGCCGGCGACCGTCTCGACCTCCTGCAACTCGGGGATGGTGCGCAGCCGGCGGACGAAGGCGGCGACGTCCGGCGCGCGCACGACGATGCCGACGCGGGCGCTGTGGCCGCCGGCCTGCTCGGGCGACCGCACGTCGGCGTGGTAGCCGCGGATCGCCCCCAGCTGCTCCAATCGCCGCACGCGCGCGAGCGTCGCGGTGCGCGACAGGCCGACGCGCCGGCCGAGCGCCGCCATGGACAACCTCGCGTCGCCCTCCAGCAGGCGCAGCAGCTGTCGATCCACCTGGTCCACGACCACCCCCGCCACCGACGTTACGTCGGCACGGTTGCACGCTGCGTCGGCGCTGGCAAGCACAACCGACGCTTCGCGACGCCGCCGACGGCGCCGTCGGGCTGACACTGGTCGAGGACCCAGGACACGCCGGAGGAGGAAGCCATGGTCGCGCCCGCCGCGGTGCACGACACGCTGCGACGACACCTGCTCGTCGACGGCTACGACTTCGTCCTCGACCTCGTCGCCAGCCGCGGGTCGCAGCTGGTCGACGCCCGCGACGGCAGCCGCTACCTCGACATGTTCACCTTCTATGCCTCCAGCCCGCTGGGGATGAACCATCCGGCGCTCGCCGACGACGAACGCTTCCGCGCCGAGCTGCTCACCGCCGCCGTGAACAAGCCGGCGAACTCCGACGTCTACACCACCGCCATGGCGGCCTTCGTCGCGACCTTCGCGCGGGTCCTCGGCGATCCGGCACTGCCGTACCTGTTCCTGGTCGAAGGCGGGGCGCTCGCCGTCGAGAACGCGCTCAAGACCGCGTTCGACTGGAAGTCGCGGCACAACGAGGCGCGCGGCCGGTCGCCGGAGCTGGGCACGAAGGTGCTGCACCTGACGCGCGCCTTCCACGGCCGCAGCGGCTACACGCTGTCGCTGACGAACACCGACCCGGTCAAAGTCGCGCGGTTCCCCAAGTTCGACTGGCCGCGCATCGACGCCCCGCTCGTGCGCTTTCCCGTCGACGACGTCGCCGACGAGGTCGCCGCCGCCGAGGATCGCGCGCTGGACCAGGCTCGCGCCGCGTTCGCGGCCCACCCCCACGACATCGCCTGCTTCGTCGCCGAGCCGATCCAGTGCGAGGGTGGCGACAACCACCTGCGTCCGCGTTTCCTGCAGGGGATGCAGGCGCTGTGCCGCGAGCACGACGCGCTGTTCGTGCTCGACGAGGTGCAGACCGGCTGCGGGGTCACCGGCACGCCGTGGGCCTACCAGCAGCTCGGCGTCGAACCTGACGTCGTCGCGTTCGGCAAGAAGCTGCAGGTGTGCGGGATCATGGCCGGCGGGCGCCTCGACGAGGTCGCCGACCACGTCTTCCGCGTACCGTCGCGGATCAACTCGACCTGGGGTGGCAACCTCGCGGACATGGTTCGCGCCCGCCGCATCCTCGAGGTGATCGAGGGCGACGAGTTGATCCCCCGAGCGGCGCAGCTCGGCAAGCGCCTGCGCGACGGGCTGCACGCGCTCGCCGGCGCCCATTCCGGGCTGGTGTCCAACGCGCGCGGCCGCGGGCTGCTGTGCGCGATCGACCTGCCCGACCGGGGGGCGCGCGACCGCGCGGTCGAACTCGCGCGTCTTCAGGAGCGGGTGTTGCTGCTCGGCTGTGGGCAGCGCACGCTGCGGTTGCGCCCCTCGCTCGCGGTCACCGAGGACGAGCTCGACCAGGTGCTCGCGGCGCTGGACCGCACCCTTGCCCGCCTCGCACAGGAGACGACGACATGACCTCGACGGTGGCCTCGATCATCGGCGGCGTCGCCCGCGCCGACGCCCCCGGTGGGCGGCTGACGTCCACGAACCCGGCGCGGCTCGACGACGTCGTCGCGGAGGCGCTGCTCGCCGACCCCGCGACGTTCGTCGCGGCGTGCCGCGCGGCAAAGGACGCCCAAGCCGGCTGGGCCGCGACGCCCGCGCCGGTGCGCGGCCGCGCGATCCAGCAGATCGGCCGCCTCGTCGAGGCGAACGCCGAGGCGCTGGCGCGGCTCGTCACGCGCGAGATCGGCAAGCCCTACGCGGAGTCGCTCGGCGAGGTGCAGGAGATCGTCGACACCTGCGACTTCTTCCTCGGCGAGGGACGGCGGCTGTACGGCCAGACCGTCCCGAGCGAGATGCGCGACAAGCAGCTGTTCACCTTCCGCAACCCGATCGGCGTCGCCGCCATCGTCACTGCCGGCAACTTCCCCGTCGCGGTGCCGGCGTGGTACCTCGTGCCGGCGCTGCTGTGCGGCAACGCGGTGGTGTGGAAGCCGGCCGAGTACGCGCCGGCGCTGGGCGAGGCGCTCACGCAGCTGTTCCTGCACGGCGGCCTGCCGGCGGGCGTGCTGAACACCGTGCAGGCCGACGGGCAGACGACCTTCGAGGGGCTGAGCCAGGCGCTCGAGGCGGGGCTTGTCGACAAGGTCGGGTTCACCGGGTCGTCGTCGGTGGGTGTGCGCATCGGCGAGCTGTGCGGCCGGCACCTGCAGAGCCCGTGCCTCGAGCTCGGCGGCAAGAACCCCCTCGTCGTGATGCCCGACGCCGACCTCGACCTCGCCGCCGAAGGGGCGTTGTTCTCCGGGTTCGGCACCGCCGGCCAGCGCTGCACGTCGCTGGGCACGGTCATCGTCCACGAGGCCGTCCACGACGAGTTCCTCCGCCGCTTCGTCGCCCGGGTCGAGGCCGCGCCGATCGGTGATCCGATGCGCGACGTCCTCTACGGCCCGATGATCCACGAGCGGTTCGCGCAGCGCTTCGTCGGCTGGCTCGACGTCATCGAGGGCCACCACCGCATCCACGGCTCGACCGGGACGGGGCGCATCACCGCCGACAACCCGCGGAACGGCTTCGTCGGCGACCCCGACGCCGGCCTGTACTGCCATCCCACGATCGTCGACGGGGTAACCGCGAAGGACGAGCTGTACCGCACCGAGACGTTCGGCCCGATCGTCGGCGTCGCGTCGTTCGCCGACTTCGACGAGGCGGTCGAGCTCGCCAACGGCCACGGCTACGGCCTGTCCTCGGCGATCTACACCAACGACCCCGCGGCGGCGTTCCGCTTCCGCGAGCGGGTCACCGCCGGCATGGTCAGCGTGAACAACTCGACGACCGGGGCGGAGGCGCACCTGCCGTTCGGCGGCAACGGCAAGTCCGGCAACGGCAGCCGCCAGTCCGGCCTGTGGGTGCTCGACCAGTTCACCCGCTGGCAGTCGCTGAACTGGGACTACGCCGGCAAGCTGCAGAAGGCGCAGATGGACACCGATGACGTGGCCGCCGACCTCGACTTTCGCCTCTGACGCGCGACGACGAAAGACGCGTTCCCGCTGCGCTGACGCGCCGCGTCAGGCGGCCGCGATGGCGGCGGCGGCGGTGACGATGTCGTCCTCCGCCAGCAGCACCGTGTCGGCCGCGGGGCCGAGCGGAACGTAGCTGTCGGCCGAGCGCACGCTGCGCAGCGGGCCGCGAAACCCCCGCTCGGCGAGGTCGGCGATCACGGCGTCGGCGATGCCCCCGCCGGTGGCTCGAGCCTCGTCCGCGACGAGGACTCGCCCGCACGCCTCGGCGTGCTCGCGCACCGCCTCGAACGGCAGCGGGTTGAGCCAGCGAAGGTCGACGACGCGCGCCGCGACGCCCTGGTCGGCGGCCAGGCGCCGCGCGGCCCGCAGCGCCATCCGGACGCCGTTGGCGTAGGTCACGATCAGCACGTCCGTGGCGTCCTCGCCGTAGACGCCGACCTGGCCGGGCAGCAACGCCGACCCGGGCGGGGGGTAGTCGGTGAGCCAGCCGCCGTCGCCGTCGGCGTAGAGGTCCTTCTCGTGGTACAGCGCGATCGGTTCCAGCATCACGACGACCCGGCCGTCGGCCTTCGCCATCGCGACCGCCCCGCGCAGCATCCGCGCGGCGTCGTCGCCCCGGCACGGCGTCGCGAGGATCAGGCCGGGAATGTCGCGCAGTGCCCCGACCGCGTTGTCGTTGTGGAAGTGACCGCCGAAACCACGCTGGTACGCCAGGCCGGCGACACGCACGACCATCGGGTTGGTGAACTGCCCGCTTGAGAAGAAGCCGAGGGAGCAGGCCTCGCCCCGAAGCTGGTCGAGGGCGTTGTGGACGTACGCGAGGTACTGGATCTCCGGGACGGGGAGCAGGCCGAGCAACCCGGCGCCCTGCGCCACGCCGAGGATCGTCGTCTCGTCGAGCAGCGTGTCGAACACGCGGTCGCGACCGAAGGTCTGCTGCAGGCCCGCGGTCACGTGGTAAACGCCGCCCTTGCGTCCGACGTCCTCGCCGAAGACCACCATCTCGGGCCGGCGCAGCAGCTCGTCGCGCAGTGCCGCGTTCAGGTGCGCCGCGAGCGTCCGTCGCGGCGGCGCGACCGCCCGCTCCGGCAGGTCGCCGCCGAAGGCGCGCGCCCGCGTGTCGCCGTCGAGGCTGCCGGTCGCCTCCGCGCGGCAACGTACCGGGTCGTAGGGGGCGAGCGGCGCCATGACCGCGGCGCGGGTCCGCAACGTCGACGCCCCTGCGACGCTCGCCGCCGCGGCGGTCACCTCTTTGCGCACGCGTGCCACGACGTCGCGCAGCTCGTCGGCCGTCGCGGCGCCGGTGGCGACCAGCCGCCTGGCGTTGCGCACCAGCGGGTCACGCGCCTCGTCGGCGCAGACGACGGCGAGGTCGCGGTAGGCCGTCTCGACGTCGCTGCCGGCATGACCCCAAAGCCGCACGGTGGGCAGGCGGACGAACACGGGGGCACGCGCGCTGCGGCAGCGGTCGACCGCGCTCGCGACGGCGTCATAGACGGCGTCGACCTCGCCGTCGGCGTCGACGTAGGCGAGGTTGGGCAGGCGACCGAAGGTGTCGGTGATCCATCCGCGCGGCGTGTCGACCGAGATGCCGAGGCCGTTGTCCTCGCAGACGAACAGGATCGGCACGGGATTGCCACGCCTCGACGCGTACCGCGCGGCGTTGATGCCCGCCAGCGCGGTCGCGTGGTTCGCGGACGCGTCGCCGAACGAACAGCAGACGACGCTGTCGTCGGGGATCGGACGCGCGACGCGGAGCCGGCGCATGCGACCGAGGGCGAACGCCGCGCCGACGGCTTTGGGCAGATGCGACGCGATGGTGCTGGTCTGCGGCGGCACCCACAGCGGCCGGCTGCCCCACACCTTGTGGCGGCCCTGCGCGATCGGGTCGTCGGCCGCGGCGACGAGCGACAGCAGGGTGTCGCGCACCGGGTCGACGTCGGGCGCCTGGCGCGAGCGGGCCATCATCAGCGCGCCGGCGCGGTAGTGCAGGAAGCACGGGTCGGTGACGCGCAGCAGCGCCCCGACGACGGCGTTCTGCTCGTGGCCGGCCGACGCGATCGTGTAGTAGCCGACGCCGCGCGCTTTGAGCTCCCGAGCGGTGACGTCGAGTGCGCGCGAGCGCAGCTGGTCGGTGAACAACGCCACCGCCGCTGCCGCCGTCAGGCGGGTCCCCCGGGTCAGCGGCTCGTCGGGGCCCAGTCGGCGCGCGGCCGGCGCCGCCTCGTCGAGGCAGGCGTCGAGGTTGCGTTCGACGATCTCGACGCGGCTGCCAAGCACGGTCGCGAGCCTATCGGCTGCCGGTCGGGCGGCGACCGCGGCGAGGGTCCGCCGGTTCGCTCAGCGGTCGGCTGCGGCCGGGTCTGGCGCGGGTGCCGGCGGTGGGGTGGCGACCGGATCGGGGTAGGCGATGCGCGGGTGGTACACGCCGACGAGCGTCTCGATGAACGACTCGGTGACGATCGCCAGTTCGCGGAAGGTCAGCGCCGACTCGTCGAGCTGCCCGTCGTCGACCCGCTCGGCGACGAGGCCGCGGACGATGGTCTCCAGGTCCTGCGCGGACAAGTTGCGCTTGTGCTGCGCGGCGGCTCGGCTCGCACCCTCGCAGCAGTCGGCGAGCATGAGGATCGCCATCTCGCGACTCGCCGGCTTTCTACCCTTGTAACGGAAGTGTTCGTCGTCGACCAGGTCGCCGCGTCGTGCGGCCTGCAGCGCCTTGCGATGGAAGTACGACACCAGGGTCGTGCCGTGGTGGGTCGCGATGCCCTCGACGACCTCCGGCGGCAGCCGGAACGTCTGCGCCATGCGGATGCCGTCGGTGACGTGTTCCTGGATGATGACGGCCGAGACCTCGGGGGTCAGGTCGTCGTGCGGGTTCGCGATGCCGAACTGGTTCTCGACGAAGAACCACGGCCGGCGCACCTTGCCGATGTCGTGGTACAGCGCCGCGACGCTGGCGAGCAGGCCGTCGGCGCCGATCGCCCGCGCCGCGCGCTCGGCCAGCGTCGACACCATGATCGAGTGGTTGTAGCTGCCGAGGGCCTTCTGCTCGAGCTCGCGCAGCAGCGGGTGGTTGCGGTCCGCGAGGTCGAGCAGCCCCGTGGCGGTGACGATGCCGAACGTCGTCTCGAGAAACGGCAGGCTCGTGTTCACGAGCATCGCCGTCACGACGCCGTTGAGCAGTCCCGACAGCAGCGCGAGGCGCACCGTGTCGGGGTCGTCGAAGACGGCCGCGAAGGTGCCCGCGAGGACGACGTAGGCCAGCGTCGACTGCCAGGCCGCGCGCCGCAGGTCGCCGCGCGCGGACAGCCGTGAGACGAACGGCACGGACACCAACGACGCCACCGCCGCGAAGGCGACGACGCCCGACTCGCCGGGGTAGGCGAACGCGACGACGGCGCTGGCCGGGACCGCGGCGAGCACGCCGATCGGTGGGTCGAACAGGATCGTCGCGAGCATCGCGACGGCGCCGACCGGCACGAGGTAGCCCCATCCCGACGCAGGGCTCGGCGCGAGCAGCGCCATGCCTTCGACGACGAGCGTGAAGCCGACGAACAGCAGCGCGAGCAGCACCAACCGTCGCGTCGAGCGCCACACCCGCGTGCGGTACGCGCGGAGATAACCGCACACGGTGGCCGTGACGACGAACGCGAGCACGATGGCGCGCAGCACCTCCCGCCACGGCACCGTGCCCGCAAGGCCACGCTGGCGCAGGGCGGCGTACTGGACGTCGTCGACCACCTCGCCGGCGCTGACGATCACGCTGAACGGCGCGAAGGTGCGTGTCACCTCCGCGATCTCGGCGGCGGCGGCCTCGCGCGCCGCCGCGGTGCCGGCCTCGTCGACGACGACCGTCGGGCGCAGCGCGCCGCGGATCAACGGCTCGATCGCCAGCGCGGCGACGCCCGGCGGGAAGGCGCGCACGGCCAGCTCGTTGGACAGCTGCTCGTCGGCGACCTCGTCGACGCGCGCCGCGGGGATCGGCTGGCGCGCGAGCTGCTGCGCGACGGACAGTGCCTCGGCTGCGACCTGCTCGAGCTCGTCGTCGTCGAGGTTCACCAGCAGCTGCAACCCCGCGCCGTCGAGCGTCGGCAGACGCTCGGCGAGCGCTTCGCGCTGCTCCGCAAGGCTCGCACGTCGCCCGTCCCCGCCGGCGGCGCGGACGTCGCGCACGGCGGCGAACGCGTCGCGGACGTTCTGCACGATCGCGGCCTGGGCCTCAGGGTCGGCGGCAACCAGCGGCGCAACGGCGTTGGCGGCCTCGCGCCGCGCGCGATCGGTCGCTCCGGGATCGGCGACGCGGATGAGGTCGGGGGCGAGCACGGTGCGCGGCGACCGCTGCCCGGGGCGGATCGGCTGGTCGGTCAAAAACGCCGAGATCGAAAGCGCCGCCGGGACGGCGACGACGGCGAGCAGCAGCGCGAACAGGCGCGGCAGCCACGACGGCCGGGTGCGCGACGGCATACCCTCAGGCGCCCCGCTCCAGCGCCGAGAGCCGCTCCCCGTGCGACCGTGCGTGGTCGTGGGTGTGAGCGGTGAGGCGCAGGATCAGCTCGAGCGCGTGGGTGATCTCGCCGAGCACGGGGTCGCTGCGCGCCTCGACGTCGCTGCACAGCCGGGCGATGCTCGACCGCAGCTGTGCGGCGAGATCCGCGTGGCTCCCGTCGTCGGTCGTCGTTGCGTCGTCGCTCATCACGGCTCCCTCAGGCACCGCCCAGGCCAACCTGCCACCCGCGAGCGGTCAACCCGAAGATGACCAGGCCGACCAGCGCGAACACGCTGTGCGGGTCGTAGCGTCCCGCGCGCGCTGCGCGGTGGGCGACGACGAGCACGACGAGTGGGAAGACGACGCCGTAGGCGAGGTGGAACGCGACCGTCTCGGCGCCACCGCTCGGACCGGGCCGCTTGCCCAGGACCAGCAACGCCAGTCCCAGGAGCAGCTGCAGCGCGAGCAGCACCTGGGCGACCGACACCGCCTTCCAGAACGTCGGCGTCTCGCGGTGGCCGGTGAGCCGCAGCCCGAGCGACCACCCGCCGATGGTCGCCCACGCCGCGATGATCAAAAAGCCGATGACGTAGCCGTGGACCGAGGTCAGGCTCATCCCGGCAGCGTAGCCGGTCACCTCGGCGCGACGGACGCCCGGGTCGCGGCGCGACGCAGCGATACCCTCGCACGATGATTTCGCTGAACGCGGTCGGGCGCCGCCACGGCACCCGGGTGCTGTTCTCGGACGTGTCCCTGCGAATCACCCCCGGTCGCCGCCTGGCGCTGGTCGGGCCCAACGGCGCGGGAAAGACGACGCTGCTCGACATCGTCGCCGGAGAGCAGCAGCCGGACAGCGGTGAGGTCGCGCGCGGCAAGGAGACGCGGATCGGCTACCTGCGCCAGGAGATTGCCGAGACCGCCGGTCGCAGCGTGCTCGCCGAGGTCATGGCCGCTGCCGGGGACCTTCCGGCGATCGAGACGCGCCTGCGCCGGCTCGAGGACCTCGTCGCCGCGACCGCCGACGGCGAGGCGCAGGCGGCGCTGCTGGCGGAGTACGGCGAGCTGCAGCACCGCTTCGATGCCCTCGGCGGCTACGGCGTGGAGGCCGAGGCACGCCGCGTCCTCGCGGGGCTGGGGTTCGCCGATGCTGCGGTCGAGGCTGACGTTGGTCAGCTGTCGGGCGGCTGGATGATGCGCGTCGCGCTCGCGCGGCTGCTGCTGGCGCGCCCCGACGTCCTGCTGCTCGACGAACCGACGAACCACCTCGATCTCGCGAGCGTCACCTGGTTGGAAGGCTTCCTCGCTGACTACGGCGGGGCGCTCGTGTTGGTCAGCCACGACCGCGACTTCATCAACGCCGTCGTGACGGCGGTGGTCGAGCTGGCCGCCGGCACCGCCGTTGAGTACGCCGGCAACTACGCCGACTTCGTCGAGCAGCGGGCGCTGCGGCTGGAGCAGCAGCGCGCCGCCGCCGCGAACCAGCAGCGCAAGATCGCCCAGACCGAGCAGTTCATCGAGCGCTTCCGGTACAAGGCGACCAAAGCGCGGCAGGTGCAAAGCCGGATCAAGGCCCTCGACCGGCTCGAGCGCGTCGCGGTCACGCCGGACGACAGCCGCCGGATGCGCTTCCGGTTCCCGCCGCCGCCCCGCTCCGGCCGGGAGGTGGTGCGGCTGCGCGGCGTCGTGAAGCGCTACGGTGACACGACCGTCTACGACGGACTGGACCTCGTGCTGGAACGCGGGCGCAAGGTCGCGCTCGTCGGGCCCAACGGCGCGGGCAAATCGACGCTGCTCAAGATCCTCGCGGGTGTCCTGCCGATCGACGCTGGCGACCGCGAGCTGGGCCACAACGTGACGGTCGCGTACTTCGCGCAGCACCAGGTCGACACCCTCGACCTCGGCAAGACCGTCCTGCAGGAGTTGTCGGCAGCGGTCGACACCAGCGTCGTCAACCCGCGGTCGGTACTCGGCGCCTTCTTGTTCTCCGGCGACGCGGTCGACAAACGCGTCGGCGTGCTGTCCGGCGGTGAGCGCAGCCGACTCGCCCTGGCCAAGCTGCTCGCGCGACCCGCGAACCTGCTGTGCATGGACGAGCCGACGAACCACCTCGACATCGCGAGCCGCGACGTCTTGGAGGACGCGCTCGTCGAGTATCCCGGAACGGTCGTGCTCATCACCCACGACCGCCACCTCATCCGCTCGGTGGCCGACGCGGTGATCGAGGTCTCCGGCGGGACGGCCACGCTCTACGACGGCGACTTCGAGTACTACGCCGCGAAGGCCGGCGTCGACCTCGACGGCCGGGGCGTCGCCGAGCGGGCGGCGACTCGGGTCGCGGGCCCGGCCGGCGCCCCGCCGAAGCGGGCCGTTGCCAAGGTCGACCGCCACGCCGAGGCGGAACGGCGCAACCGCCTGCACCGCGCGACGAAGGACCTGCGCCGGCGGCTCGAACGGGTCGAGCGCGACCTCGGCGAGGCCGAGGCGGAGGTCGCGGAGCTGACCCGCACGCTGGCCGACCCGGGGGTGTACGACGACCCGGACAAGGTTCGCGAGGTCGTCGCCCGGCACGGCGCCGCCAAGGACCGTGCGACCGCACTGTTCGAAACCTGGGTGCGTCTCGAGTCGCAGCTGGAGGCCGCCGCAGCAAGCGTCGAGGCCCCCGCCTGACGGCGGGGAATCCCCGGCCCGGCGGCATGGTTGCCAACGCCATGGGACCGAACCTCGGTGGCGGGCGGGGCATGCGGCCCGGCACCGGGGCCGTGCGCCGCGGCGTCGACCTCGACCGCAGCCAGCGCCTGCCCAAGGGACTGGTGCGCCGGGTGTGGCGCCAGTTCGCGCGTCCCTACCGCGGCAAGCTGCTGCAGCTGCTGTTCGCGATCTCGGCGGCCTCCGCTCTTGTCGTCGCGCCCGCGCTGCTCGTCAAGCGCATCGTCGACGCACTGCAGCGGCGGCCCGCAGACGCGGTCGGTGTGGTCACCGACAACGCGCTGCTGCTCGTCGCCGTCGCGGCGGTGACCGCGGGCTTGTCGCTGTGGCAGCGTTACCTGTCGTCGGAGGTCGGCGAGCGGCTGATCTACGACCTGCGCCGGCAGCTGTACGACCACGTCGCGCGGATGCCGCTCGCCTTTTTCACCCGCACCCAGACCGGCGCGCTGGTCAGCCGCCTGAACAACGACGTCGTCGGCGCGCAACGGGCGCTGACGGGGACCTTCGGCACCCTGACCGCCAACGTGGTGCAGGTCGCGTTCGCCGTCGGCGGCATGCTGCTCATCTCGTGGCCGCTGACGCTGCTGACACTGTCGGTGCTGCCGCTGTTCGTCGTCCTCGCCAAGGGCGTGGGCCGCCGACTGCAGGATCTCACCCGCGAGTCGATGCAGCTCAACGCCGAGATGAACACCGTCATGACCGAGCGCTTCAACGTCGCCGGCGCGGCGCTCGTCAAGCTGTTTGGCCGCCAGGAGGAGGAGACCGAGCGGTTCGGCGCCAGCGCCGCGCGCGTCGCGGACGTCGGCGTCCGCAGTGCCGTCGTCGGCCGGCTGTTCTTCGTGATCCTCGCGTTCGTCGGCGCCGTCGGCACCGCGGCGGTCTACCTCATCGGTGGCCGTCTCGCGCTGTCGGGGGCGCTGTCGGCCGGCGACGTCGTCGCCTTCGCGGTGCTGGTCACCCAGGCGTACCAGCCGCTCGCCGCGTTGACCAACGCGCCGGTCGAGGTGCTGACCGCGCTGGTCAGCTTCGACCGGGTCTTCGAAATTCTCGACCTGCGCCACCCGATCGCCGACGCCGACGACGCCGTCGAGCTGCGCAACGCGCGCGGCGAGGTCGTGTTCGACAGGGTCTCGTTCGCGTACCCGTCGGCGGCCCACTCGTCGCTCGCGTCGCTGGAGCACGGGCTGGCTCCGGTGCTCGACGCCACACCCGGACCGCAGGTGATCTCCGACGTGAGCTTCGTCGCCGACCCGGGCCAGACCGTCGCGCTGGTCGGCCCGTCCGGCGCCGGGAAGTCGACGCTGCTCGCGCTCGTGTCGCGGCTCTACGACGTCTCCGCCGGATCGGTGCGCATCGACGGTCACGACGTCCGCGACCTCACCCTCGCGTCGTTGTCCGCCGCCGTCGGCGTGGTGCCGCAAGACCCGCACCTGTTCCACGACACGGTGCGCGAGAACCTGCGCTACGCGAAACCTGACGCGACCGACGCAGAGCTGGAGGCCGCCTGCCGGGCCGCGCGGATCCATCACGTCATCGCCGCGCTGCGCGACGGCTACGACACGGTCGTGGGGGAACGTGGCTACCGGCTGTCGGGTGGAGAGAAGCAGCGCCTCGCCATCGCACGGGTGCTGCTGAAAAACCCCGCGATCGTGGTCCTCGACGAGGCCACCGCGCACCTCGACAGTGAATCCGAGGCGCTGGTCCAGGAGGCGCTCGCCACCGCACTGGCCGGACGCACCTCGCTGGTGATCGCCCACCGCCTGTCCACCGTCGTCCACGCCGACCAGATCCTCGTCGTCGCCGACGGGCGGATCGTGCAGCGGGGGACCTCGGCTGAGCTGCTCGGTGCCGACGGTGTCTACGCCGAGCTGTACCGGACGCAGTTCGCCGGCACCTGAGGCGTCGGTACACTGCCGCCCACGAGCGACGGCGCTCCGCATCTGCGGGCGCCGTCGTCGGCGTTTCGGGACCGTTTCTTGGGAGGCGGGAAGGCATGACCGGCCTGTACGACCCGCGCTGGGAGCACGACGCCTGCGGGATCGGCTTCGTCGCCGACCTCGACGGGCGCGCGTCGCGACGCATCGTCGACGCCGCCCTCGAGGGGCTGTGCGGGGTGCGCCACCGCGGCGCCGTCGCGGCCGACGCGCGCACCGGCGACGGCGCCGGCCTGCTGGTCCCGCTGCCCGGCGGGTTCTTCGCGCCGTTCGCCGATCGGCCGGTCGAGCCCGACCGGCTCGGCGTCGCGACGTGCTTCCTCGACGGCCGCGACGACGCCGAGCGCGAGCGCGCCCGCGAGGCGCTGCGCGACGCGGTCGCCGGCGCGCTCGTCGCGTCGGGGCTCGCGCCCGGGCGCGACGGCCCCGTCGACGTGGCGGGGCTCGGCGCCGTGGCGCGCCGCGGGATGCCGTTCGTCGCGCAGGTGCGGTTCACGCCGCCCGACGGCGTCGACGCCGCCGCCGCGGAGCGACGCGCGTACGTCACACGCCGGCGCGCCGAGCGCCGCTGCGCCGCCGCGGGCGTGCGGGCCTACCTTGCGTCGTGCAGCCTGCGCACCGTCACCTACAAGGCGCTGACCGCCGCCGACCAGCTCGCCGCGTTCTACCCGGACCTCACCGCGCGCGGGTTCACCGGCTGGGCGGCGGTGTTCCACCAGCGCTACGCGACGAACACGGCGCCGACGTGGGAACGGGCGCAGCCGTTCCGGCTGCTGTGCCACAACGGCGAGATCAACACCGTCGACGGCAACGCCAACCTGTTGCGTGCCCGGGAGGGACGCCTCGGCGCCGACTGGCCGGAGCTGGGCGACCGGGGCGAGGCGGAGCTGCACCCGCTGCTGTCCGCGGGCGACTCCGACTCGGCGAAGCTCGACGCCGCCCTCGAGCTGGTCGCCCACGGCGGACGCGACCTGGCGCACGCGCTGGCGATGCTCGTGCCGCAGGTGTGGGAGGGGCGGCGCGACGTCGACCCGGCGGTGCGCGACTTCTACCGCTACGCCGCGGCGCTCGTCGAGCCGTGGGACGGGCCGGCCGGGCTGGTCGCCAGCGACGGGCAGCGCGTCGTCGCGGCGTTGGACCGCAACGGCCTGCGCCCTCTGCGCTACGCCGTGTGCGACGACGGCACCGTCGTCTGCGCGTCGGAGGTGGGGGCGGTGCGCACCGCCGGCCGCGGCGCCGTGCGCCGGGCGCGGCTCGGGCCGGGCGAGATGCTCGTCGTCGACCCGACGCAGCCCGACGGTGCCCGCCTGGTCGAGGACGCCGCGGTGAAGCGTCGGCTTGCGGCGCGACGGCCCTACGGCGAGTGGCTGCGCGCCGCCCAGCGCCGGGTGTCGCCTGGACAGCCGGTCGACAGCGCGGGCGACGACCTGCTCGCCCGCCAAGTCGTCGCGGGCTACACGAAGGAGGAGGAGACCGCCGTCGTGCGGCCGATGGCCAACGACGGCGCCGAACCGACGTCGTCGATGGGCGACGACACCGCCGTCGCGGTGCTGTCGGCGCGTCCGCGGACCGTCTACCACTACCTCAAGCAACGCTTCGCCCAGGTGACGAACCCGCCGATCGACGCGCTGCGCGAGTGGCAGGTGATGAGCGTGCGGACGCAGCTCGGCCCGCGGGCGCCGCTGCTGAGCGAGACGCCGGAGGCCGCCCGCCTGCTGGAGCTCGACGGGTTCATCCTGTACCCGAGCGGTCTGCAGGACCTCGTGCTGTCGCCCCGCGTCCCGTTCGCCGTCGCGGGGCTCGACGCGACGTTCGCGGTCGCCGACGGGCCCGGCGGCCTGACCCGCCGGCTGCGCGCGCTCGCCGCCGAGGCAGCCGCCGCGGTGGCGCACGGGGCGGGTCTGCTCGTCTGCTCGGACCGCGGCGTCGACCGCGACCGCGCGCCGGTCCCCGCGGTGCTCGCGGTCGGGGCGGTCCACCACGGGCTCGTCGCCGCCGGGCTGCGCACGCAGACGAGCCTGGTCTGCGAGACCGACGACGCGCGCGAGACCCACGTGTTCGCGTGCCTGCTCGGCTACGGCGCCGACGCGGTGTGCCCGCGGTTGGCGTTCGAGTCCATCGCCGAGCTCGCCGACTCCGGGCGGCTGGGGCGCGACGCCGCGTCGGCCGGCGAGGCGCAGGAGACGTATCGGCGCGCCGTCACCGACGGCGTGCTGAAGATCATGGCGAAGATGGGCGTGTCGACGCTGGACTCGTACCGGTCCGCGCAGCTGTTCGAGGCGGTGGGGCTGTCGCGCGAGGTCGTCGACGCGGCGCTGACCGGCACCCCGTCGCCGCTCGGCGGCATCGGCCTGGTCGACCTCGGCGCCGACGTCGTACGCCGCCACGCGACGGCGTTCGGGCCGGCCCCGTCGTTGGCCAGCCCGGGCTTCTACAAGTTCCGCGAGGGCGGCGACTACCACGCAACCAATCCCGAGGTGGTCGACGCGCTCCACCGCGTCGTGGGACTCGCGGGCGACCTGCCGGCGCCCGTGGTCGACGACCGCGAACTGCGCGCCGCGCACCTGCTCAACGCCGCCGTGCGCGACGGGCACCACCACGCCTACGACCGCTTTGCGGCACTGGTCAACGACCGCCCCCCGAGCGAGCCGCGCGACCTGCTCGAGCCGGTGCCCGCCGCCGAGCGCGGGGCGGCGCCCGTGCGGCTGGACGCCGTCGAGCCGGCGACCGCGATCGTCCAGCGCTTCTTCACCGGCGCGATGTCGCTGGGCGCGTTGTCGCCCGAGGCGCACGAGACGCTCGCGCTGGCGATGAACCTGCTCGGCGGGTCGTCCAACTGCGGCGAGGGCGGCGAGGACGCGCGCCGCTTCGCGACACGCGGGACCGCCCGCGACCGCAACTCGAAGGTCAAGCAGGTCGCATCGGGACGCTTCGGCGTCACGCCGGGCTACCTCGCCTACGCCGACGAGATCCAGATCAAGATGGCGCAGGGCTCGAAGCCGGGGGAGGGCGGCCAGCTGCCCGGCCACAAAGTGAGTGCGCTCATCGCCCGCCTGCGCCACACCCAGCCGGGCGTCGCGCTGATCAGCCCCCCGCCCCACCACGACATCTACTCGATCGAGGACTTGGCGCAGCTGGTCTACGACCTCAAGCAGGTCAACCCGTTCGCCACTGTCGGCGTGAAGCTCGTCTCCAGCGCCGGTGTGGGAACCGTCGCCGCCGGCGTCGTCAAGGCGCTGGCCGACGCGGTGCAGATCGCCGGCTGTGACGGCGGCACCGGCGCCTCGCCGCTGGGCAGCGTCAAGCACGCCGGCACGCCGTGGGAGATCGGCCTCGCCGAGACGCAGCACACCCTCGTCGCAAGCGGGCTGCGCGGCCGGGTCCGCCTGCAGGTCGACGGTGGCTTCAAGACCGGCCGCGACGTCGTCGTCGCGGCGCTGCTCGGTGCCGACGAGTACGGCTTCGGCACCGCGGCGCTGCTCGCCGAGGGCTGCATCATGGTCCGCGCCTGCCACCGCGACACCTGCCCCGTCGGCATTGCCACGCAGCGCCCCGAGCTGCGGGAGCGCTACCGCGGCACGCCGGAGATGGTGGCGTCGTACCTGCTGCTCGTCGCCGAGGAGGTGCGCCGCCTGCTCGCCGCGCTCGGTCTGCGCTCGCTGGACGAAGCGGTCGGGCGCGCCGACCTGCTGCGACCGCGTGCGGTCGCCCCGGACGGGCGCGCCGCGACGCTCGACGTCACCCCCCTGCTCGTGCTGCCGGACGGTGCGGTCCGCGCCTACCAGGGCGGTTCCGCGCTGCAGGCGCCGCGCGACGCGCTGGGCGACCGCGTCTTCGACGACGCGTTCCCGTCGTTGTGGGACGGCACCGTGCTGACGCTCAAGTACGACATCCGCAACACCGACCGCGCGGTCGGCGCCCGGCTCGGCGGGGCGATCGCGCTGGAGTTCGGCGACGCCGCCCCGCCGGGCAGCATCGGAATCCGCTGCAACGGCGAGGCGGGGCAGAGCTTCGGGGCGTTCCTTTCCGACGGCGTGGAGCTGGTCCTGACCGGCGAGGCGAACGACTACGTCGGTAAGGGCATGGCCGGCGGCCGCATCGTCGTGCGCCCGCCGGCCAACGACGCCGGCGACCCCGTCCTGATCGGCAACACCGTCCTGTACGGGGCCACGGGCGGGGAGCTGTTCGTCGCCGGCCGCGCCGGCGAGCGCTTCGCCGTGCGCAACTCGGGCGCATGGGCCGTCGTGGAAGGCGTCGGCGACCACGCCTGCGAGTACATGACCGGTGGCGTCGTCGTCGTCCTGGGCCAGACGGGGACGAACGTCGGTGCCGGGATGACCGGCGGCGAGTGCTACGTGCTCGACCCGAGCGCGGCGATCCTCGGGCGGATCAACGCCGCCCTGGTCGAGGCGCGACGACCCGACAGCGCGCAGATGGCCCGACTGCGCCGCCTCGTCGAGCGCCACGCCGAGCTGACCGGCTCGCCGCGCGCGGCGGCGCTGCTCGCCGACTGGTCCTCGGCCGGCGCCGCGCTGTGGCGCATCGCGCCGCGCGGGGAGCTCGCGCGGCTCGAGTCGGCGCCAGAGCGCAGCGTCGGGGCGCCGGTGTGACGGGAAGCATCAGCGCACGACCGCGGTTGCACCCCACGACCCGTCGTCGACGCAGTGCGAGGTGGAGCGCGTGCAGCCCGTGACGATCTACTGGCGGCCGATGTGCGGCTACTGCGAGCAGCTCAAAGATGCGCTGCGGGCTCGCGGCGTGGCCTTCACGGCCGTCGACATCTGGGCCGACCGCGACCGCGCCGAGGTGGTGCGCGCCGCCTCCGGCGGTGACGAGATCGTCCCGACGGTGCAGGTCGGCGACCGCTTCCTGGTCAACCCGTCGGTCGACGAGGTCGAAGCCGCGCTCGCCGCCGCCTGACCTGGGCGCCTGCGGCCATACTGGCGCCATGACGGCCGTGGGGGAGCGCCGCAGCGCACCGGCGCGTCCGGCGACGCGCGCGCTGCCGGTGGCGGGCGTCGCCTCGGTGCTGCTCGCGTGGGTCGCGTCGCGCGCGCTGGTCGTCGGCGCGATCGCGGTCGGCAACCACTGGCGCGGCCAGGGGCAGACGGTCATCGACGCGCTGCACCTGTGGGACGGAAACTGGTACCTGTCAGCGGCCGGGGGGTACGACTACCCGCTCGTGCCGGTCGGCCCGGTCAACATCGCGTTCTTCCCCGCCTACCCCCTCGCGATCCGGTTCGCGTCGGCCGTGACCGGCCTGTCGCCGCTGGTCTCGGGCGTCCTCGTCGCCTGGGTGTTCGGCGCCGCGGCGGTGGTCCTCATCTGGCTGCTCGTCCGGCGCGTGTCCGGCGACGCGGTGGCGCGCCGGGCGGCGACGCTGTTCTGCTTCTTCCCCGGCTCGGTGATCCTGTCGTTCGTCTACTCCGAGCCGCTGATGCTGACCTTCGCCGCCGGCTGCCTGCTGGCGCTGCTGTCGCGCCGCTGGGTTGCCGGGGGAACGCTCGCCGCGCTCGCGAGCTTCAGCCGCCCCAACGGCGTCGTCCTCGCATTGTGCTGCGCGTGGGCGGCCGGCACGGCGATCGCCGCGCGCCGCGAGTGGCGCGCCCTGGTGGCGCCGGCGCTCGCGCCGCTGGGCGTGCTGCTGTGGTTCGCCTGGTTGGGCTGGCGCACCGGCGACCCGGCGATCTGGCTGCGCGTTCAGCGCGAAGGCTGGGGTGAACGCGTCGACTTCGGCCGGCGCACGGTCGGGTCGGTCGTGACCGTCGTCAGGGAGCTGCCCACGCCGTCGCTGTGGCTCGCCGTGCCGGTCGCCGGCCTGCTGTGCGCCGCCGTTTGCGTTTTGCTGCTCTGGCGCTGGCGTCCTCCGGCCGTCCTCGTCGTGTACACGGTCGGCATCCTCGGGCTCGCGTTGGTGTCCCAGACGCTCGGCGCGCGACCGCGATTCGTCATGACGGCGTTCCCACTCATCGCCGCGCTGGCATGGCTGCGGGGGTCGGCGTACCCCTCCGTGCTCGCGACGTTCGCCGTGCTGTCGGCCGGGCTGGCGATGGTCTACGCGGCGCCGCCGCTGTCGGTGCCGTGAGTCAGATGACCGGCGGTCGCCCCGCCTGGGTCATGCGCCACACCGTTGACCAGCGCAGCGGCCGCCGCGGGCCGCATGGCTGGCGCAGACCGTCGCGGTAGCCGCGCACGACGTCACGCGCGGCGCCCGGGTCGCGCAGACGCAGCAGCGTGAGCGCGAACCACACCGTGGGGTAGACCGCCAGGAAGGGCCACGGCAGGTGGCGGCGCGCGAGCCACACCCGGTTGCGGGCCGACAGGTAGTGGTAGTAGCCGTGGCGCGTCGGCGGCACGACACGGTGCGCGGCGACCAGGTCGCCGCGGTAGTGCACGCGGAACCCGGCGTCCATCGCCCGCCACGCGAGGTCGGTCCCTTCGTGGGCGTAGAAGAATTCGGCGGGGAACGGGCCGGCGCGGTCGAGCACCGCCCGGCGCACGAGGACCGCGCCCTCCCAGAACGTCGTGACGTCGCTGCTGCGCTGCGGGTCGCCGGCGCGCAGGCGCGGCACCTGGCGACGCGGCGTCGGCGTGCCGGTCGGGTCGGCGACGCGCAGGCAGACGATCCCCAGCGTCGGGTCGGCGGCGAACAGCGCTGCCCCGCGGGCAAGCACGTCGTCGCCGGCGAGGCTCGCGTCGTCGTCGAGGAACAGCAGCAGGTCACCGCCCACGTGCGGGATGCCGGCGTTGCGCCCCGCCGGGATCCCGACGTTGTCGGGCAGCGCAACCGCCCGCACGCCCGGCGGCAGGCCGGTGGGGTCCCAGCCGTTGCCGACGACGACGACGTCGACGTCGACGTCGCGTTGCACGAGCACGGATTCCAGTCCGCGGCGCAGGTCGTCGGGGCGCCGTCCCATCGTCAGGACGACGCAGCCGTAGGCCGGCCTCATCGCAGGCGGCTGGACGCCAGCACGCTCAGCAGGTGCCCGCCCGCCACGAGCGCCGCAACGACGACGAGCGCCACCGACAGCGCGCGCGTCCCGGCCAGCGAGGCGGTCGCGACGTCCACGACGGCCGCGACGACGGTGAGCAGCCCGACCTCGATCGAGCCGATCGCGCGGTGAAACGGCAGGAACGCCGCCACGCGCCGCAGACCCCGCAGCGTCGCCGGTCGCGGCACGGCGGCGGCATCCGTCACCGGTGGGAGCCCCGACAGGGCGCGCGCCACGTGGACCAGGTCGGTCTCGGCCTTGAGCAGTAGCACGAGCGCCGCGCCGACCAGCCCCCACGTCGTCCAGCCACCGACGGCGTCGAACCCCCCGTCGGCGCGGACGCCGAGCGCCGCGAGCAGCCCCGCTTCGGTGGTGTAGTGCGCGATGCGGTCGAGGTAGATCCCCGCTGCGCCGGTCGTGCCGCGCCAGCGGGCGATCTCGCCGTCGCTGCAGTCGAGCAGCATCTGCGCTTGCGTCAGGGCCAGCACCGCGACGGCCGACCACAGCGCCGGCACGGTGAGCAGGGCGGCGGCGGCGAGGCCGGTGACGATCATGAGCCACGTGACGCCGTTGGGGGTGATGCGCGTCGGGAGCAGCGCGCGCGTCAGGTGCAGTGACAACGAGCGCATGTACAGCCGGCCGGTCCAGTGCTCCGCGCTGACGCGGCCCATGATCGTCTCGGGCTGGCACACCGCCCGCAGCTCAGACAGCGAAGGTCTCGTCGAAGGCATCGACGCGCTTTCGGATCTCGGCGGCGTCCAGCGCGAGGTGTTCGAGGATCGTGTAGCGGTCGGGGCGCGTGCCCGGTGCCTCGTGCACCGCCGTGGCGAACTGCTCGCGCGTCAGCCCGAGGTCGCCGGGGACGCGCGGCAGCCCGTAGCTGCGCAGGCAGGCGTCGAGCACCTCGACGAGCGGGTCGTCACGCAGGTACGACGCGAACAGCGCCCCGACGGCGACCTGCTCGCCGTGCAGGCCTGGGGAGGCGAACAGCGCGTCGATCGCATGGGAGATCTCGTGGCACGCGCCGCTGCACGGCCGGCTGCTCCCGGCGACCGACATCGCCATCCCGGACAGGAACAGCGCCTCGGCGAGCGTGGTCAAGAACGCGTCGCTGTCCAGGTCGTCGCGCCGGTTCACGACCGCCTCCGCGGCGCTGCGCGCGAGCGACATCGCGAGCCCGTCGACCGCCTCGCCGCGCTCGCGGGCGGCGAGGCGCCAGTCGGCGACCGCGGACAGGTTCGACACGGCGTCGCCGATGCCTGACCGGGTGTGGTGAGCCGGCGACTGGCGGACGAGGTCGAGGTCGACGAACACCGCGATGGGGATGTGGACGCCGAACGAGCCCTTGCGCCCGTGGCTCTCCAGCGACGCGACGGGCGACGCGATCCCATCGTGGGACAGGTTGGTCGCGACCGCGACGAACGGCAGGCCGACCATGCTCGCGGCGTACTTCGCGACGTCGAGCGTCTTGCCGCCGCCGATGCCGACCACCGCGTCGTAGAACGACGACCGCAGGCTCGCGATCAGCTCCTGCGCGCTGTCCATGCTCGCGCCGGCGACGCGGAACACCTCGGCCTTGGGCAGCGTCTCGCCGACGGTCTCGGCCAGCGCCTCGCCCTGCCCCGGGCCGACCGCGATCGCGACGTCGCCGCCCGACGAGATGCGACCGTCGGCCAGCAACGGCTGCAGACCGGCGACCGCGCCGGCGCTGATCTCGATCGCGACCGGGGCGGCGATGGTGCGCGCTAGGAGCGGCATACCAGCTCCCTCGCGCGCGCCAGGTCGTCGTGGTTGTCGACCTCGACCCAGTCGACGGCGCCGATGGGTGCGGTCCGCACCGTCTCGCCCCAGTCGGCGTACTGCTGGTAGCCGTCCTCGTAGTACAAGGTCGTGTCCCGCTCGAACACGGCCTGCAGCGCCGCCGCGAGACGGTCGCCGGCCGCCGCCTCGACGAGCGTGACGCCGATGTACTCGCCGTGTGCCGTGGCCGGGTCGAGCGCTTTGTTGATCCGCAGGAGGCGCCCGTCGTCGTCGAGCAGCACCTTCATCTCCTCATCGGCCAGCGCCTTGCGGTCGTCCAGCGCGAGCAGCACCGGGGCGGCGCCGCGCGCGTCGAGCAGCCGCTGCTCGACGGCCGGAGGGTGGACGGTGTCGCCGTTGACGACCAGCGCTGACGGGTCGAACGCGTCGCGCGCCAGCCACAGTGAGTAGGCGTTGTTCCACACCGCGTACTTGTCGTTGAAGCGCAACTCGAGCGTGACGCCGTAGCGACGCTCCAGCGCGGGCGCCACGTCGGAGATGGCGGCGGCGGCGTGGCCGACGACGACGGCCACGTCGGTGACGTCCACGTCGCGCAGGTTCGCGACGGCCAGCTCGAGGATCGAGCGGTCGCCGTCGACCGACAGCAGGGTCTTGGGCAGGGCGTCGGTCAGCGGCCGCAGCCGTGTCCCTCCGCCCGCCGCGAGCACGATGCCGTTCATTGCCGTCGCAGTCCTCGGGTCGCGCTGGCGCCGGGCACGCGGGCGTCGCGCGGCGCCAGAGGGGTCGCGCCGCGGACCGCGGCGCGCGCCGGGTCACCGTACACGACGCCCGCGGCGCAGCCGCGACAAGGTCATTCGTCGTCGTCGTCCTCGCCGACGGTTACGACGCGTTGCGCGTCGCGCGCGAGGCGCACCCAGCTCGCGACGCTCTCGGCGACGAACACCGCGCCGAGCAGCGCCGCGAGCAGCGCCGCGCCGAGCGGCAGCACGCCGGCGACGGCGAGCGCCGCGACGACCGCGGTGCGCCCGTCCCAGCCGAGGCCGATCCACCGGACCCACGCCGGTGGCGCGACCCGCTGGTGGCGCAGCCGGTAGACGATGTCGTAGTGGTGGAACGCGACCGCCGCGAGCAGCGCGTACACGGCGGGCAACGCGGCCGCGCCGCCGCGACGGCTGAGCGCGACGACGAAGCCGTACTCGGCCGCACGTAGCAGCGGGGGCACCAGCCAGCCGAGCCGGCCCTCGCGTTCTGTGGCGGCTGGCGCCGCGGCGAGGACGACGAACGCGGTGACGCCCGCGACGGTCGCCAGCCCGGTCTCGCGGCCGTCGAGCACCAGCCCGGCCGCGAGCGCCGCGACCGCGGCGACCGTCGTGGCGAAGGCCGGCAGGCGCAACGCGCGCGCCACGGCCCCGAGCCACTGCGCGAGTGGCCCGTCGTCGCGGTAGGCGCTCAGCGCGTCCAACGACTCGCCTACGCCAGCGACCGCAGGATGCGACCGGTCACCGTGTACGCCGCCGCCACGGACCCCCAGGCGAGCAAGGCGGTGAACGTCGCGCGCGGACCGAACAGCGCTGCGGTGACGGAGATGAGGGCGAAGCGCTCCCCGATGGCGATGGGCAGCACGAGGATGCGCTTTACCCACTTGGTCCAGGCCCGCCGTTCCAGGTACCACGACGCCTTGAGGCCCAGGCGCTTGAGCGCCGCGCCGGCGGTGTGGCGGCGCCGGCCGGCCACCGCGTCGGTCGCGGCGGCCGCCGGCGCCTCCGCGGCGGTGTCGCCGGCGCCGGTGGCCGCGTCCGCGACGACCAGGGGATCCGGTGCCAGCGGGGGTTCGACCGCCGGAGGGCTCTCCGTCGGGCTCGTCAGCGGCGCGCGCGGGGCGTCGGCCAGCGCGAGGTGCTGCGCGGCGGCGAACGAGAAGTCGACGGTGTGGCGCAGCGTCTGCAAGGCGATCGCCGCGCCGGCGAGCAGCCACACCGACGCGTCGCCGGTGCGGCTCGCGCCGAGCGCGAGCCCGGCGTACACGACGTACTCCTTGCCGCGGTCGAACACCGAGTCCAGCCACGCGCCGAGCTTGGAGAAGCGCCGGGTGTAGCGAGCGAGCTGCCCGTCGACGCAGTCGGTGGTGAACGCGAGCTGCAGCAGGACCGCCCCGGCGACCAGGCCGGCGCGCGTGCCGAACGCGAACGCCGCGCCGGCCAGGACACCGAGGACCATCGACGCCGACGTCACCTGGTTCGGCGTCAGGCCCCGACGGGCGCACCAGCGCGCGAGGTACTTCGAGTAGGGGCTGACGAAGAACGTGGTGAAAAAGCCGTCGCTCGCCTTGACCGCCGAGTCCAGCAGGACCTTGTCCTCGTCGATGGCGGCCAGCCGGAGTGCCGCCGCGTCGGCGCGCTCCTGGACGAAGGGCCGGGCCCAGAACAACTCGCGCAGGTAGGTGCTGGTCAGCACAACGCCGCTGCGGCACAGCCCGGTGACGAGCAGCGACACGACGTCGTCGGCCGCCACGACCGCTGGGTGCAGGACCTGGCTGCGGAAGCGCCGGTCGAGGTCGGCGCGGATGGCCGCCGGATCGGGCAGCCACTTCGCGCTGCCGGCGGCGCGCTCGAGCTGTTCGGCGAGGGCGGACTCCTTGGCATGCTGCCGGAAGAACCCCAGGCCCCACGTCTGCACCTTGACGGCCAGCTCCGGCTTCCACAGCGGCGGCAGCTGCTCGTGGCACAGCGCCGCCAGCTCGCCGGCCACCGCGGCGAGCGCGGCACGGTCGCCGGCCCCGACCTTGGCCAGATCCAGGAACACGCCGTTGGGGCGCGCGACCGCGTGGTACGGCGACTCCGCCGAGACGACGCGGCCGCGGTCGATCCGCACGCGCATGCACCGAGAGCCCGAAGGGCTGCGCCGCGACGACGCGATGCCCGACAGCACCCGGGGGTCGCGCAGCAGTCCGGCGAGCATCGAGGTGTGGGTGACGATCTCGCCGTGGGCGAGCAGCACCGCGCCGTTCGCCGCGGTGGCGGCCGCGGCCACGGCGGTGAAGGCGTCCGCCAACGACGCCACGTCGACGACGGTCACGCCAGCCTGGTGCCCCACCGCCCCGGCGAGCTGCTGGTGCCACTCGGGCCGGGTGAGCACGCGGACGTCGTCGACGCCCTCGTGGCGCAGTTGGCCGCACAGATGTCCCAGCACGGTCCCGCCGTGCAGCGCGAGCAGCGACGCCGGTGCCGACTCCTCGGTCGCCGCGGTCGCGACGACGACGGCTGTCGTCACGACCGCTGGTCCGCGTCGGCGGCGTAGCGCTCGAAGACCTCCTCGGTGGAGGCGTCGAGCAGGAGGCGGCCTTCCCGCATGGACAGCGCGCGCTCGCAGAAGCGGCGGATGTGCGCGTCGCGGTGCGACACGACCATCAGCGTCCGCCCCGCCGCCAGC
>JAUJMS010000001.1:0-56123 GCA_030446745.1 Egibacteraceae bacterium | reverse complement strand
ATCGCGAAGCCCAGTCGCACCTTCATGCCCGACGAGTAGTGCTTCCTCGGGGTGTCGAGGAACCGGCGGACCCCGGCGAACTCGACGATGTCGTCGAAGCGGTCGTCCATCGCCTGGCGGCTCAGCCCGTGGATCGAGCCGGCAAGGCGGATGTTCTCGCGCGCGGACAGGTCAGGCGAGAGGCCGGCGCCGAGCTCGAGCAGCGGCGCGACGCCGCCGTTGACCGTCACGCTGCCCTCGTCGGGCAGCAGGACGCCCGCGATCATCTTCAGCAACGTCGACTTCCCCGAGCCGTTGTGGCCGACCAGGCAAACCGCCTCCCCTGGCGCACGCTGATCGTCACGTCACGCACCCGCCCCAGAAGGCGTCCTGCGGCAGATGGCGGCGACCGTGGAGGAGCAGGTCGCGCAGCCGCGCCTTGCGTCGCCGGTTGACGAGGAACTGGATGCCAAGCCCGCTGGTCTGCACCGCGACGGACCACGAGGGTGAGCCGCTCGACGTCGCGCAGCAGCACGGTGACCGACGACAGGAACAGGACCACTCCGGCGAGCAGGATGAGCTGCATCAGGATCGCGAGCGGGACGAGCGCCAGGTAGCGCCCCGGCGCGACCCGCGACGCCGCCGCGAAGACGAGCACGACGAGCAGCCTCATCAAAAAACTCGAACGTCTTCGCCCCGACGACGCCGAGCGGGAAGATCGCCCGGGGAACGTTGACCTTGGTGATCAGCCGCGACTGGCCGACCAGCGCCTTCGTCGACGCGCCAACCACCGCCTTCACCCAGTACCACGGCATCAGCGCGCACACCAGGAACAACGCGTAGTTCTCGATGTTGAACCGGGCGATGATGCTGAACACGAAGAAGTACACCGCCGCCAGCATCACTGGCTCGGGGACCGACCAGAAGTAGCCGCGCAGCGAACTGCCGTACTTGACCCGGACGTCGCGGCCGATGACGTGCTGCAAACCTGCCGGCGACTGACGCCGGCGACACGTGCATTCATGAGGGCGTTGCTTCCTGGTCGACCGGGCACCGAGGGTAACACCGCCCCTCCCGCGGACCTCGGCGCCGCCACCGGTCGTCCGGTCTGCTGCCCCGCCGGCGCCGGCTGATCCCGCGGCTGCCAGCGCCCCGGCTCGCGTCCCCTTCGGCGCAGCACCTCAGGGGTGGGGTGTCGGCGCGCGACGGCGTCTCCGGGCCGGCGGCCGGAGGGGGTCGGGTCATGGGGTATGTCGCCCGGCCGGCGCCGCCGCGGCGGATCGGGACGCCGCCCAGTGTTGGGTGGTGTAGCGCCCGTCGGGTTGTCGGGTGACGGTGGTGCGGCCGTGGTGGACGTCGGCGTGGCATGACCAGCACAGCAAGGTGAGGTTGTCGACGTCGGTGGGTCCGTCGTCGCTCCACCAGTGGACGTGGTGACGACCCGCCAGCGGGTCGCGGTGATCGTGCGCGACCGGCGCTGCGTCGGCTGCGACGCCCCCACGGTCCGTGGTTGCGCCGGGCCCGGCCGACACCGTGTGGGCGGCGTGAGCGGCCCCCAGGTCCGGTACTGCCCCGTCGCCCGCCGACCTCCACTATGGCGTCCTGACGATCGGCAACGACCATCACGGGCGCCTAAGCACGCGCATCTGACGGTTTGCGACTCACGGCTCGTCAGTGTTGACCGCAGCGCGGGAGCCGGTCGACGCCCAGGCCGCTGATCATCAACCGTTCCTTGCAGCTTGCGACGAGCCGCTGCGTCCAGTCCACGAAGCCGCCGTCGCCCACCTCCACCGACTCGTCGCCGAACGACGCCGACACTGCTAGTCGCCAGTTGAGATGTCATAGGGCAAGCGCAAGTCTTGCCGAATGAGCTGGCGCACTTATGACGGGCCGCGGGCGTTGGCCTACGACATCGAGCGGGCCGCGCCTGACGAGCACGTCTCGGACGTGCGTGACGTTATCGTCGGGCAGGTCGCTCACGCCGCCTGCAATTGGGTGGTCGACATCGGGGCCGGAACGGGGATATGGAGCGAGCGTCTGGCTCGGTGGCTGGCGGTGCGTGTGATCGCGGTGGAGCCCTCGCCGGGCATGCTGAAGGTGCTCACCGACAAGCGGTTGGCCGATGTCGTTGCCGTTCGCGCACGGGGTGAGGCCTTACCCGTGCACGACGACGTGGTTGGCGCCGCCTGGCTGTCAACGGTGGTGCACCATTTCGACGATCTGGCCGCGGCGGCCGTCGAGGTGGCGCGTGTGCTGGCCCCGGGCGGGGTGGTGCTGGTGCGAAGCAGCTTCCCGGACCAGCAGTCGGGCGAGGTGTACCCGACTCGGTTCTTTCCCTCTGCGAGGACCGTTGCCACGGCGTTCCCGACGGTGGGAGAGGTGACAGCGGCGTTTGCCGCGGCTGGTCTGGGATTGCGCCATCGGCACACGCCGATGGAGGTTGCCTCCCCGACCCGCCAGCATTTCCTGCGGCGTGTCAAGGCCAGAGCAGACTCGTTGCTGCAAGAGGTAAGCGATGACGAGTTCGCGGCGGGCCTGCAGCGCGTCCGTCAATGGGTCGACGCAGCGCCGGAGCGTCCGGTCCTGTTCCGGCCCGACCTGCTGGTGTACGGATAGCCGCTGCCATTGGATCCGATGCTCAGCGGTCACGCGGGGCCGGACCCTTTGCGCGGAGTTGGGTTGCGGCCGCCGGTGATGCCGCTCAACGGTGGCCGCGAGCCCTTTTGACTGTGGGGAGGACTGATGCCGGTGCCGGGATGGCTCGATGAGCTGCGGTAGCGTCGAGGGGCCGGCGGCCCAACTCGCGCGGGTCCACCCGCCCACCTCCGTGATCGACCACGCCACCGTCGGTGGTGCTGGCGTCGCCGCCTTCGCCGGCACCGTCGGCTGCATCACCGCGACCGGCGCTGCCGCCGCCGGCGGTGTCGGCGACGAGCCGGTCGAGTCGGTCGACCGTCTCGCCGGGCACCGGCCCACCGGCGTCGGCGAGCTGGCCGAGCGTCCGTGCGGCGGGGCGTGGGTGACATCCTCATAGCCCGCTGCGACGGGCTGACCGGTCTGCCTGTGCGCCCCGACCCCCGACCGCCGCGACCGCCGCGACCGCCCCGACGCCCCCGACCCCCGACCGCCCCGACCGCCCGCGGCCCCGACGCCCCCGAACCGCCCCGTGCGGCTCACCCGCCGAGCACTCCGCACCGCCCCGTCGCGGACGGCAACGCCGCCGGATGCCGCAACCGCGCAACGCGCTGGATGCCGCAACCGCGCAACGCCGCCGGATGCCACCACCGCGCAACGCCGCCGGATGCGACAACCTGGCGACGCCGCCGTTAGCGTGCCTACTGCCCCATGCTCGCGGGCGCTACGACAGGAGTCCAGAGTCATGCGCATCACCTTCGTCGGCCACGCCGGGTTCTACCTCGAGACGGCGGCCGGCAGCATCCTGTGCGACCCGTGGTTCAACCCCGCGTACTTCGCGTCGTGGTTCCCGTTCCCGAGCAACGAGGCACTCGACCTCGACACGATCACGCACCCCGACTACCTGTACGTGTCGCACCTGCACCACGACCACTTCGACCCACAGTTCCTGCACGACCACGTGTCGAAGGACGCGACGGTCATCCTGCCGGACTACCCGATGAACCACCTCGAGCGGGCGCTGACCGACCTGGGCTTCTCCCGCTTCCTGCGCACCAGCGACTGCGAGCCGGTCGAACGCGACGGGCTGCGGCTGATGACGATGGCGCTGATCGCGCCGACCGACGGCCCCACGGGCGACTCGGGCCTGGCGGTCGACGACGGGACCACGCGCATCTTCAACCAGAACGACTCGCGGCCGGTCAACCTCGACGCGCTCGCCGCGTTCGGACCGTACGACGGCCACTTCCTGCAGTTCTCCGGAGCGATCTGGTACCCGATGGTCTACGACATGCCGCCGCGCGCGAAGCAGGCGCTCGCGCGCAAGAAGCGGATCAACGGCATGGCGCGGGCCAAGCGCTTCGTCGACGAAGTCGGCGCCAGCTACGTGTTCCCCTGCGCCGGCCCCGCGTGCTTCCTCGACGACGAGCTGTTCGGGTTCAACGACTTCGACCGCGACCCGTCGAACATCTTCCCCGACCAGACGGTGTTCATCGAGTACCTGCGCGAGCAGGGGCTCGACAACGGGCGGCTGCTCATCCCGGGGACGGTCGCGACGCTCGACGACGGCCGCTGCGAGGTCCGCCACGCGCTGCCCGACGACGAGGTCGCGGCCATCTTTGACGACAAGCGCGCGTACCTGGAGGCCTACCAGGCGCGCAAGCGCCCGCTGATCGCGGCCGAGAAGGCGTCGTGGCCGCGCCACAAGGTCGACATCGTCGCCGAGCTGAAGACGTGGTGGGAGCCGCTGCTCGCACAGGCCGACTTGACCTGCCAGGGGGTGAACGGCCGGGTGCTGCTGCAGCTCGGCGACATCGACGTCGTCGTGGACTTCCTCGACCGGCGCGTCGACGCGTGGCAGGGCGAGCCGTGCCGCTACCGCTTCCGCATCGACCGCGCGCTGGTCGAGTGGTGCATCCTGCGGCGCGAGGAGGACTGGGTCAACGAGCTGTTCTTGTCGTGCCGCTTCGAGGCCGAGCGTGACGGGCCGTTCAACGAGTACGTCTACAACTTCTTCAAGTGCCTCTCACCGGAGCGCGTCGGCTACGCCGAGGGCTACTACGCCGAGCAGGCGCCGGTCCGCGAGCTGTGGCAGTTCGGCGAGTATCTCGTCCAGCGGCGCTGTCCCCATCTCAAGGCGGACCTCGCCCGCTTCGGGTCGGTCGAGGACGGCGTGTTGACCTGCAGCATGCACGGCTGGCAGTTCGACCTTGCCACGGGGCGCTGCCTGAACTCCGACGACCGACGGCTGTACACCGAGCGGGCCCCCGCGCCGGAACCAGCGCACGAGCCGGCGCCCTGAGCCCGGAGCCGCGACGTGTGGCGATGAACGGCTACGACGCCCCGGCGGCGTCGAGCCGGCGCAGCTGCCGCCGGGTGGTCGTGTCGCCCGGCAGGCGCGGGCCGATCCGCAGCGGCGCGATCTCGGCCGGGGCCGGGGCGCGGCTGAGCGGGCACGGCACCGACGCCTCGCCGGGATCGGGCAGGCGCGGGATCGCGTCCGTGCCGATCAACGCCGAAGCCGCCGCTCGGCCGGCGCTTGCCGGCATCGCGACCGCGATCCCCAAGACCGGCGAGGCTGCGGTCGAGGCAATCCGCAACCCCGGCTTCGGGCGGTAGATGCGCCACGGCCCGAAGCCGCGCAGCGCGGCCCGCCGCGACTCCCACGCCCGCAGTGGCGAGTCGGCCGGCAGCGGTGAGCGGGCGAGCGCGAAGACGTCGTAGCCGCGCCGCGCAAGCGTCGCGAGGTCGTGGCTGCCGCCCGGGCACTGGCCGGACGCCCCGTACAGATCCAGTTCCAGGCCGATGCAGTCGGTGGTCCACGCCAGCTGCGGGAAGCCGAACTCGCTGACGAAGGCGCACGGTCCCTCACCAGCGGCCGCCTGCAACTCGGCACCCAGGTCGTGCAGGCCGCGCTGCTTGATCACGGCGACCTGCGCGTTGCCGGACGCCACGACCGCCTGCCACGCCCCCCACACGATGATGAGCACCACGACGACCGCACGGCCGGCCCGCGACGTTCGGGCGACCGCGGCGAGACCGACCGCCACCGCGACGCTGGTCAGTGCCCAGGCCGGCAGCAGGTAGCGCAGGTTCGCCGCACCGTTGAGGACCAGGTACGGCAGCAGCGTGGTGACCGCAGCGACCGTCGCCACGGTCGCCACCCGACGCCACAGCCTCGGTTGTGTCAGCGCGACGGCGACGAACACGGCGATGCCGACGAGCAGCGCGAGACCGCGGTAGGTCAGCGTCGGGTCGGTGACGATGAGACTGACCGGGCCCTCGACGAGGTTGAGGTACTGGTCGAGCAGGTCGCGCGACGCACTCGAGAGCGACTCCGCCTCCGCGCCGCGCAATGCCGACAGCGGGTTGCCGTAGCGCAGCGTCGCCTCGACCAACCACGGCAGCCAGCCGACGACGCCGCCGATCGCGAGCGCCGCGACGACGCCGGGCAGCCGGCGGGGCGTGAGCAGCGTCGCGGCCGCGGTCAGCCCGGCGGCGAGCCAGACGCTGTCCGCGGGCCGAAACACCGCGAGGATCGCGACGCCGACGGCGACGCCGACAAGCGGGCGGCGCCGGCCGCTGCGCAGGTGGCCGGCCAGCGACCCGGCCGCTGCGACCGCCGCGAACGCCGCCGGCAGGTTCGGGAAGACCTCCATCCCGAAGTACAGCCCGACCCAGCTGAATCCGAACACCCCTGCGGCGACGGCCGCGACACGGCCCAGCAGCGGCACCCACGGGCGGAACGCGAGGAACAACCCCAGCCCTGACAGCACCACGAGGTAGGCGCGCACGACCGGCGCGGCGGCGTGCACCAACGCCACCGGAGCGACGAGGACCGCCATGCCCCGCGCGCGCTGGGGCACCCAGTCCATCGCGACCTCGCCGGGTGCGGTCTGCGACAGGTAGACGACCTCGTCCCAGCTCAGCGGCCGGTCCAGGGTGAACACGACGAGTTGCGCGACGACGTAGGCGACCGCGACGGCCGCGAGCGCCGCGTACGCCGAGGGGGCCCGGCGTCCGCCCGACCGCGACGCCGTCGCGTCGACCGCACGCGGCGCGGGTGCGTCCGGCGGCGAGATCCGCATGAACGGCGAGTGTAGGTCGGCCCTGACCCGGACCGGGATAAAGCCCGCGCCCGGCGGCCGATCGGCACCCGCGCCCCCTGGGCCCCGCGGCGACCCGCGCCAGCTCAGGTGCGCCCCGCGGCGTCGCGGCGTTCGAAGACGTGGAGGTAGTACCGGCAGTCCCGGCGGTCGCGGTGGCGGTGCGGTGGCATGCGAGGTTCTCCGGCCCGGAGACGCGGCGGCGGTCGAGGGGCCAGCATAGAAAGCGGGCCGTCTGCCGCAGCGGGCGCGGGCCGCGCGGTTGCGTACCCTGGCGCGATGCGCGACGACCACCGCCCGCCCACCGCGGTGCTGCCACCGCCGGACGCTGTGCGGTCGCAGCGGGGCGCCGGCGCGGTCACCCGCGGCGTCGTGCGCGCCGCCCGGCCACGGCAATGGGTGAAGAACGTGCTCGTCCTCGCGGCGCCGGCCGCGGGCGGCGTGCTCGCCGATCCGGCGGTGCTCGGCGCGGCCGCCGTCGCCTTCGTCGCGTTCTGTTTCGTCGCGAGCGGCACCTACCTGCTCAACGACGCCTTCGACGTCACGGCCGACCGCCTTCACCCGCGCAAGCGCCACCGGCCGGTCGCCGCCGGCGTCGTCGCGGTGCCGCTCGCCAAGGGCCTCGCCGCCGCGTTCCTGCTCACCGGCCTCGGCATCGGCGCCGCCGTGGGCGACGGGCGGCTCGCGCTGGTCCTCGCCGTCTACGTCGCGCTGATGCAGGCGTACAGCTTGTGGCTCAAGCGCCTGGCGGTCATCGAGCTGGCGATCGTGTCGTCGGGGTTCGTCATGCGCGCGATTGCGGGGGGCGTCGCGACCGGCGTCGTCGTGTCGAGCTGGTTTCTCATCGTCACGTCGTTCGCGTCGCTGTTCATCGTCGTCGGCAAGCGCCACGCCGAGCAGCTGACCCTGGGCGACGGGGCCGTCGCGCACCGCCCGGCGCTGTCGGAGTACCCGCCGGGGTTCCTGCAGTACGTGGGCGCCGTCAGCGCCGCCGTGGCGATCATCGCCTACTGCCTGTGGACGCTGATCCGCGTCACCAGCGGCCAGGTCTGGTTCGAGCTGTCGATCGTGCCGTTCGTGCTCGCGATGCTGCGCTACGCGCTGCTGTCCGAGCGCGGCGAGGCCGGCGCCCCGGAAGAGGTCTTCCTCGCCGACCGGACGATCCAGGTCCTCGGCGCGCTCTGGGCCGCCTGCTACGCCGCCGGCGTGTATGCCGGCTGACGGCGGGCTGCGCCTGCTGACCGGCTGGGGCTCCACAGCGCCGACCGCGGCGCGCGTCGTCACCCCGCAAGCCCCCGACGAGGCACGCACCGTCGTCGCGTCCGCCGGCGACCGGGGGATCGTCGCGCGCGGGCTGGGACGGTCCTACGGCGACGCCGCGCAGAACAGCGGCGGCACGGTGCTCGACGCGACCGGTCTGGACGGGGTCCTCGCGTTCGACGCCGACCGCGGCCGCATCACCGTCGGCGCCGGCATGAGCCTGGACACGCTGCTGCGCCGGCTGGTGCCGCGGGGCTGGTTCGTCCCGGTGACGCCGGGGACGCGCTTCGTCACCGTCGGCGGCGCGATCGCCGCCGACATCCACGGCAAGAACCACCACGTCGACGGCAGCATCGCCCGCCACGTCGCCGAGCTGCGGCTGGCCACCCCGACCGGCGAGCGGGTCGTCACGCCCGCCGCCGACGCGGCGCTGTTCTGGGCGACCGCCGGGGGGATGGGTCTGACCGGCGTCGTGCTCGACGCGACGCTGCAGCTGCTGCGGATCGAGACCGCGCTGCTGCGCGTCGACACGGAGCGAGCCCGCGACCTCGACGACGTGCTCGCCCGCATGGACGCCGACGACTGGCGCTACCGCTACTCCGTCGCATGGATCGACTGCGTGACGCCGGGCTCCGCGCTGGGCCGGTCGGTGCTCACCCGCGGCGACCACGCGAGCGTGGGCGACCTGCCGCCCCGCCAACGCTCGGCGCCGCTGGCCTACGACGCGCGGGTGCGTCTGCGCGCGCCGCCGTGGGCGCCGTCGGGGCTCGTGCGCCCCGCGACCGCGCGGCTGCTGAACGCGGCCTGGTACCACAAGAGCCCGCGCGAGCAGCGCGGGGCGCTGGCCACCATCCCCGCGTTCTTCCATCCCCTCGACGGCGTGCGCGACTGGAACCGGATGTACGGCCGCCGCGGCTTCGTCCAGTACCAGTTCGTCGTCCCGTTCGGCGCCGAGGACGTCGTGCGTCACGCCATCGAGCGCCTGACCGCCGCACGCTGCCCGTCGGTGCTCGCGGTGCTCAAGCGCTTCGGCGACGCCAACCCCGGACCGCTGTCCTTCCCGCGCCCCGGCTGGACCCTGGCGCTTGACCTGCCGGTCGGGCCGCCTGCGTTGCCGCGGCTGCTCGACGAGCTCGACGAGGCCGTCGCCGACGCGGGCGGTCGCGTCTACCTCGCCAAGGACGCACGGCTGCGCCCCGAGCTGCTGCCGGTGATGTACCCGCGCCTGGACGAGTGGCGTGCCGTCGCGGCGGGCGTCGACCCTGACGGCGTGCTCGTGTCGGACCTGGCACGCCGTCTCGGCTTGAGGAGCAGCGATGCGTGACGCGCTCGGCACCGTCCAGTCGGTGCTCGTCCTGGGCGGCAGCTCGGAGATCGGCGTCGCCACGGCGGCGCGGCTGGTGCGCGCCCGGCACGGTGCCGTCGTCCTGGCGGGACGCGACTCCGCGGCGCTCGAGCCGGTCGCCGAGCGGCTGCGCGCGGCAGGCGCGGGCGACGTCGATGTCGTCGCGTTCGACGCGGACGACACCGACCGCTGCGTCGCGGTCGTCGACGAGGTGTTCGACGCGCGCGAGATCGACGTCGTCGTGCTCGCCGTCGGCGTCCTCGGGGACCAGCAACGCAGCGAGGAGGATCCGCGCGCGGCGGTGGCGGTGCTGCGGACGAACTTCCTCGGCTGCGCGGCGGCGGCGCTCAGCGCCGCGCGACGGCTGCGCCGGCAGGGCCACGGCACGCTCGTCGTGCTGTCGTCGGTAGCGGGGGAGCGGGTGCGCCGGTCGAACTTCGTCTACGGGGCGTCCAAGGCGGGGCTCGACGGGCTCGCGCAGGGTCTCGGCGACAGCCTCGTCGGCACCGGGGCGCACGTCCTGGTCGTGCGGCCCGGGTTCGTGACGACGAAGATGACCGCGGGCATGACCCCGGCGCCGTTCGCGACGACGCCGGAGGCGGTCGCCGCCGCGATCGACGGGGCGCTGCGACGCGGCGCCGACACGGTGTGGGTGCCGGGCGTCCTCCGGCTGGTGATGGCGGTGGTCCGCCACCTGCCCCGCGCGCTGTTCCGTCGGCTGCCGCTGTAGCGGCTCAGCGCCGGGCCACGCGCGTCGCCGACGCCTGGTCGGTCGGCAGCAGCACCACCTCGGCGACCTGGACGTGCGCCGGGCGGTCGGCGACCCACACGACCGCCTCGGCGACGTCGTCGGCGGTCAACGGCGTCATGCCGCGGTAGACGGCGTCGGCCCGGTCACGGTCGCCGGCGAAGCGCACGACGGAGAACTCCGTCTCGACGAGCCCCGGGTCCACCGTCGAGACCCGCACGCCGGTGCCGAGCAAATCCATCCGCAGCGCCCTGGTGATGCGGTCAACCGCGGCCTTCGTCGCGCAGTACACCGCCCCGCCGGGATACGCCTCGCGTCCCGCGATGGAACCGACGTTCACCACGTGGCCGGCCCCGCGAGCGACCATCGCCGGCACGACGGCGCGGGTCACGTACAGCAGCCCTTTGACGTTCGTGTCGATCGTGACGTCCCAGTCGTCGGGGTCGCCGTCCTGCAACGGCGCGAGTCCCGCGGCGAGGCCGGCGTTGTTGACCAGCACGTCGACGTCACGCCACTGGGTGGGCAGTGCGGCGAACGCCGCGTCGACGGCGGCACGGTCGCGCACGTCCAGGGCGACGGGATGCACCTCCGTCGGCAGGCGCTCGGCGAGGTCGCGAAGCCGGTCGGATCGCCGCGCGCAGATCACCAGCCGCGCCCCGACCGCCGCGAACGCCTCCGCGCACGCCGCGCCGATCCCGCTGGAAGCGCCGGTGACGACGACCGTCGCGTCGACGAGCATCAGCGGGCCTCCGCCAACGCGGGACGGTGCGCGGTCCAGTCCGCCGCGCGCTGCACCTGCCCGGCGAGCGCGAACAGCGTCGCCTCGTCCGCCGGGCGGCCGGTGACCATCACGCCGAGCGGCAGCCCCGTCGCCGATCGGCCCAGCGGCAGGCTCATCGACGGCTGACCGGTGACGTTCGCGACGGGCGTGAAGCCGACGTAGCCGGCGAGCACGTCGAGCAGCCCGGCGGCGTCGGCCGCCAGCGGCGCCAGCTCCCCCACGGCGAGCGGTTCGCGCATCAGCGTCGGGGCGACGACGACGTCGAACGAGTCGCTCGCCGTGACGATCGCGCGGGCCTGCTGCTGCAGCGACGCGGTCGCCTGCAGCAGCGCCGGTGCGGAGGTCCTGCGGCCGAGCGCCGCGAGCTGCTCGTTGAACGGCTCGAGGGTCGCGGGCGGCACCGGCGCCGTCGCCAGGCCGGCGGCCCACACGGTCTGGAAGTCGTCCTTGAAGCGCTCACCGACCGGCAACGCGAACGGCTCGACGGCGTGGCCGAGGCGCTCGAGCAGCCGCGCCGCGTCCTCCGCGGCGGTGACCGTCTCGGGGGAGAAGGTGCCCAGCGGCGACGTCGTCACCAGCCCCACCCGCAGGCGCGGCGGGTCCTGCGCCGCGTCGCGGACGTAGTCGCGCGCAGGCGGCGGCGCCCACGACGGGTCGCCGAGCGCGTAGCCGCGCATCACGTCGAGCAGCGCCGCCGCGTCGACGACATGGCGACTGAGCGGTCCCGCGGTCGACAGGCCAGGCAGGAGGTCGCCGAGCGGGGCGCTCGACACCCGACCGCGCGACGGCTTGAAGCCGAAGACTCCGCAGTTGGACGCCGGGATGCGGATCGATCCCGCGCCGTCGGAGCCCTGCACCGCCGGGACCAGCTGCGCCGCCAGCGCCGCGGCGGCGCCGCCCGACGAACCGCCCGGGGTGCGCGACGGGTCCCACGGGTTGCGGCACGGGCCGAGCAGGACCGACTCGGATACGGGCAGCGTGCCGAGTTCGGGCACGTTGGTCTTGCCGACCACGACGAAGCCGGCGCGACGCAGCCGCGCGACGTGCTCGTCGTCGGTGCCTGGCACGAAGCTGGCGAGCGACACGGTGCCGAACGTCGTGCGCATGCCGCGGGTGAGGTGGAGGTCCTTCACCGCGAGCGGCACGCCGTCGAACGGCGGCGCGTCCGCGGTGCCGGTGCGCGCCTCGGCGGCGCGGGCGGCAGCCAGCGCCCCGTCGGCGTCGAGCGTCACGATGCTGTTGAGCAGCGGGTCGACGCGCTCGATGCGCTCGAGCGACGCGGTCATCACCTCGACCGGTGACACCGCCCGGCGGCGGATCAGCGCGGCCAGCTCGACGACCGGGAGCGCGAGCAGCTCGGAGTCCATCACCCCAGAGTGCCCGACTCGCGGCGCTCCGCTCGCCCGGCGAGGTGCGCCTCGATGTCGGCGATGGCTTGGTCGTTGCCGGTGAACAGGACCGCCGTCATGCCGACGTCGCGCGCCGCGGTCACGTTGGGCTCGACGTCGTCGACGAACACGGTGTCCGAGGGCGTCACGCCGAGACGGGCGCAGACGAGCTGGTAGCAGCGTGGGTCGGGCTTCTCCAGTCCCACTTCATGCGAGTAGACGACGACGTCGACCATGTCCTCGAACCCGTAGAGCCGCTGCTCGCGTTCGCGCGCGCCCACGAAGCTGTTGCTGAGGATCGCGGTCCTGTAGCGGGGTCGCAGACCGGCGACGTACTCCGCGAACGGTGCGTTCAACGTGCCGAGGTACTAGGCCCAGACGTCGTCCCAGAGGTCGCGCGCCTCGACCTGTCCCAGCCCCAGCACCTCAGCCGTGCGCCGCTCGATCTCGTGCAGGGTCGCCTGCCCGGTACGCCCGGGGCGCCAGACGTCGGTCACCCGCGCTGCGAGGCCGCCGGCGTCGAGGCCGAGCCGCCGCTCCCACCTCTGGACCCAACCGGTCGGAGGCGTGCACTCGAGCACGCCTCCGATGTCGACGACCACCGCTCGCACCGCCATTCCAGCCGCGGCCTCCAACGACGTTGCCGGTTGGACGGATGGGCGCACCGTGGCGTCCGCCGAGTGGCCCAGCCGCGGGTCGGTACGATGCCACGCGCGATGGACGTGCAGCTGTTCGGCGTCGCCGGGTCGAAGGCGACGCGCAAGGCGCAGCGGTGGTTCAGCGAGCGTCGCGTCCGGGTCAGCTACGTCGACCTGCGCAAGCGCGCCCCGTCGCCCGGCGAGCTTCGCCGCTTCGTCCAGCGCTTCGGCGTCGCGGCGCTGCTCGACCCCGACTCGCGCACGTACCGCGACCAGGGGCTGCGGTACGTGTCTGCGTCCGACGAGGACTGGCTCGCGCGGATGGTTGCCGACCCGACGATGCTGCGGCTGCCGCTGGTCCGCGTCGCGAACGATCTCAGCGTCGGCGACGACGTCGAGGGCTGGCAGCGCCTCGCCGACGCCGCGCGGCGCTGACGTCGGTCACGGCTGCAAGGCAGCGACGCAAGTCACCAGCTCGCCTAGGCCGGTGATGGTGGCGTCGGCGTGCCCGTCCGCATCGCGTCCGAGCAGCCCCCACGGGCCGCGGCGCAGCCATACCGCGCGCAGCCCCGCGTTGGCCGCGGCGCTGACGTCGTTGTCCACGCGGTCGCCCACGTAGACGACCGAGACCGGCCGCGGGTGGCCGAGCAGCGCGAGCAGCCGCTGGTAGAAGGCGGGGTCGGGTTTCGCCACGCCGAGGGCGTCGCTCATCGCCATGACGTCGGGCTCGACGCCGAGGGCCGCCAGCTCGGCCGAGCGCGACGCCGGCTGGTTGGCGACGACCGCCGTGCGCCAGCCCGCCGCGCGCAGCGCCGCCAGCGTCGGCAACGCGTCGGGGTATAGATCGGCGGCGGTGAACCCGCCGTAGCGGCGCTGCACCGCCGGTTCGCGGTCGCGCCAGTCGTCGACACCGAGCAGCGCGAAGGCGTCGCGGTGGTCACCGCCACGGGCGATGACGCCGCCGAGCACGGCGAGAAGGGTGAACCGCGGCACGCCCAGGACGTCGGCCCACGTCGACCAGATGCGGGTCTCGTCGACGAGCACCTCGCCGACGTCGAGGCACACCCACCGAGGTTGCGGCGCCGCCGCGGTGGGCTCGGCGGCGGCTCGTGGTGTTTGCCCCAACGCCGGCTCCAGACCTAGGTTCGCGGCCGCACGGTCTACCGCACGGAAGGCGCGGCAGCGATGGTCGACGTCGACGAGCTCGTCCCCGCCGGGCCGCTCGGCGCGTTTCTCGACGAGCACCTCGACGACGCGCGCGGCCAGCCGCTGACGGTCACCAAGACGGGGGAGGGACGCTCGAACCTGACCTTCGTCGTGCGGCGCGGCGAGCGGGCGTGGGTGCTGCGCCGCCCACCGCTGGGCGACCTGCCCGAGACCGCCCACGACATGATGCGCGAGCACCGGGTGCTCAGCGCCCTCGTCGCCACGCCGGTGCGCGCCCCGCGACCCGTCGTCGCGTGCGCCGACCCCGCCGTGATCGGCGTGCCCTTCTATCTGATGGAGGTTCTCGACGGCGTCGTCGTGCGCGGCGACCCTCCGCCGGCGTTCGCGCCGGGCGACCGCGCCGTGATGAGCGACGAGATGATCGACGCCCTGGCCGAACTGCACCGCGTCGACCCGGACGCGGTCGGGCTGGGCGACCTCGGCCGGCCGCAGGGCTACACCGCTCGGCAGGTGAAACGCTGGACGAAGCAGTGGGGGGTCATGGCCACCCGCGAGCTGCCCGACGTCGACGCGGTCCGCGGCTGGCTGGAGGCCTCGGTGCCGTCGGAGTCGCCGTCGGCGCTGGTCCACGGCGACTACAAGCTCGACAACGTCGTGTTCGCCGCGGCGCCGCCGGCGCGGCTCGTCGGGATCCTCGACTGGGAGATGGCCACACTCGGCGACCCGCTTGCGGACCTCGGCTACCTGCTCGTGTTCTGGCCCGAGGCCGGCGAGGACACCGTGTGGGGGGTACCGCTGCCGACGCAGCTGCCGGGGTTTCGCACCCGCGCGGAGCTCGTCGAGCGCTACCAGGCCGCGACCGGGTTGGCGTTGGGCGACCTGACCTTCTACCGGACGCTCGCGCTGTGGAAGCTCGCGATCCTGTCGGAGGGGCTGTACAAGCGCTACCTCGCCGGCAAGGCCGACAGCGAGTGGTTCGCCGTCCTGGAACGCGCCGTCCCAGCGATGGCGGCGCGGGCGCGGGCGTGGTGCGGTGCCTGAGCCGCGCAGCGCGCTGCTCGTCGACTACGGCGGGGTGCTGACGACGTCGATCACCCGCTCGTTCCGGGTGTTCTGTCGCGAGGTCGGCGTCGCGTCGGAGCTGGTGAAAGAGACCTTCCTGGAGGCCTACGGCGGGCCGCACGGCGACGGGCCGGTCCATCAGGTCGAGACGGGGCGGATCACCGGCGAGGAGTTCGCCACTGGGCTCGCGACGGTGCTGTCGGACAAGGCGGGGGTCGAGATCTCCCCCGACGGGTTGCTGCGCCGGTTGTTCGCCAACGTCGAGCTCGACGAGGCGATGCTGACCGCCGTCGCCGGCGCGCGCCGGGCCGGGATCCGCACCGGCCTGCTGTCCAACAGCTGGGGCCGCGAGGGCTACCCGCGCGAGCGGTTTCCGGCGCTGTTCGACGCGGTCGTCATCTCCGGCGAGGTGGGCCTGCGCAAGCCCGACCCCGCGATCTTCGCCCTGGCCGCGCGGCGCCTCGGCGTCGCCCCGCGCGACTGCGTGTTCGTCGACGACCTCGACAGCAACGTCGCCGCCGCCGAGGCGGCGGGCATGGCCGGCGTGGTGCACCGCGACGCCGCGACGACGTTGCCCCGGGTGGCGACGCTGCTCGGTTTGGACCCCGCTCAGCTGGCGGCGGGTGGCTCGGCGGTCGCGCCCGGCGGCTGAGCCGGCGAAGGCGACGGGTGGCCGAGCTGCGCGAGCAGCACCGCCGCCATCGCGTCGGCGACGACGGTGTGCAGCTCGAACGGCCAGTGCAGCCCGTCGGGGTTGAGCCGGTCGAGAAACGGCCGCTCGAGCGCGGCGAGGTCGACGAGCGGCACACCACGCTGCGCGGCGAGCGCCTTCGTCACGGCGCGCACCTGCGGGTGGTGGCGCATGCTGCCCGCGTAGTACGCGCCGCGGTGGACCGCCGGCAGCACCGCGCACAGCGGGGCGTTGCCGGTGAACAGCCGCAGCGCGTCGACGCTCTTGGACCAGGCGTGGCGGTACACCGACGTCGGCGTGTAGCGCAGCCGCGCCCCGGTCGCGCGGACCAGCGCCGGATGCGCGCGGTCGATCGCGCGGCGGACCGGCGCAGCGGCGTCGGGCGCAGGTAGGGCAGCGCGGCCATCGCGGGGCGCGGGACGCCGACGGGCAGGGTGTCGATCGAGCCGGCAGCCAGGACCACCGCGTCGGCGCCGACGAGGACCTGCTGCTGGAGATGCACGTCGCGCTGCAGCGCGAGCCACACCTCGCGCACGCCCCAGCCGGCGCGCGCGACGACGACCGCGTGCCAGTCCTCGCCGCGCGCGGCGCCGAGGCGAGCCGCGAGGACGTTGGGGAACAGCCGGGCGTCGCCCAGCGGCACCGGACCTGCGGCGTCGTGGAAGGTCAGCGAGTCACCGATGACCGCGAGCCGTCGCATGGCCGGCAACCCTACGGGGCGGCGGCGCCGGCGCAGGGGCGCGGGGGCGGTGCTTGCGGTGGCGGGAATCGTGGGGCAACGTAGCGCCCCGAGCGCGCCGCGGCGCCCTTCCCCCGGCACCCAACCGAGGCCCGCCGCGCGGTCCCAGCCTTCTGCGACCACGCCAGACGAGGAGCACGAGATGAACAAAAGCCAGCTCGCCGAAGCCGCCGCCGACAAGGCCGGTCTGAACAAGAACGAGGTCTCCCAGGCGCTCGACGCCGTGCTGGACTCGATCACATCCGCCCTGCAGGAGGGCGAGAAGGTGTCGCTGACGGGATTCGGCACCTTCGAGGTCCGCGAGCGCGCGGCCCGCACGGGGCGCAACCCGCAGACCGGCGAGGAGCTGCAGGTCGCCGCCTCCAAGGCCCCCGCGTTCAAGCCGGGCAAGGGCTTCAAGGACGCCATCAACACCTGACTGAGGCACGCGGGGTAACGACGGCCGGGAGCGTCGGTGACCCGGGCCCGCAATCCCGACTTGGGGGCCGTTACAGCAGCGCGAGGTGGGCCATGAGGTCGGGGGGTCGAGGACCAGGCCGACGACGAACGGGCCGAACTCGCCGTAGCGCGCGCTGACCTCGTCGAAGCGCATCTCGTAGACGATGTCCTTCAGGGCCGCCGGGTCGTCGGCGAGCAGCGTGACGCCCCACTCCCAGTCGTCCAGACCGGTCGACCCGGTGATGAGCTGCAGCACGCGCCCGCGGTAGCTGCGGCCGACCCGCGTGGCCGGCCATGAGCCGTTGCGCTCGGCGAAGTCGAGCGTGTACCAGTTGTCGCCGGCTGCCCGCCGCTTGCTCATCGGGTAGAAGCCGATCACCTTGCGCTTCGGCAACGCCGGGTGGAGGCGGTGCTGCTGGTAGTCCGCCATCCGCGCGGTGAACGCGGCGAGCGCTTCGGCGTGCTCGGGCGAGCCCTCGGCGAGCCCCTCCTCGTCTTGCAGGCGGCGCGACTCGTCGTCGGCCGTGGAGGTGTACTCGCTGAGCTCGGTCAGCGACAGGTACGACGCCGCGGGGATCAACGCCGCGCCCAGCGGCGACGCGGTCAGCTCGGTCGACAGCCGGTCGAGCTCGGCAAGGTCTGGACCGAGCGCGAGAAGACCGATGTCGGCCTTCTGCCCCAGGACGCTGAAGGCGAGCAGCTGGTAGCCGTCGCGCGCGTCGAAGGCCTCCAGCCGCTCGGCGAAGTCCTTCGCCGCGGCGGTGGTGTCGTCGAGCAGCTCGCGGCGCAGCGAGAAGAACAGGTGCAGGACACCCCAGCCGACGCTGGGCACCACGGAGGTCGGCGGCATCGACCAAGCGTAGCCCCGGCACCGGGGCGCCCGACCGCGTGGCGTAGCCTCGCCGGCGATGACGACGATCACCATCGACGGGCGCCCCGTCGCGTACCGCGAGCGCGACGGCGGACCCGGCGCGCCGCTGCTGCTGGTCCACGGGTTCACCGGCTCCAAGGAGGACTTCGACGCCGTCGTCGACGGCCTGGCGGCCGACCGGCGCGTCGTCGCGGTCGACCTGCCCGGCCACGGCGGCTCCGCCGGACCCGACGACCCCGCGGCGTACGGACTCGCGGTCACCGCCGCGTGGGTGCTGCGCGCCGCCGACGTCCTGGGGCTCGGTGAGTTCGCGCTGCTCGGCCACTCGCTGGGCGGCCTGGTCGCCCAGCGGGTCGCGTCGACGTCCAGCCAGCGGCTGCGCTGCCTGGTGCTGGCCGACACCGGCGTCGGGGCGCTGCGCGAGGAGGCGGCCGAGGTCGTCACCCGCATCGCGCTCGCGGCGCGCGACCGCGGGCTCGCGGCCGCGTGGGAGGAGGTCCGTCGCCGCCCCGCGGCCGACGGCGGACTGCGCGCCAGCGTCACGCCGGACGACCCGGCGCGCGAGGCGTTCGTGCACCGACGCTTGCTGAGCCTGAACCCCGTCGCCGTCGTGGGCGGCGCGCGCGCGCTCATCGGCGCGGTGCCCCTCGGCGCCTTCCTGCGCGGGATCGACATCCCGGTCCTTGTCGTCGCCGGCGAGGACGACGACTACTGGACCGTCGCCGAGCAGCGACTGCTCGCCGCGGTGACCGCCGGTGCCGAGTTCGCGGTCGTGCCCGGCGCCGCGCACGTGCCGCAGCTCGAGAATCCGGGCTACTGGCTGAAGGTCGTGCGCGACTTCCTCGCCCGCGCCGACGCCTGAGCGGTCAGCCGGTCAGGCGCCGCGCGGTGACCGCGCCGGCGCCCGCGGTGGCGGCCGCCACGGTTCCGCCGACGACCCGCACCCAGCGGCGCAGCGATCGCGTCGCGGCGAGCGCCCCGGCGTCGACGCCGTCGGCGAGCGCCGCCGCCTCGATCCAGCCGCGCAGCGCCGTCGAGCCCCGGCGGGCCGCGAGCAGCGCGCCCAGCGCGAGCGCGACGTCGCGGCCGGCGACCATGCGCAACGCCATCGCGGTTTCGTCGGCGACCACCGCCCGCCCCACGACCGGCGGGCGCAGCGCCGGGCGGGTCAGCGCCCGTGGGGCGGTCAGCATCGCCGCGCCGATGAGCAGACGCCCCGCGGCGATGGCGACCGCCGCGCGGGTCGGGTCCACGTCGTCGAGCGACAGCACGCGGCGGGACAGCATGACGCCTCCGAGGTCGGCACGGTACCGGCGCCGTCACGGTAGCGTGGCCGGGTGAACGCCGAGGGCGCGCTGCCCACCTGCTACCGGCATCCCGACCGTGAGACGCGCCTGGCGTGCTCGAACTGCGGGCGCCCGGTGTGCGTCGACTGCGTGCGGACCGCCGCCGTCGGACAAAAGTGTCTGGAGTGCGCCGCGCCAGCGCCGGGCAGCCGGGTGCTCGACATGGACGACGTCCGTCGTGGCGGCGCCGGCGCCGCGGTGGTCAGCATGACGATGCTCGCCCTGAGCGTCGCGGTGTTCGCGCTGCAGTTTCTCGTGCCGCCGGTCGGTGACGCCCTCGCCCGCTTCGGCGTCCAGTTCAACCCGCTCGTCGCCGATGGGCAGTGGTGGCGGGTGCTGACCGCGGCGTTCTTCCACGGCGGCGTCACCCACCTGCTGTTCAACATGTGGGCGCTGTACGTGTTCGGGCCGCAGCTGGAGCGCGAGGTCGGTTCGCTGCCGTTCCTCGGCCTGTACGTCGCCTCGGCGGCGCTCGGTGGCGCCACCTTCTACTTCCTCGAGCCGTCCGGCATTGCGGTCGGCGCCTCCGGTGCGATCTTCGGGCTGTTCGGGGCGTGGCTGTTCGCGGCGTACCGTGGACGCCACACCGCCTCGGGGTCCGCCAACCTGCGCCAGCTGCTGCTGCTGCTCGGCATCAACCTCGTCTTGGGGTTCCTGCCGGGCACGCGGATCGCCTGGCAGGCACACCTCGGCGGGCTGGTCGCCGGAACGCTGATCGCCGCCGCCTGGACCTTGCCGGCGCTGCGGCGCCAGGCCACCCTGCGCGTCGCGGCGGGCGCTGCGCTGACCGCCGTCGCGGTCGGCGCCGTGCTCGTCGTCTGACCGCGGGACTCGGGCTACCCTCGCGCCGATGGACGTCCAGGCGTGGGATGCGGTGTTCGTGCGGGCGCGCCGCCGCGACGTCCACCCTGCGCTCGCGGACGTCGCGGGCTGGGGGGGGTGGTGGCCCGGGATGGTGACCCGCCCCGCCGGCGCGTCGGTCGTCGTGTCACTGCGGCCGCCGGGACTTGCTCGGCGGCGCCAGCGCTTCGCCGTGCGGGTCGTCAAGAACCGCCCCGGCCTCGGCGTCGACCTGCGCTACGACGGCGAGCTGACCGGCGGGGCCGAGTTCTACTACCTCGACGAGCCGACCGGCGTGACGGTCCACTACATCGTGCGCGCCCGCGTGTCCGCGCACCGCTGGCGCGCGACGCTGCGCGACCACCGCGCCGGCGTCCGCTGCGCGCTCGACACGCTGAAAGACCGCTACGAGGGCGGGCGACTGCCCGGCGCGGAGCCGGACCCCGGCCTGCTTGCCGATCAGCGCGCCGCCATCGCGCAGTTCCGCGCGGGGGTCGAGGCGTGGGAACGCAAGCTCGCCGCCGAGCGGGCCGCGGCGGAGGCCGGCGTGGCGAGAGACGGCTGATGCGTTGCCCCGCCTGCGCGGCGACGAACCCGGACTCCGCCGCCTGGTGCGGCCAGTGCTACACCTCGCTGCGCCCCCCCGCCGACGAGCGCACGGCGCCTGCCGAGGAACGGGCCCCAGCGGCGGCGCCCGCAACGCCGCAGGCGCCCCGCCCGCCGGTCGGGGTCGGCACGACCGACACCCTGACGACGCCGGGGTTCCGCCGGCGCGGCGACGAGCTGGAGTGGGCCTGCCCCACCTGTGGCACCTACAGCAGCATCGACGTGCTGACCTGCGACGTCTGCGGGACGGGCTTCGCGGAGCGCTTCGGCGCGCCGGCGCCCGCCGCGGCGCCAAACTGGCAGACGGCCACGGCGCTGTCCGCGGTCGCCCCGGGCGCCGGACACCTCGCCGTCGGCCGCTACGGCAGCGGCTTCGCCCGCCTGCTGCTGTTCACCGGCTGGCTGCTCGGCGGGACGCTGCTCGCCGGCGCCGGCGGCGGCCGACCGCTGCTCAGTGCCGGCCCCCTGCTGCTCGGGGCGCTGGTCGTGTGGGCGGCGTCGCTGGTCGACCTGCAACGTGCCCGACGCGGTGAGGCGGAGCTGCTCACCGGGCGCCCGCTGCTGTGGCTGGTCGTCGGCGTCGTCGTCTTGACGATGCTCGGCATCTTCGCCACCGTCGCGACGGTGCCGCGCCCCGCCGCCGGTCCCTAGCATGTCGCCGCCAGCCGCCGACCCCGGAGCGCCACCGTGACCGACGCCGTTCGCGACAGCATCGTCGTCGCGGCCGACCCCGACACGATCATGGACGTGATCGCCGACTTCGAGGCGTACCCCCAGTGGCAGCCCGAGGTGCGCGGCGTCGAGGTGCTCGACCGCGACGACGACGGCTGGGCGACGACGGTCCGGTTCACCGTCGACGCCAAGGTCGCCCTGGCGACCTACGTGCTGCGCTACACCTACACCGACACCGAGATGCGCTGGTCGCTGGTCGAAGGTGACAAGGTCCGCCGCAACGAGGGCGCGTACGTGCTGATCGACCGGGGCGACGGCACGACCGAGGTGCGCTACGAGATCGAGCTGGAGCCGAGCATCGCCGTCCCCGGGCTGATCCGTCGGCAGGTCGCCAAGCGCATCGCCGACACGGCGCTGAAGGGCATGAAGCGCCGCGTCGAGTCGCGCGCCTGACCGCCGCGCATGCGGGTCCTGCTGTTCACCGGCAAGGGCGGGGTCGGCAAGACCTCGGTCGCGGCGGCCACCGCCGTGCGCGCCGCCGCCGCCGGGCTGCGCACCCTGGTCGTCTCGACCGACCCCGCGCACTCCCTCGCCGACGCGTTCGCCGTCGAGATCGGGTCGGACCCGATCCGCGTCGCCGACGGCCTCGACGCCGAGCAGGTCGACGCGCGACGCCGGCTCGAGGACCACTGGGGCGAGATCCAGGCGTACCTCGTCAGCCTGCTGTCGTGGGGCGGCGTCGGCGAGGTCGAGGCCGAGGAGCTCGCGATCGTGCCGGGGCTCGAGGAGATCTTCAGCCTCGTGGACATCAGGCGCCACGTCGATCGGGGCGCGCACGACCTGCTCGTCGTCGACTGCGCCCCGACCGCCGAGACGCTGCGGCTGCTGTCGTTGCCCGACGCGCTCGGCTGGTACCTCGAGCGGGTCTTCCCGGTCGAGCGCAAGGTCGCACGCGTCGTGCGGCCGGTCCTCGGCCGGGTCACGACGATGCCGTTGCCGCAAGACCGCATGCTCGCCGCGGTCGACGCGCTGTACCGCAACCTCGTCGCGGTCCGCGACATCCTGCGCGACGCCGCCGCGACGAGCGTGCGCCTCGTCGTCAACGCCGAGGCCATGGTCGTGGCGGAGGCGCGCCGCACCTACACCTACCTCAACCTGTTCGGCTACGCGGTGGACGCGGTCGTGGTCAACCGACTGCTGCCGGACGCGGTCACCGACCCGTGGTTCGACCGCTGGAAGGCCGTCCAGGCCACCCACCTGCGCACGGTGCGCGACAGCTTCGCCGGGGTGCCGGTGCTCACCGCCCCGCTGTTCGACGACGAGCCGGTCGGTGTGGCGGCACTCGCGCGGCTCGGCGCGGCGGTCTACGGCGACCACGCCGTCGATGCGGTGCTGCGCGACGGTGAGCCGCTGCGCTTCACGCGTACCGCCGACGGCCACGTCCTCGCGCTGCCGCTGCCGCTCGCCGACCGCGGCGCCGTCGACGTGTTCCGCGCCGGCGACGAGCTGACCGTCAGCGTCGGGCCGTACCGCCGCAACGTCGCGCTGCCCGCGGCGCTGCGGCGCTGCGACGTCGCCGGCGCCGGGCTGCGCGACGGCCGGCTCGAGATCCGGTTCACCGCACCCGCCGGGGGGCACGAGCACCGTCGCTAGACTCCCGGCTTTCGCCGACAGGACGCTTGCGCATGGATGCCCACGAGCACGGCCCCGGCGCCAGCCCCGAGTGCGCCCTGTGCCCGGTGTGCGTGCTGCTGCAGGCGCTGACCACCGCACGTCCCGAGGTGACCGGCCACCTGCTGGCCGCCGGTCGCGAGCTGACGCTGGCGCTCAAGGCAGCCATCGACGCGCAGGTCGACGGCTACGACGCCGCGTCGACGCGGGCCGCGGCGCGCTCGGCGCCGGCCGCCCCCGCGCCGCGACTGCAGCGCATCCCGGTCGACTGACCGACGGCCGCACCACCCGGCCGACGACACCGACGACACCCCACCAGACCACCGACGAACAGGAGCAAGGCGTGGACGTCAGCGCTGCCGAGATCCGCAAGCTCGTCGACCGCCCGGTCGACGACGTGCCCGTGACGAGCGTCTACCTCAACACCGACGGCGCGCGCTTCCCCAAGGTCACCGACTACGAGGCGCGCCTCGACGCGCTGCTGCGCGACGTCCGCAAGATCGGCGAGGCCCTCGACGAGACCCAGTGCGACGCGGTCGTGGCCGACGCCGAGGCGATCAGCCGCTGGATCCGCACCGAGTTCGACCGTGGCGACGTCCGCGGCGTCGGGGTGTTCTCGTCGGGTGGCGAGATCCTCGACACGGTCCAGGTTGCCCTCGGCGTGCGCAACGTCGCGCGCGTGTCCGACCGCCCCTACGTCGTGCCGCTCGAGGCGTTGCTCGGTCGCTCCCACCACGTCGCCCTCGTCATCGTCGAGCGCGACAAGGCCCGGATCCTGCGCTACCAGCTCGGCCGGCTCGAGACGTACTCGGGCATCACCTCCGACGTCCACGGCCAGCACAAGCAGGGCGGCTGGTCGGCGCAGCGGTTCGAGCGCGGCGTGGAGCACGAGGTGCTCCACCACTTCAAGGACACCGCCGAGGTCCTGTTCGCCCTGCACAACGAGCAGGCGATCGACGCGCTGGTGATGGCGGGCACCCAGACCGAGGTCGCGGACTTCCGCAAGAAGCTGCACCCCTACCTCGAGAAGGTCGTCCACGGGGACCCGATGAGTCTGCCGCCCAACGTCGGCGCCGACGACTTGCGCGAGCGGCTCGAGCAGGTGGAGCAGCAGCTCGTGTCGAGCCGCCGCAGCGCGCTGCTCGAGCGGCTCGCCGCGGCGCAGGGGCAGGCCGAGAAGGCGGCGCGCGGCCTGCGTCACGTGCTCCAGGCGGTCAACGAGAAGCGCGTCGAGGTGCTGTTCGTCGTCGAGGGCGCCGGCTCGCCGGGATACCGCAGCTCGAGCGGCGCGCTCGCGTTGCACGAGGCCGAGGCGGCCGCCTACGGCGGCGAGGTGGAGCCGGTCGACGACCTGATCGACGAGATCATCGAGGAGGCGGTCCGCAGCGACGCCCACATCGAGCTGTTCCGCGACGAGGTGCGCCTCGACGGCCACCCCGTCGTCGCGCTGCTGCGGTTCTAGGACCGGAACCCGCCCGACGCATCACCGACCTTCCCCATGGGCGCATGACCGCTCCGGCGCGCATCGTCGTCGCGCTCGGCGGCAACGCGATCCTCGCCAAGGGCGCGCGCGGCTCGGCCGACGAACAGCGCGCCACGGTCCGGCGTGCCTGCGACGGCCTCGCCGCGCTCGTCGCGGCCGGGCATGAGCTCGTCGTCACCCATGGCAACGGCCCGCAGGTCGGCCGCATGCTCATCCAGCAGCGCGCCGCGCAGCTCGAGGTGCCGTCGATGCCGCTGGACGTCCTCGACGCGCAGACCCAGGGCCAGATCGGCTACCTGCTCCAGCAGCAGCTCGGCAACGCGCTGCGCGAGCGCGGCGCGCAGCGCCCCGTCGTGGCGCTGGTGACCCAGGTCGTCGTCGACCCCGACGACCCCGCGTTCGCCTCCCCCGACAATCCGTTAGGCCCGCACTTCACCGAGACCGAACTCGAGTTCCGCGTACAGCGCGGCGACGGCGACTCCTCCGGCGGGCCGTCGGCGGCGGCGTGGGTCGTCGACGGCGACGCCTACCGCAAGGTCGACGGCGGCACCTGGCGACGCGTCGTGCCGAGCCCCCGCCCGCTCGACGTCGTCGAGGGTGACGCCGTCGCCCGGCTGCTGGAGGCGGGCGTCGTGCCGGTGTGCGCTGGTGGCGGCGGCTGCCCGGTGGCGCGGCACGACGACGGCACGCTCGCCGGCGTCGAGGCGGTGGTCGACAAGGACCGGACCGCGGCCCTGCTGACCCGCCTGGTGTCCGCGGACACGCTGCTGATCCTCACCGACGTCGAGCAGGTGGCGCTCGGCTACGGCACCGACGCGGAGCGACCGTTGCGCTCCGCCACGCCGGCGGAGGTTCGGCGGCTGCTGGCCGACGGCGAGTTCCCGGCCGGGTCGATGGGACCGAAGGTCGCGGCCGCGGCGGAGGTGGCCGAGCACGGGGGCCGCGCGGTGATCACGAGCCTCGACCGCGCCGCCGACGCGCTGGCGGGCCGCGCCGGCACGACGATCGCGGCCGGTTGACGGACGGCTCGGCTCAGCGGCGCGCCGGCTCGAAGGTCGCGGTGTCGGCGCGCACCGCCGCGAGCTCGCGCGGCGCGAGCTGGGTCGCGAGCTCGCGAAGGAACAGCCCGACGTCGGTGACGATCCCCGCGCTCTGGACCGACCCGCGGTCGACGAGCTTGGTGACCGACGCGGGGTTGATGTCGACGCATACCAGCGGGACGTGCGCCGGCAGCATGTTGCCGGTCGCCACCGAGTGCAGCAGCGTCGCCACCATCAGCGCGAAGCCCACCTCGGGGATGCGCCGGCGCATCTCGGCCTGCGCCTGGATGGCGTCGCGGATCACGTCGGGCAGCGGGCCGTCGTCGCGCACGCTCGCCGCGAGCACGTAGTCGACGCCGTAGGTCACGGCGTGCCACATGATCCCGCCGGTCAGCGTCCCGTCGGCGACCGCGTCGCGGATCGACCCGGACTGGCGGATGCGGTTGATGGCGCGCACGTGGTGCTCGTGGCCGTGCTCGGTCGGGACGCCGTGCGACAGCGACACGCCGAGCGACGTGCCGAACAGGTTGCCCTCGATGTCGTGGGTGGCCAGCGCGTTGCCGGCGAACAGCACGTCCATGTAGCCGGCGCGGATCAGGGCGCAGGTCGGTTCGACGCTGCCCGTGTGGACCAGCGCCGGACCGGCCACCCACAGCACCTTGCGCCCCGCCGCCTTCGCGTCGCGCATCCCTTGGGCGACGCGCTCAATCAGCAGCGCCTGCGGCTTCTCGGACGAGATCTCCGACGACATGAACTCGAAGGTCGCGTCGCCGTCGTCGACGCGCGGCTTCTGACGCGGCGTGACCTTGATGCCGCCGACGCCGCAGACGATGCGCATGCCGGCGCGCACGTCATCCATGGGAACGGTGCGCGCCCGCCGCGTGGTGTCGTCGAAGACGACCGCGCAGTCCATCTCCGGCTGCTCCACGTCGATCCAGCGGCCGGCGACGCGGATGCGTGTCGGCAGGTTCGTCGTCGAGTAGAAGCCCTCCGGCAGGACGCCGTGGGTCGTCGCGGGCTCGAGGGTCACGTCCTCGTCGGTCGCCGGGTTGGCGCCGTACGACTGCAGCCGCTCGATGAGGGCGGTCAGGTCCTCGGCGTCGTCGATCTCGACGCGGATCGCGACGTAGGACGGGTCCTCGTGACGCTTGCCGACGTCGAAGCGGGCGATCTCGTAGTCGCCGCCACGGTCCATGATCTCGTCGAGGACCTGCCCGAGCAGCCGCGAGTCGAGGACGTGGCCGCGCAGCTCGACCACCTCGCTGGCCCGGCCGGAACGCTCGTCGCTCATGGGGCGAGAGGGTATACGCGCCGCCGCTGAGGCCAGCGGCGTAGACTGCCGCGCGGCGCCGGGGCGACCCGACGGGAAACGAGGAGGGTTGCCGTGCGAACCGAGGACCGCACGCCCGCCCTGTACCGGGCGACCCACACCGTCGTGCGCCCCGTGCTCAGCGCCCTGTGGCGTCCGTGGACCGAGGGGCTCGAGCACGTGCCGCGCCGCGGACCGGCGATCCTCGCCGCGAACCACCTGTCGTTCCTCGACTCGTTCTTCCTCCCCGCCGCGCTCGACCGGCCGGTGTTCTACCTCGGCAAGTCGGACTACTTCAGCGGCTGGCAGCGCCACTTCTTCGAGGGCGTCGGTGTCATGCCGGTCGCACGTCAGGGCGGCGACGCCGGCGAGGCGAGCCTGCGCAAGGGCGAGGAGGTGCTCAACAGCGGGCGGCTGCTCGGCATCTACCCGGAGGGCACCCGCTCACCGGACGGCCGGCTGTACCGCGGCAAGACCGGACCGGCACGCCTCGCGCTGCGCACCGGCGCGCCGGTGATCCCCGTGGGGCTGATCGGCACCGGCGAGGTCCTGCCGGCGGGGGCGAAGGTCCCGCGCATCCGCAAGGTCGGGATTCGCATCGGCCGGCCGCTCGATCTGGCCTCCCGCTACGGGGCGTCCGACGATGACCGGTTCGCGTTGCGCAGCGCCACCGACGAGCTGATGTACGAGCTGATGATGCTCACCGGCCAGGAGTACGTCGACGAGTACGCCGCCAAGGTCAAGTCCGGCGAGGTCACGATCGGGTCCGGCGACCTCGAAGAGCTCGGCGGACTGCTCGACGAGGCGCCGTACGCCCTCCAGCGCGCCAGCTGAGAACGCCGGGCTCACGGCCGCGCGCTGCCTCGGCCGCTACCGTGACCGTCATGCGTGCACGGCTGCTGCTGTTCGTCGCCGGGGTGCTCGCGGGGATCGTTACGTCCGCGATCGTGCCCGCCGCGGGCATCGCGACGCTCGCCGCGGCGGCGCCCGCGGCGGCGCTCCCGGCACCCGCGGCGCCAGCCGCCGGCCCGCCGCCGTCGACTGGGCCGACCGATGCGGTGGCGGTGACCACCGTCGCGGCGGACCCCCCTGCCGTCCGGCTGCCCGTGGCGTCGCGCGACGACGGCTGCGTCGCCGCCCCGCTCGCGCGGCGTGCCTCGCAGGTCCTCGTCGTGGGGCTGCCCGAGACGACCTCGGCCGACGAGCCGTTGGCACGGGATGTCGTCGAGCTCGGCGTCGGCGGCATCTTCCTGGCCGACGGCAACGTCGTCGACGCCGCGCAGCTTCGCGCGTTCGTGGCCGCGCTGCGCGACGCCGCGAGGCTGCCGCTGCTCGTCGCGACCGACGAGGAGACCGGCCGGGTGTCCAGCGTCCGCGAGATCGTCGGCGCGACGTCGTCGCCGCGCACGCTCACCGCGACCCGCAGCCCCGACGAGGTCCGCCGTTTCGCCGCACAACTCGGCCGCGACCTGCTGGCGCTCGGCATCGACGTCGACCTGGCACCGGTCGCCGACCTCGACGCCGGCCCCTCCGACGGCGTGATCGGAGACCGCTCGTTCTCGGCCGACCCGGCCACCGCCACGAGGTATGCGCGCGCCTTCGCTCGGGGCCTTGCCGACGCCGGGGTCACGCCCGTCGTCAAGCACTTCCCGGGGCACGGCCGCGCCGTCGGCGACGTCCACAAGGGCACCGCGTCGGTGACCGCGCCGCTGTCGACGCTGCGCCACAGCGACCTCGTGCCGTTCCGGGCGCTCGTCGACGCGGGCGCCCCCGTCGTCATGCTCGGGCACGTCACCTACGGGGCGCTGGCCGGCAACCGTCCAGCCAGCGTGTCGCCGGGCGCGTACCGGCTGCTGCGCGATCTCGGCTTCACCGGCGTCGCGATGACCGACTCGCTGGGCATGGGGGCGATCCACCGGCGCTGGGACTTCCCGCGCGCGGCGGTGCTCGCCGTGGGTGCCGGCGCGGACGCCGTGCTCGCGACCGACGGCCGCCAGGCCCGACGGATGGTTCGGGCGATCGTCACCGCGGTGCGGAGCGGCGAGCTGTCGGAAGAACGGCTCGACGAGGCCGCCGCGCGGATGCTGCAACTGAAGGGCGTCGACCCCGCGACGCTGACGTGCGCAACTGTCGCGGCGTCGCCGACGCTGGCGGCGCGATAAATCCGGTCGGGCAACGCCACCGACGACGAGGGAGCTTTCGCCATGCGACTACTGACCGCGATCGACGCACTCGAGGACGCCCGCCTTCTCGATCCGGTAGCTGACGTGCTGGGGCGGGTGAGCGACACGGTCACGCGGCCGCGCACGCTGCGCGCCGCGCTGGAGGGCCGGCCGCTGGGGCACGCGGTGCACCCGATGCTCGTGCAGCTGCCCATCGGCGCGTGGGTGTCCGCAGGCTGGCTCGACTTCCTGCCGCGGACGGAGACGGCTGCGTCCGTGCTCACCGGCGTCGGGCTCGCGACCGCGCTTCCCGCGGCGGCCGCGGGCCTGGCCGACTATCGCCACCTCGACGCCCGCGCCCGTCGCGTTGCGGTCGTCCACGTGACCGCGAACACCGTCTCGCTGCTCTGCCAGGCGGTGTCGCTGCGCGAACGGCTGTCCGGCCGGGTGCGCCGCGGGCAGTGGATCGGACTGGCGGGGACCATGACCCTCGCCGTCGGCGGCCTGCTCGGCGGTCAGCTGGCACACCGCCTGGCCGGCACCGCGACCAACCGCTGAACCTTGCGGAGCGACGTGGCGGGCGTCGCATCCAACGCGGTCGCTACGGCCGCGCCCAGCCGCGGCTGCGCGCCACCGCGTCGCGCCAGCGGGCGAGGCGAGCGTCGCGCTCGGCGGGGTCGATCGCGGGCGTGAAGCGCCGATCCAGGCGCCACACCGACGTCAGCTCCTCGGTCGAGGACCACACGCCCGCGCCGAGTCCGGCGAGGAACCCCGCGCCGAGCGCGGTCGTCTCCGCCACCGTCGGTCGCGCGACCGGCACGCCGAGCACATCGGCCTGGAACTGGCACAGGAGGTCCATGACCGACGCGCCGCCGTCGACGCGCAGCTCGTCCAGCGCGACGCCGCCGTCGACGGTCATCGCGTCGACGACGTCGCGGGTCTGGAACGCCATCGCCTCGACGGCCGCGCGCGCGAGATGCGCCGCCGTGGTGCCACGGGTCAGCCCGACGACCGTCCCGCGGGCGTACGGGTCCCAGTGCGGCGCGCCGAGCCCGGCGAAGGCGGGCACGAAATAGACGTCACCGGTGTCGGGCACCGAATCCGCGAGCGCCTCCGTCTCCGCCGCGGTGGCGATCACGCCGAGCCCGTCGCGCAGCCACTGCACCGTCGCGCCGGTCGCGAAGATCGAGCCCTCCAGCGCGTAGACCAGGCCGTCGCCGAGATCCCACGCGACCGTGGTGAGCAGGCGCTGCGAGGCGGCGGGCCGGGTGCCGGTGTTGAGCAGGACGAAGCTGCCGGTGCCGTAGGTGTTCTTCGACATGCCGGGGCGCCAGCAGCCCTGCCCGAACAGCGCCGCCTGCTGGTCGCCGGCGACGCCGGTGATCGGCGCGGCCGCGCCGAAGAACGCCTCGGGGTGGGTGGTGCCGAACGTCCCGGCGCTCGGATGCACCTGCGGCAGCACCGCGGGGGGGACGTCGAGCAGCGCGCACATCTCGTCGCTCCACGCGCCGCGGATGATGTCGAACAGCATCGTGCGTGACGCGTTGGAGGGGTCGGTGGCGTGCACCTGGCCGCCGGTCAGCCGGGCTACGACCCAGCTGTCCACGGTGCCGAACGCCAGCGTGCCGCGGTCGGCGGCGGCACGGACGTCGTCGTCGTGGCGCAGCAGCCACGCCAGCTTCGTCCCGGAGAAGTAGGCGTCGACGACCAGGCCGGTGCGCTCGCGGATGAGGTCGGCGTGGCCGGCGTCGCGCAGGGCGTCGCAGTCGGCCGCGGTGCGCCGGTCCTGCCACACGATCGCCCGTGAGAGCGGCCGCATGGTCGCGCGGTCCCAGACGACGACGGTCTCGCGCTGGTTGGTGATTCCGACCGCCGCCACCCCGGTCGGCGCGGTGCCGGCGGCGGCCAGCGCGTCGGCGCACGCGGTCAGCACGGTCGTCCAGATCTCGTCGGGGTCGTGCTCGACCCAGCCGGGACGCGGGAAGTGCTGCGGGAACTCGCGGTAGCCGCGGGAGAGGACGGCGCCGGCCTCGTCGACGACGAGGGCGGTCACCCCGGTCGTCCCCGCGTCCATCGCCAGGATCCTCGCCATGCCGCCTCCTTCGCCGGGCGGCGAGTGTAGGGACGTCCGGCGTGGGCGGAACCGGCCAGCCCGTAGCATGCGCGCGGTCATGAGGCGCATCGGACTGCTCACCGGTGGCGGCGACTGCCCGGGGCTCAACGCGGTGATCCGCGCGGTCGTGCGTCGCGGGGGCGACGCGCACAACCTCAGCGTCGACGGCTTCCGCAACGGCTGGGCCGGCGTCCTGGAGGGCACCGCCGTGCCGCTGAACGCCGAGTCGACGAAGGGCATCCTGCACCGGGGCGGGACGATCCTGGGCACGAGCCGCGTGAACCCGGTCGACGCCGACGGCGGCGTCGAGCGCATCCGCGACGTGCTCGACCTCCACGGGCTGGCGGGTCTCGTCGTCATCGGCGGCGAGGGCACGCTGTCGGCGGCGCGGCGGCTGTCCGTCGAGCACGGCGTCCCGATCATCGGCGTGCCCAAGACCATCGACAACGACCTCGGCGGCACGCAGTTCACGATCGGCTTCTCGACGGCGCTCGACGTCGCGACCGCGGCCGTCGACCGGCTGCACAGCACCGCCGAGAGCCACAACCGCGTCATGCTGCTCGAGGTCATGGGCCGCCACGCCGGCTGGATCGCGACCTACGCCGGCATCGCGGGGGGCGCCGACGCGATCCTCGTCCCGGAGCGCCCGTTCGACCTGGACCGGGTGTGCCGCCACCTCAAGCACCGCCACGCCACCGGCAGGTCGTTCTCGATCGTCGTCGTCGCCGAGGGCGCCGTGCCGGCCGCGGGAACGATGGTGCTGCCCGACTACGAACGCGACACGTTCGGGCGCCCGCGGCTGGGCGGGATCGCCAACCACATCGCCCCGCACATCGAGGAGCGCACCGGCTTCGCGGTGCGGGTCACGACGCTGGGCCACGTGCAGCGCGGCGGCAGCCCGAACGCCTTCGACCGGGTGCTGGCGTCGAGCATGGGCGTCGCCGCGGTCGACCTCGCCGCCGAGGGTCGGTGGGGCCTCATGGTCGGCATGCACGGCAACGACGTCGTCCCGGTGGACCTGGCCGAAGCCACCCGCGAGCTGAAAACCGTGCCGCTGAGCATGTACGCGGTCGCGGAGGTCTTCTTCGGATGACCGCGCCGGTCGACCTGCGCAGCGACACGGTGACCCGCCCGACGCCGGCGATGCGTCAGGCGATGGCTGAGGCCGAGGTCGGCGACGACGTCTACGGCGAGGACCCGACCGTCGCGCGGCTCCAGGAGCGCGTCGCCGCACTGTTCGGGCGCGAGGCGGCGCTGCTGTGTCCCAGCGGCGTCATGTGCAACCAGCTGTGGCTGCGGGTGCTGGCGCGTCCCGGCACGGAGGTGGTCGTCGAGGCCGACGCGCACCTCGTCAACTACGAGGCCGGCGCGGGCGCGCTGCTCGGCGGGGTGCAGTTCCGCACCGTGCCGGGGGTCGACGGGCTGCTCGACGCCGGCGACGTCGAGGCGAACCTGCGCGCCGACCTGTTCCCGCTCACGCCCACCTCGCTGGTGTGCCTGGAGCAGACCGCCAACCGCGGCGGCGGCACCTGGTACCCGCTGGCGACCGTGACCGCGATCCGCGACCTGTGCCGGTCCGCCGGCGTGGCGCTGTACCTCGACGGCGCGCGGGTCTTCAACGCCGCCGTCGCGTCCGGGACGGCGCTGGCCGACTACGGCCGCGCGGTCGACGGGCTGATGTGCTGCCTGTCCAAGGCGCTCGGCGCCCCGGTCGGCTCGGTGATGGTCGGCGACGCCGACGCGATCGCGGAGGCGACGACGTGGCGCCGGCGCTACGGCGGGGCGATGCGCCAGGCCGGCGTCATCGCCGCAGCCGGCCTAATCGCGCTGGACCGCATCGACCGGCTCGCCGAGGACCACGCGAACGCGCGGCTGCTCGCCGAGGCCGCGGCCGAGGTCCACCCGGACGGCGTCGATCCGCGGCGCGTCGCGACGAACATCGTCTACGTCGAGGACGTCGACGCCGCCGCCGTTTGCGCGCGCCTGCGCGCCGACGGCGTGCTCGCCGGCGCGATGGACGCGACCACCGTGCGGCTGGTCACCCACCCGGACGTCAGCGCGGCCGACTGCCGCCGCGCCGCCGACGCCCTGCGCACCGCCCTGCGCCAAGTCGTCGGGGCGCCGGGGCGCGGGGCGCGTTGAGCCCGTTGCCGATGAGAACGCTCACCATCGCAGCGCCCAGACCGAAGCGGTCACGGCGGGTGGGCGCGAGACGCCGCGACGGCCTCCGCGCCCGTGATCGTCGTCGCGGCACGACGCGCCTTCGGACGATCTCCGCGGGCGGGCTACCCTGACCGGCGTGTCGATCCTCAACCGCAAGTTCCGCAGCGCCAACGCGCACCGGCTGCCGCCCGGGCAGCACGAGGCCCGCGGGTGGCCGGTGCTGCACTTCGGCGGCGTGCCGCGCGTCGATCTCGATGCGTGGCGCTTCCGGCTGTTCGGCGCCGTCGACCGCGAGCGAGCGCTGACGCTGGACGAGTTCAAGGCCCTGCCGACCACCGACGTGCGCGCCGACTTCCACTGCGTGACGAAGTTCAGCGTGTTCGACAACGACTGGCACGGGGTCGCCGTGCGGGACGTGCTCGCCCTCGTCACGCTCGACCCGGCCGCGAGCCACGTGATGCTTCACGCCGCCGAGGGCTACACCACCAACCTGCCGCTGGACGTGTTCGCCGACGACGACACGCTGTTCGCGTGGGCGCGCAACGGCGAACCGCTGTCACGCCAGCATGGGGCCCCGCTGCGCCTGATCGTCCCGAAGCGCTACGCGTGGAAGTCGGTGAAGTGGGTGACCGGCGTCGACGTGCTCACCGCCGACCGCCGCGGCTTCTGGGAGGAACGCGGTTACCACAACGACGCCGACCCGTGGGCCGAGGAGCGCTACTCGTACCAGGAGCAGTCCTAGCCGCCGGCGTCCCGCGGCTTCGGTGTGGTGCCGGGTCCGGTGCCGGGGCGCAGTTCGACGACGAGCATCGCGGCCAGGATCAGCGCGCAGCCGAGCCAGCCGCGGGCGGTCAGCCGCTCGCCGAGCAGCACGAAGCCGAACAGCCCGGCGAACACCGGCTCCATCGTCAGGATCACCGCCGTGCGCGTCGGCGCGATGACCCGCTGCGCCGCGGTCTGCACCCAGAACGCGGCGGCGCTCGCGACGAGCGCCGTGAGCAGCACCACCGCGACGACCCCGCCGTCCCAGCGGGCCGGGGCGCCGCCGAGCTCCGCGACGACGGCGACGCCGCTGTGGGCGACACCCGCCGTCAGCAGCTGCACGGTCGTCAGCGCGATCGGATCGTGGCGCGGCGACCACAGTCCCAGCCCGACGATGTGCAGCGCGAAGGCGAACGCGCATACAACGACGAGCGCGTCGCCGTAGCGGGGAACGAACGACGCGGTCAGGCTCAGCAGCGCGAGGCCAGCGGTCGCGAGCACGACGCCCGTCCACGCCGCCGCCGCGACACGGCGGCGCAGCACCACGCCGGTGAGCAGCGGCGTGAACACCACGAACATCCCGGTGACGAAACCGGTGTTGCTCGCCGTCGTGTACTGCAGGCCGACGGTCTGGAAGGCGTAGCCGGCGAACAGCGCCACGCCGAGCAGCACCCCGTGCCGCACGCCGTCGCGTGTCAGCGTCCGGCCGGCGGCGAGCGCGACGGCGGCGACGACCGCCCCGGCCAGCATGAAGCGCACGCCGTTGAACGCGTACGGGCCGACCCGATCGACCGCCGCCTTGACGAGCGGGAACGTCGCGCCCCACACCGCCGTGACGGCGACGAGCGCGGCGCCGAGCAGCAGCGTGTTCGGTGGCGTCGCGCCCCGTCCGTCGCGTCGCGCGGGCTTACCGCCGGTGGCGCCGCGCGTCGCGGTGGCGATGTCGTTGTCGGTCGCGCGCGCCATCGTTTGCGATCGTAGGGGCGCGAGCCACGCGCCGGGGTGAGCGCCATCGCTATCATCGCCCGCCATGGCCGAGCCGTTCGCCGCCGCGCTGCAGGCGCTCGGCTTCGTCGCGCAGCAAAAGGACCGCCGGGGCGTCCTGCAGTACTCGCGCCGCCCAAACCGCTACCTCACCGAGTGGGTCCACGACGACGGCGACGAGGCGCTGTTCACGTGGGAGTTCGACCTCGGCGAGTTCTGTTCCGACGTCGGCTGGCAGATCGGCGCCGCCGAGCACAGCTTCCAGATCCTCTACCCGCAGTTCGACGTGCGCATCGCCCGCGACGTCGACGCCGTCGCCCGCGAGGTCCAGCTGCTCGAGCAACGCCTCAACGGCCTCGACCTCGCCGACCCGGCGCTGTAGCGGGCGGGGGGGGGGCTCAGCGCCCCGTCGGAGGTGGCGCGTCGTCGTCGCCGAGGCGGCGCAAAAGGCCGGCGCCGGGGAGGCCGGTGATGACGCGGTGCAGGTCGTCGACGATCTCGAGCAGGGCGTGGATGTCCGGACCGACGGCCTGCAGCTGGGTCAGCATCGGGACGACGTCGCGGTCGACGCTGTCGAGCAGCACCGGCAGCCGGTCGATCAGGGACACGAGCGCGTCGACCTCGCGCGGATCGAGCGTCTCGGCCATCCGCGTGAGCACCGGCATGAGCTGCTCGAGCGGCGTCATCGCCTGGCCGAGCAACCCCTCGGCGTCGCCGACGAGCCGCTGGGCGCCCGCCACCGCGGCGCCGGATCGGTCGACGGCGGCCTCCGCCCCGTCGAGGACGCCGGCGGTCCGGACTACTGCCGCGTCGGCGCCGTCGAGGACGCCCCCCGTGCGCGCCACTGCCGCGTCGGCGCCGTCGAGGACGCCGGTCGTGCGGGTCACCGCCGCGTCGGCGCCGTCGAGGACGCCGTTGGTCCGGGCGACCCCGCGCTCCGCGTCGGTGAGCACGGCCGTGGTGCGCCTCACTGCGGCGTCGGTGTCGGTGAGCACGTCCGTGGTGCGCGCGACGGCCGTGACCGCCTCGTCGAGGACGTCGCGGCTGCGCCCCACCACGTCCTGCGCGCCTGCGAGAACCGGACGCGTGCCGCGCACGGCGGCCTCGGCGTCGGCGGTGACCTGCTCCATCCGCCCGACGGCGGTCTCGGCGCGGTCGAGCAGCGCCTCGACGCGGCCAAGGACGGCGGCCAGGCGGGGACGAGCTCGACCGCAGCCGTCGCGGCGCGGGCGACGTCGAAGGGTCCGGGGGGCAGGGGCAGTCGCATGGCGTCGTCCTACCCGCGGAAGCCTGGCAGGTGCTCATCGAGCACGCTGCGGACCGCGACGGTCGCCTCGAGCTGGCACAGGACCCCAACCATGCCGAGCCACACGCGGTGGGTGAACAAGTGCTCGGCCGGCAGCGACAGCTGCAGCGCGACGCCGAAGTCGGGGTTGCGCGGATCGTTGACGCGGCCGAACTCGCGGCGCAGCACGCCCTCGTGAAGTGGAAGCGCTCGTGGCGCGCCGGCACGACGAACGGGTCCATGTAGTCCATGAGCGCGGCGACGTCCAGGCGTGCCGTCGGGCGCACGGCCTTCCTCGCGCAGACGGGTCAGCACGACGTCGGGGTTGCCGTCGAGCAGGGCACGGATCAGCCGGCCGAAGGTCGACGGCATGCCGCCGGGCATCTCCAACGTCGAGCCGAAGTCGAGGACACCAAGCCGCCCGCCCGGCAGCATTCGAAAGTTGCCCGGATGCGGGTCGGTGTGGAGCAGTCCGGCGCGCGCGGGGCACGAGACGAGGAAGCACTGGTAGCTGGCGGCGGCCTCGTCCCGCTCGTCTTGGGGCCGCTCGCCGCGATCGCCGCGAGCGGCGTCCCGTCGATCCAGTCCATGACGAGCACCCGCGGCGTCGCGCGGACGACCGCTGGCACGACGACGGTCGGGTCGTCGGCGAAGCCCTGCGCCACGCGGGTCTGCGTGCGGGCCTCGTGGAGGTAGTCGAGCTCCTCGGTGAGCCGGTCGCGCATCTCGGCGACGAGCGGCGGCAGCGCGAGTCCCCGGGCGACGAGGGCGGCGGCCCGGCTCATCGCCGAGATCGTGCGCAGGTCGGCCGCCAGGGCCTCGCGCACACCGGGGTACTGCACCTTCACCGCGACCGCCCGACCGTCGGCCCAGGTGGCGCGGTGTACCTGGCCCAGCGACGCGGCGGCCGCCGGCACCGGGTCGAAGTCGGCGAACAGGTCACGCCACGTCGACCCGAGCTCTGCGACGAGGACCGGCTCGACCTCGGCGAACGGCAGCCCGCGGTTGGACTCCTGCAGCGAGACGAGCGCCTCGCGCCAGCGCTCCTCGGGATCCTGGGGGAACAGCGCCTCGACGGTCGACAGCAGCTGGCCGGCCTTCAGCGCCCCACCTTTCAAGTCGCCGAGCGCGCGGCGCGTGCGTGCGGCGTTGCGGGCGCGCAGCGACGCCCGCACGCGCGCGGGATCCTCGCCGGCGAGGCGGCGAACCATGCCCTCGGCCGCGAGCATCCCCGCACCGGCCGGCAGCGACAGCAAGGACAGCGTTCGCGCGGCGCGGCCGGTTCGCATGCGGCCATCCTGCCGCAACGCCCGTCGCCGCCGGCCCGCACCGGCGCGGCGTGGCCAGAAGGCGGCTCACCGACGACCGCCGGCTGCCGTGATCCGGCCGGCGCGCTACGGTGCGGGAAGCAACGGGAGCCGTTCCGGCTGAGAGGGCGCGCAGCGCCGACCGTCTGAACCTGCACCGGGTCATGCCGGCGAAGGGAGCGGGATGGACACGATCGTCGTCGGCGGCGGTGCCGTCGGGTTGGCGGTCGCGTGGCGTGCCGCCGGCGCCGATCTGCGCGTCACCGTCGTCGACCCCGCACCCGGCCGGGGGGCGTCGTGGGCGGCGGCGGGGATGCTCGCCCCAGTCACCGAGGTCCACTACGGCGAGGATGCGCTGCTCGCGCTGAACCTCGCGTCGGCTCGCCGCTGGCCCGGGTTCGCCGCCGAGCTCGCGGCGGCGTCGGTGTCGCGACCCCGGTTACCGCGAGACCGGCACGCTGCTCGTCGCGCGCGACCGCGACGACCACGCCGCGCTGTCCGAGGTGTTCGCGTTCCAGCAGCGGCTCGGCCTCACCGTCGAGCGGCTCACCGCCCGTGAGACCCGCCGCCTCGAGCCAGCGCTGTCGCCGACCGTCCGGGGTGGCGTCCTCGTCGCCGGCGACCACCAGGTCGACAACCGGGCCCTGATCGACGCGCTGCTCGCGGCGTGCGAGCGCAGCGGCGTGATGCTGTGCCGCCAGGCCGTCGCGGCCGTGACGTGGACCGGCGACCGGGTCAGCGGCGTCCGGCCTGTCCGACGGCGCGGAGCTCGCCGCCGACGCCGTCGTGCTCGCCGCCGGTGCGGCGTCGGCGCGCGTCGGTGGCCTGCCGCCCGGCGTCGCGCCCCCCGTGCGTCCCGTCAAAGGGCAGCTGCTGCACCTGCGCGGTCCGGCCGACGCGCCGCTGGCGACGAGAACGATCCGCGGCCTGGACGTCTACCTCGTGCCGCGCGCCGACGGGCGGATCGTCGTCGGCGCGACGGTGGAGGAGCTCGGCGAGGACACCCGCGTCACGGCGGGCGGTGTGTTCGAGCTGCTGCGCGCCGCCTGGGAGCTGCTGCCCGGCATCGGCGAGCTGCAGCTGGTCGAGACCGTCGCCGGCCTGCGCCCCGGGTCGCCCGACAACGCTCCGCTGCTCGGGCGCAGCGCCGCCGAGGGGCTGCTGCTCGCGACCGGGCACTACCGCAACGGCATCCTCCTGACGCCGGTCACCGCGGACGCGCTCGCGGCCACGCTCACCGGCGGGTCGCCCGACGAGATCGCCGCGTTCGCGCCGACGCGGTTCGCGGTCGCGGCAGCCGCGGCCGGGGCGTCGCGGTGACCGTCGTCGTGAACGGTCGCGATCGCGCCCTGGACGACGGCGCCACCGTCGCCGCGCTCGTGCGTGACCTCGGCCGCGACCCGGCCATGCCCGGCGTGGCGGTGGCACGCAACGGCGAGGTGGTCCCGCGCCGGTCGTGGGAGACGACCGGGCTGGCCGACGGCGACCGGGTGGAGGTGCTCGACGCGGTGGGTGGCGGATGACCCGGGACACGACCGCTCAGGCGGACACCGCCGCCACCGGCGGCTCCACGGCCGTGTCGACGACGGCCGGCGCGGTGCCCGTCGACGGCGACGCGTTCGTCGTCGGCGGCGAGGTGTTCACCTCGCGGCTGGTCATGGGCACCGGCGGGGCGACCAGCCTCGAGGCGCTGGAGGCGGCGCTGCGGGCGTCGGGGGCGCAGCTCGCGACCGTCGCGCTGCGCCGCGTCGACCCGGGCCAGCGCGGCTCGGTGCTCGACGTCCTCGCACGCTGCGGCTGCCGGGTGCTGCCGAACACCGCCGGCTGCTTCACCGCCCACGACGCCGTGCTGACCGCCCGCATGGCGCGCGAGGCGTTCGCCACCGACTGGATCAAGCTCGAGGTCATCGGCGACGACCGCACCCTGCTGCCCGACGGAGCCGAGCTGCTCGACGCCGCCGAGCAGCTCGTCGACGACGGCTTCGTCGTGCTGCCGTACACCAGCGACGACCCGGTGCTCGCGCGGCGGCTCGAGGCCGTCGGCTGCGCCGCGGTGATGCCGCTGGGCTCGCCGATCGGCAGCGGTGCCGGCATCCGCAACCCCTACAACCTGCGGATCATCGTCGAGCACGCCGCGGTGCCGGTGATCCTCGACGCGGGCATCGGGACCGCCAGCGACGCGACGCTCGCGATGGAGCTGGGCTGTGACGCCGTGCTGCTCGCCAGCGCCGTCACGCGGGCGCAGGACCCGGTCGCCATGGCGACCGCGATGCGCAAGGCGGTGGAGGCGGGGCGTCTCGCCGCCCGGGCGGGGCGCATCCCGCGGCGCCTGTACGCCGAGGCGTCGACGCCCTTCGCGGGGCTGCCGGACCTGTCATGACCGGCCCCGAACCGGAGGCGCCGGCCGCGGGCGCCCCGGACCCCGCGCCGCTGATCGACTTTGCCGCCGTTGCCGGGAGGCTGCGGCGCGTCGCGGCCGTCGCCGCGGTGCTCGCGGTCGTCGGGGCGACCATCGACGCGGTTGTGTCCGGCCTGACGGTCGCGCTGGTCGCGCGCTGGCTGCTCGCCTTCGCCGGCGCCGCGCTGCTCGGGGGCGCGGTCGTCGTCGCCCTGTCCGCGCTGCGCGGCGCCGACCGGGCGCAGCGGCGTGGTGAGCGGCTCGCCGGCGACGACGTCGGCCTGGCGCCGCCGCGACGCCCACGTTGAGCGCCGGGGACCGTCGCCGCGCGCGGCTCGCCGATGCCTGGTTGTACCTGTGCGTCGACCGCCGCGCCGCCGCGCGCGACCTGGCGGCGCTGCTCGACGCGACGCTCGGCGCCGGCGTCGACCTCGTGCAGCTGCGCGACAAGGACGCGACCGACGCCGAGATCGTCGCCGCAGCCGCCGTGTTCCGCGACGCCGCCGACCGGCACGGGGCGCTGTTCGTCCTCAACGACGACCCCGCGCTCGCGGTGGCGGTCGGCGCCGACGGGGTCCACGTCGGCCAAGACGACGCGCCGCCCGACGTCGCCCGCGCCGTCGTCGGACCGGACCTGCTGGTGGGGCGATCGACCCACGCCGTCGAGGAGGTCGACCGCGCGCTGACCGAGGACTGCGACTACTTCGCCGTCGGCCCCGTGCACGCGACGCCGACGAAGCACGGCCGCCCGGCCGTCGGCCTCGCCCCGCTGCGCCACGCCGCCGCCGTGGCGGGGGAGCGGCCGTGGTTCGTCACCGGTGCCATGGGCGTCGACACCGCCCCCGAGGTGCTCGCGACCGGGGCGCGCCGACTCGTCGTCGTCCGCGCGATCACCGACGCCCAGCGGCCGACCGACGCCACCGCCGCGATCGCCGAGCTGCTGCGCCGCGCACGCGCGTCCGACGCGCGCTAGGCCGACTGGAGCTGGGTCGCCATCTGCTCGACGGTGTCGGGCAGCATCGGGCCGTCGAGCCGGTCGACGATCTTGCCGTCTTTGCCGATGCTGAACAGCCACGGCTCGGTCGGCAGCTCCCACGCCTTGACCGCGTCGGTCAGCGTCTGTCCCGCGTCGGAGTAGATCTCGACGTGGATCCACGTCGTCTCGCCCCAGTCGCCGCCGGTGCGCACGTCGTCCACGGTGCCGACCGCCGGCCCGCACACCGCGGTCTGGCAGTACGCCGGCGTGGCGAACAGGACCATCACCGGCTTGCCGGCCTCCAGCGCGGTGTCGAGGCTCACCTTGTGCATCCCGCACGGCGGGTCCTGGGTGCACACCTCGGCCACGCCGAGGTCCTTCTTCAACGTCGGCGTCGCGACGCTGGTCGCCTCGTCGCCCGCGACGGGGGCCTGCGACTGCTCGGGCGTCACCACGTTGACCGCCTGCGTGCCGTAGCGGTCCCCGGCGACGGCGACGAACTCGACCTGACCCGGCTGCGACAGCTCCAGCTCGACGAGGTAGAGCCCGCCGGCACCGGTCTCCTCGGTGTACGTCGCCGGGAACGGTCCGCCGAGCACCTCGCCGGCGAGGTCGCGCAGGTAGACCTCGACGTCGGCGTCGGGCACCTCCTCGTTCTGCAGCGTCCGCAGACCGAACGGCACGGGGCGGTCCAGTGTCGTCAGCAGCTCGAACGACGCGATGACCGGGGCCAGTGACGCCGGCCCGTCGGGCAGCGGACCGTTGTCGGGGGGCGCCGCAGGGTCGCTGGCGCCGGCGGCGGGCGGGGCGTCGTCGCCACAGGCCGCGAGGAGCGCGGCGGCCGGCACGGTGCCGGCGAGCAGCGCGGTGGACTTGAGGAAGGCGCGTCGGTCCATGCCTCAAGCCTAGGCCGTTGCGTCGGCGTCGCCGTGCGACGCGCGTGACCGGGACCTTTCGCCCGGTGGCATCATCGCGAGGATGTCCTGGCGCTGCGTCGTGGCCGGCCTGCTCGTCGCCGCCACTGCGGGCTGCTTCGCCCCACGCGACGGCGCCGAGCCGCGCGTCGTCGTGGGGACGGGGTCGACGACCGAGCAACGCATCCTGACCGCCCTGACCGTCGTCGTGCTCGACCGCGCCGGGATGCAACCCGTCGTGCGGTCCGACCTCGGTGGGACCGTCGGGCTGCGGCGCGAGGCGATCGGCGGCGGGGTCGACGTGTTCTGGGACTACACCGGCGCGGCGTGGGCGCTCGGCATGGGCCAGCAGGCGCCGCCGGCCGACCCGCAGGAGTCCTACGAGCGGGTGCGCCGAGCCGACGAGGACAACGGCCTGACGTGGCTGCACCCGACCGCGGCGAACGCGACGCTCGCGCTGTTCGTGCGCCGTGGTGCGCTGCCGGTGCAAGGCGGCTCCCGCGGATTGGGGTGGCTCGCGGGCGTGCTGTCCAGCGGAGAGCAGCGGCTGTGCGCCGACGCCGACTTCATCGGGCGCCCCGGCGGGCTCGAGGCCCTCGCGGCGGCGTACGCGATGGACCTCGAGCGGGTTCGGCGCGCCGCCGTGCCGCTGCCCGAGCCAGAAGCCATCGACGCGGCGGCGTCCGGCCGCTGCTTCGCCGCGCTGGCGACCGCGACGTCGGGCGAGGCGGTCGCCGCCGGGCTGACCGCGGTGCCCGACGACCTCGCGGTGTTCCCAGCGTTCATCGTGTCGCCGGTCGCGCGGGCACGGCGAGTCGAACAGGTCGACGGGTTGGCCGCGGCGCTCGAGCCGCTCGCCCGCAGCCTCGACACCGACACGCTCGCCGCGCTGAACGCCCGCGCCGAGCGCGGGGAGGACATCGGGCGCATCGCCCGCGAGTTCCTCGCGGCCGCGATCCCCCGTGGGCGCCAGTAGCACCCGCGGTTGACGCCGCCGTCGCGATGTCGTACGGTGCGTCGTGGAGCGAACACATGTTCGTCTCCGGTGCCGGGGCGGTCGGGACGCGTGGGGAAGGCGCGTCCCGGCCGCTTCCGCTCCTTCCCGCGCCGCCGCCCGCCGGCACCGCCGCGTGCCCCGCGCCGAGCGAGGGATCCGATGACCAAGCGCTACCGCGAGCCGGTGGAGGTCGTCGCCACTCCGGTCGCCGCCCCGGGCGCCACGTCAGGCGACGTCGAAGCGGTCCCCGTCCGTTTCGCGTGGCGCGGGTCGACCTACCGGGTGCTCACCGTGCTCGGCCACTGGCGCGAGGACGCCGGGTACTGGTCCGGTGGCGGCGTCGCCGTGCCGCAACGCGACCTGTGGCGGGTCGAGGCGCGCAACGGCAGCCCCGAGCGGGGTGTCTACGAGCTGGTCCGCGAGGGCGACGCATGGCGTCTGGACCGTGTCTGGGACTGACACGGGGGCGCGCCCGCCCCAGCCCGGCATCCGCCGGCGCGGCGTTCCGCCGCCGCCGGCCGGGGTAGAGCTGGCCCCATGGACGAACCCGCCCTGTTCGCCGCGCCCGGCGCCGGTGCGTCCGACCTGCGCGCGTTGCGCGAGGCGGCGGCGACGTGCACGAACTGCCACCTGTACCGCGACGCCACGCAGACGGTGTTCGGCGCCGGGCCCGAGCGGGCGACGCTCATGCTCGTCGGCGAGCAGCCGGGCGACCGCGAGGACATCGAGGGCAAGCCGTTCGTCGGCCCGTCCGGCCGCCTGCTCGACCGCGCGCTGAACGAGGCCGGCATCGACCGTTCACGCGTCTACGTCACCAACGCGGTGAAGCATTTCAAGTTCGTGGCCCGCGGCAAGCGGCGCATCCACCAGACGCCCAAGGCCGACGAGATCCTCGCGTGCCGTCCGTGGCTTGACGGCGAGATCGCCGCGGTGCGCCCCGAGGTCGTCATGGCCCTCGGCGCGACCGCCGCCAAGGCGCTGCTCGGCCCGTCGTTCCGGGTGTCCAAGCAGCGCGGCGAGGTCGTGCACCGCGACAGGCTGCGCCTGACCGCGACCGTGCATCCCTCCTCGATCCTGCGTGGGCCGGACGAGCAGCGCGCCGTCGCCTTCGCCGACTTCGTCGACGACTTCGCCGCCGTGGCGGCAGTGCTCGCCGGCCCGCCGACCCCCGGAGCCGACTCGTGACCGACCGCTACACCGACTTCGCCAGCCTGCGCTTCGCCCGCCCGCACGACGGCGTGCTCGAGATCGTCATGTCGACTCCCGGCAAGCTCAACGCCGCCGGGCACGACATGCATCGCGACCTCGCCGACGTCTGGCACGCGGTCGACCGCGACCCCGACACTCGCGTCGCGGTCATCCGCGGCGAGGGTCGTGCCTTTTCTTCGGGGGGCGACCTCGACCTGGTGTCGGACATGGCCGACGACTTCGCCGTGCGCGTCCGCGTGCTCAGGGAGGCGCGCGACCTCGTCTACAACGTCGTGAACTGCTCCAAGCCGGTGGTGTCGGCGATGCACGGCGCCGCCGTGGGCGCCGGCCTGGTCGTCGGCCTGCTCGCCGACGTGTCGATCGCCGCGCGGTCGGCGCGGATCATCGACGGGCACACGAAGCTCGGCGTGGCCGCCGGCGACCACGCCGCCATCGTGTGGCCGCTGCTGTGCGGCATGGCCAAGGCCAAGTACCACCTGCTGACCTGCGAGCCGCTGTCGGGCGAGGAAGCCGAGCGCATCGGCCTGGTGTCGCTGTGCGTCGACGACGACGACCTTCTCGACACCGCCTACGACGTGGCGCGGCGACTCGCCGCCGGCAGCCAGTCAGCTATCCGCTGGACGAAGTACGCGCTGAACAACTGGCTGCGCAGCGCCGGTCCGGCGTTCGACACCTCGCTCGCGCTGGAGTTCCTCGGTTTCGCGGGACCGGACGTCCGCGAGGGCGTGGCGGCGCTGCGCGAGAAACGCCCGCCCCGGTTCACCGGTCCCGCGTCGGAGTGACGCCACCCCAAGGCGCCCCGACCCGAGTGGCGGCGACTAGGGTGGAGGCGGCCGCAGGCGCCGCGGCCGCGGCGCCGAGGGCGTGTGAGGAGCCACCCGTGAGCGAGGACCAGGCGACCATCGGCGAGGGGATGCTCAGCCAGCTGTCCGACGTCGACCCTGCCGAAACCGCCGAGTGGCTCGAGTCGCTCGACGCCGTCGTGGCGCACCATGGCCCGGACCGCGCGCGCTACCTGCTGCTGCGCCTGCTCGAGGCGGCGCGCGCATCGTCGGTCGGCGTGCCGGCGTTGACCTCGACGGACTACATCAACACGATCCCACCCGAGCGCGAGCCGCCGTTCCCCGGCGACGCCGACCTCGAGCGGCGGATCCGCGCGTACGTCCGCTGGAACGCCGCCGTCATGGTCACCCGCGCGCAGCGCCCCGGCCTGGGCGTCGGCGGCCACATCGCGACCTACGCGTCGGCGGCGTCGCTGTACGAGGTCGGCTTCAACCACTTCTTCCGCGGCAAGGGCACCGCCGACGACCCGCAGGCCGGCGACCAGATCTTCATCCAGGGCCACGGGTCGCCCGGGATCTACGCGCGCGCCTACCTCGAGGGGCGGCTGACCGAGGCGCAGCTGGACCTGTTCCGCCAGGACGGCCAGCCCGGCGGGCTGTCGTCGTACCCGCACCCGCGCCTGATGCCCGACTTCTGGGAGTACCCGACCGTGTCGATGGGGCTCGGGGCGCTCAACTCGATCTACCAGGCACGGTTCAACCGCTACCTGCACGCCCGCGGCATCGCCGACACGTCCCGGTCGCGGGTGTGGGCGTTTCTCGGCGACGGCGAGATGGACGAGCCGGAGGCGCTCGGCGCGCTCGGCGTCGCGTCACGCGAGGGACTCGACAACCTGACCTGGGTCGTCAACTGCAACCTCCAGCGCCTCGACGGGCCGGTGCGCGGCAACGGCAAGATCGTCCAGGAGCTGGAGCGCTACTTCCGCGGCGCCGGCTGGAACGTCATCAAGGTCCTGTGGGGCCACAAGTGGGACCGGCTGCTCGCCCGCGACGTCCACGGGGCGCTGGTGCGCAAGATGAACGAAACCCCCGACGGCCAGTTCCAGACCTACACCACGTCGACCGGCGACTACATCCGCGAGCACTTCTTCGACTCGCCCGAGCTGCGCCGCATCGCCGAGGTGCTGTCCGACGACGAGCTGCCGGTGCTCGACCGCGGCGGACACGACCACCACAAGGTCTACGCCGCCTACGCCGCCGCCGTCGCCCACCAGGGCCAGCCGACGGTGATCCTCGCCCAGACGATCAAGGGCTGGACGCTCGGGCCCGACTTCGAAGCGCGCAACGCGACGCACCAGATGAAAAAGCTCACGCAGAAGGCGCTGCGCAAGTTCCGCGACCGGCTGCATCTCGACATCCCCGACGCCGAGCTGGAGGGCGACCTCCCGCCCTACGCCCATCCGGGTGCCGACTCGGACGAGGTCGCGTACCTGTGCGAGCGGCGCCGCGCGCTCGGCGGCCCGGTGCCGCGCCGCGTCGTCCGGTCGCGCCCGCTCGCGCTGCCCGCGCACGACGTGTACGCCGAGCTCAAGCAGGGGTCGGGAAAGCACGAGGTCGCGACGACGATGGCGTTCGTCCGCCTGCTCAAGGACCTGCTCAAGCACCCCGACCTCGGGCCGCGGATCGTGCCGATCATCCCCGACGAGGCGCGGACGTTCGGCATGGACTCGCTGTTCCCGTCGCTGAAGATCTACAGCCCCCACGGGCAGCGCTACGAGTCCGTCGACCGCGACATGCTGCTCGCGTACAAGGAGTCGACCACCGGCCAGATCCTCCACGAGGGGATCACCGAGGCGGGGTCGATGGGCTCGTTCGCGGCGGCTGGCACGAGCTACGCCGCGTTCGGCGAGCAGATGCTGCCGGTCTACATCTTCTACTCGATGTTCGGTTTCCAGCGGACCGCCGACTCGATCTGGTCCGCGGCCGACCAACGTGCCCGCGGGCTGCTGCTCGGCGCCACCGCGGGGCGCACGACGCTCAACGGCGAGGGGCTGCAGCACGAGGACGGCCACTCGCTGCTCATGGCCGCGACCAACCCGGCGGTCGTCAGTTACGACCCGTCGTTCGCCTACGAGGTCGCGGTGGTGACCGAGCATCTGCTCGAGCGGATGCTCGGCGAGCCCGGCGAGGACGTCATCGGCTACCTCACCGTCTACAACGAGCCGGTCGTGCAGCCGCCGCTGCCGGACGGCCTCGACGAGGCGCTGATCGTCAAGGGGCTGTACCGCTACGTCGCCGGTCACGGCGGCGCGTCGCACGCCGCGCAGATCCTGGCCAGCGGGTCGGCGATGGGCCTGGCCCTGCGCGCGCGAACTGCTGGCGCAGGACTGGGACGTCGGTGCGGCGGTGTGGAGCGCCCCGGGCTGGGTCGGCCTGCACCGCGACGGCATCGCGTGCGACACCTGGAACCGGCTGCACCCGACCGAGGAGCCGCGCGTGCCGTGGGTCACCGCGGCGCTCGGCGAGGTCGACGGCCCCGTTGTGGCGGTCACCGACTACCAGAAGGCGGTGCCGGGGCTCGTCGCGCCGTGGGTGCCGGGGCGGTACGCGGTGCTCGGCACCGACGGCTTCGGCCAGTCCGACACTCGCGCCGCGTTGCGCCGGCTGTTCCGCATCGACGCCGAGAACATCGTCGTGGCGGTGCTCGCCGAGCTCGCCGCCGCCGGCGACGTCAAGCGTGAGACGGTCGCCGAGGCGATCGCCGCCTACGACCTCGACCCCGACGCCGCCCCGGTCGACGGCTGAGCGTCACACCGCCGCGGTGCCGATCAGCCCGTTGCGCGTGACCAGCGCCGCCAGCTTGTCGTCGTCGAGATGGTCCGTGCCGTCGGGGCGACGGGGGACGACGAGGTAGCGGGTCTCGGCGCTGGCGTCCCACACCTCGACGCGCACGGTGTCCGGCAGGGTCAGCCCGAACTCGGCGAGCACGCTGCGCGGGTCGCGCACGACGCGCGAGCGGTACGCCTCGGACTTGTACCAGGACGGCGACGGGCCGAGCAGCGCGATCGGATAGCAGGAGCACAGCGTGCACACGACGACGTTGTGCACCTCGGCGGTGTTCGCGACGGCGCGCAGCAGCGTCGGCTGCAGCCCGCCGGCGCGGAAGCCGAGCTCGGTCACCGCGGCGTTGGCGTCGGCGAGCAGGCGGTCCCGGAACCCCGCGTCGGTCCAGGCCCGCGCGACGACGCGCGCGCCGTTGGCCGGCGAGCCGGTCGCGAGGTAGCGGTCGAGGATCGCGTCGAGCTCCGCGCCGTCGACGACGCCGCGCTCCTCGAGCAGCGTCTCCGCGCGGCGAACCCGCGCGGCGAGCGCCCCGTCGCCGTGGTCTGCACTCATGCGGTCACCTCGTCGGGTTGCAGGTAGGACTGCCACAGGTTCACCGTCACGCCATGCCCGCCGGCGCCCCACAGCTCGACGGCGTCGAAACGCACGGCGTAGACCGGCTCGGGCGTCGCGTCGCCGCGCGCCACGACCGCGTCCGGGAGCGAGTGCTCGCCGTGGACCTCGACGACGACGCCGTGACGCCCGCGCACGTAGCGCGGGGCGCGGGTGTGACCGCGCGGGTCGTCGAGCCGCACGACGACACGGTCGCCGGGCGCGAAGCGCTCAGCCATCGAGGTCGGCGCGGGGCAGCACGCCGCGCTCGTCGAGCAGCGTCGTGATCGCGGCGAACCAGCGCTCGTAGTACGAGGCGTCGAGGTACTCGGCGGGGGGCATCCGCTCGACCGCGTCGCGGAACTCGTCGAGGTTGTACACGCCCCGGCGCAGCAGCGCGGAGTTCAGCGCGAACACCCGCGCCTCCCAGTCCGCGGCGAAGGCCGGCTGCTCGGCGTTGTCGACCGGCACCGCGCCGAAGCCCTCCATCCCGCCGACGTCGTTGATCCGGCTCATCGTGTCTCCTCGTCGGGTGGCGCCAGCTCCGTGCGAGCCGCGCCGAGGAACCGGAAGGTGTACTCCTCGGCGAGCGCACGGCTGCCGGGGAACACGATCGGCACGGCGGGGTAGCGCACCTGCAGGCGGGCGAGCAGATCGAGCACGAACCCCGGCTGGACGTGCGCGGCGTCGAGTAGCTCGGCGTAGCGCCCCTCGACGACGACCGCCGCGCGCGGCAGCGTCGCGAGCTCCGCGAGCTGGAAGCCGAGGCTGCCGTCGACGAGGTCGGTCATGAGGTTGGCGACCGACTTGCGTTCGACCGCGGCGAGCGGTTCGCCGTCCGCGCCGAGGACGGCGTAGTCGCCGACGCGCAGCGGGTGCTTCTCGACCGCGACCTGCTGGCGGGCGAAGCGGTAGCCGTAGCGCTCGCGGGTGTCGGCCGCCAGGGTCAGCGCGGGCTGGCCCCAGGATCGCCGCGACGGCACACGCTGGCCGGGGCGGGCGTTGCGCGCGGCCGCCGGCGTCTGCCAGAACACGGCGGGGCGGCCGCCCTTGAGCGTCGTGAACACGAACTGGCTGCGGCTGCGTTGGCGGCGGTCGAGCACCAGGTCGACCGCCACGCCCCGCCGCTGGCAGGACCGCACCGCGAGGTTCTCGACGACGGCGGCGTCGTCGGGCCACGCCTCGTCGGCCTGCTGGCAGAACACCCGCGCGGTCGCCGGCCAGCGGTCCTTCGCTTTGAGCACCAACCCGCCGTCGACCGGCACCCGCAGCAGGTACGGCAGCCGGCTGTCCGGATCCGGGTTGTGCGCGACGACGAAGCGCTCGGCCACGAGTCTGAGCATACGGCTCGCTGTCCGTAGCCGACGGGGGGCGCTGTTGTAGCGAGATGCTCGGCGCGCGGAAGGTCGGCACGCGACACGTGATCGCCGAACGCGACGTGGACGCGCTCGACGCAAAGGAGCAGCTGCCGCTGCCACGGGGGTGGCAGCGGATGAGTGACGGGAGCCCGATGCCGAACATCGTGCGGGCCGTCCGGATGTCGCGCGACGGGGCACGGGGTGGGGCTCCGCCAACGGAGCGGTAGCCGGCGAATCCGCCCGATTGAGTCGGGACGAGCGCAAGCGCTACGATGATCGAACGTCAGTTCGTTCGGCGAGTTCCTTCCCGCGCCGCCGACACGGGAGGTCGCCGTGCCCGGGTTCGCCCACCTCGCCGCGCGGACCTGCTACTCGCTGCGCGACGGGGCGATCCGCCCGCGGGAGCTGGCCGTCGCCGCCGCCGAGCGCGGGATGGACACCGTCGGCGTGGCCGACCGCGACGGGCTGTACGGGGCGGTGCGTGTCGCGCAGGCGTGCGCGGTCGTCGGGGTCCGCCCCGTCTTCGGCGCCGACCTCGCGCTCGCACCGGACTCGCGCCGCCCCGGCTGGCACGACCCGCGCGCGCGGACGCAGGGTCCTGGGTCAGGAGCCGCGTGGCTCGAGGGCCGCACCGCCCGGGTGACGCTGCTGGCGCGGACGCAGCACGGCTACGCCAACCTGTGCCGTGCCGTCACCGACGCGCACCTCGAGTCGCCCCGCGGGGCGCCGCAGCTGACCGCCGCGCAGCTCGCCCGGCGCCCCGACGGGTTGTTCGTGCTGCTCGGCGACGACTCGCCGGTCGCCCGGCTGCTCGACGCGGGCCGTCCCGACGCCGCCGCCGCCGAGGCGCGCCGCTGGCTGGAGCTGGTCGGCCCGTCGTCGGTGCTCGTCGGCGTCACCCACCACCTGGCCCCCGGCGACGACGACCGCGCCCGCCGGCGCTTCGCGCTCGCGGACCGGCTCGGCGTGCGCGCGGTCGCGCACCAGGTGCCGCGCTACCTGTCGCCCGGCGACGCCCGCGTCGCCGACGTGCTCGACGCCGTCCGCCAGCAGGTGCCGGTCGCGCAGCGCCACGCCCAGCGCCGCAACGCCGAGGGCTACCTCAAGTCGCCGACGCAGATGGCGCGGGTGTTCGCCGAGCGCCCCGACGCGCTGGCCAACGCCGCGGCGGTCGCCGACGCCTGCCGCGTCGACCTCCGCCTGGGGACGTTGCGGGTGCCGGACTTCGTCGCCGGTGGGGCGGCGGCGCTGGCCGAGCTGCGCGGACGGTGCGAGGCCGGCGTGCGCGACCGCTACGCCGGCGCCGGCCGACGTCACCGTGAGCTGCTCGAGCGGGAGTTCGCGATGATCGCGCAGCTCGGGCTGGCGCCGTACTTCCTCACCGTCGCCGAGATCGTCGACCGTATCCGTGAGAAGGGGATCATGGTCGCCTGCCGCGGCTCGGCGGCGGGCAGCCTCGTCGCCTACGCGCTGCGGATCTCCGACGTCGACCCGGTCGCCCACGACCTCGTGTTCGAGCGGTTCATGAACCCCTACCGCGACGAGCTGCCCGACATCGACATCGACATCGAGTCGGCCCGCCGTGAGGACGTCTACCGCGACCTGCTCGACCGCTACGGCGACGACCGCGTCGCGTGCGTGTGCATGGTCGACACCTTTCAGGCGCGTATGGCGATCCGCGAGGCCGGCAAGGCGCTCGGTCTGCCCGCCGACGAGGTCGGGTATGTCGCGAAGGCGTTCCCCCACGTCCGTGCCCGCGACGTCCGGGCGGCGCTGACCCAGCTGCCCGAGCTGCGCGGGCTCAACCTCGACCGGGCGGACCTCGCGCTGCTGTTCGACGTCGTCGAACGCCTCGACGGCTTCCCCCGCCACGTCGCCCTGCACCCGTCGGGGGTGCTGCTCGGCGACCCGACGCTGCGCGACCTCGTGCCGCTGGAACGCAGCGCCGCCGGTTTCGCGATGGCGCAGTTCGACAAGGACGACGTCGAGGCGCTCGGGCTGTGCAAGCTCGACGTGCTCAGTGTCCGGATGCTGTCGAGCATGGCGCACTGCGTCGAGGAGGTGCGCCGCACCCGGAGCGTCGAGCTCGACTTCGCGCAGGTGCCGTGGGACGACGCCGACACCTACGCGCTGATCCGCTCGACCCGCACGCTCGGCTGTTTCCAGATCGAGTCGCCAGGCCAGCGCGAGCTCATCGGCAAGTTCCAGCCCGAGCACCTCGGCGACCTCGTCGTCGACATCTCGCTGTTCCGCCCGGGACCGGTGAAAGGCGACATGGTCGCCCCGTTCCTCCAGCGCCGGTTGGGGCGCGCGAAGGCCGTCGTGCCGCATCCCCTGCTCGAACATGCGCTGGGCGAGACCTACGGCGTCATCGTCTACCACGAGCAGGTGATGCGCTCGGTCGCCGCGCTGACCGGCTGCGACCTCGCGACCGCCGACCTCGTGCGCCGGCGTCTGGGCGACCCCGAGCAGCTCGACGAGCTGCGGGCGTGGCTGCTCGCCGGCGCCCGCGACCGTGGCGTCCCCGACGCCGTCGCCGCGTCGCTGTGGCAGGCAATGAGCCAGTTCGCCTCGTTCGGGTTCTGCAAGGCGCACGCCGCGGCGTTCGCGGTGCCGACGTACCGCTCGGCGTGGCTGAAAGCCCACTATCTGCCCGAGTTCGTCGCTGGGCTGCTCACCCACGACCCGGGGATGTACCCGCGGCGGCTGCTGCTCGAGGACGCCCGGCAGTTCGGGGTGTGCGTGCTGCCGCTCGACGTCAACCGCTCCGACCGCGTCTACCGCGCCGAGCGGGTGCGCGCCGACGAGGCGTTCGCGTTGCTCGGCGTCGGCGCGCGGCTGCCGCCGGGATGGCAGACCACGGCGGCGGGTCCCGTCCCGCCTGCCGGCGTCGACTTCGGCGCCGACCAGGGCGACCCGCGCCTGCGGTTCGGGGTGCGCCTTGCGCTGCAGGACGTCGCGGGCATCGACGACGCGATGGTCGGCAGCGTCCTCGCCGCTCGGCCGTTCACCTCGGTCGCGGACCTGCGGCGGCGCTCGGCGCTGTCCGCGCCGGTCGCCGAGGCGCTCGCCCACGCGGGAGCGCTCGACGAGGTCGCCGGCGTCGGCGTCGGCCGGTCGCGACGCGACGTGCTGCTCGAGGTCACCGAGCGGTGGTCCGGTCTGACGCGCCACCGACCGACGGACCCGTCCGCGCCCGAGCAGCTGGGCCTGCTCGCCGCCGAGGAACCGGCGGCGCTGGGGGAGTACCGCGCGAGCGAGCGGGTGCGCGCCGAGCTCGAGATCCTGGGCCTCGACGCGTCGGCGCACGTGGTCCGCTTCTACGACGGTCTGCTCGACGTGCTCGGCGTCACCCGCGCGAGCGACCTGCTCAGCCGACGTGGCGGGCAGCGGGTGCGCATCGCCGGGGTGAAGGTCGCGACCCAGACCCCGCCCGTGAAGTCCGGCCAGCGGGTGATCTTTCTGTCGCTCGACGACGCGACCGGCGTCAGCGACGCGACGTTCTTCGAGTCGGTCCACGACCGCTGCGCCTGGACGGTGTTCCACAGCTGGCTGCTCGTCGTCGAAGGAACCGTCCACCGCAGCGGGGCGCGGGGGGTGTCGCTCAACGCCGAAGCCGTGTGGGACCTGCGCCGGCTCATGCGCGCGTGGCGCGACGGCTGGCTCGCCGAGGCGCTGGCCGAGATCCACGCGGTCGACGGCGGGGCGTCGGGCGTCGGCGACGGCGCACCGCGGCGGCTGTGGCACGCCTCGTACGGGTCGGCCGGCGGGTGACGGCCCCGATGGACGCGGCACCGCCTACCGTTGCCCGGTGAGCCCGCCCCGCCCGCCCGAGCCGATCCTCCACGTCGACATGGACGCGTTCTACGCGTCGGTCGCCGCGCGCGAGGACTCGTCGCTGGCCGGTCGGCCGATCGCGGTCGGCAACGGCGGCCGGGGCGTCGTCGCGAGCGCGTCGTACGAGGCGCGCGCGTACGGCGTCCGCTCGGCGATGCCGATGGCACGCGCACTGCGGCTGTGCCCGGCGCTGCTCGTCGTCCGCCCCGACTTTGCGCTGTACGCCCGGGTGTCCGAGCAGCTGCGCGAGATCTTCCTGTCGGTGACGCCGCTGGTCGAGCCGCTGTCGCTGGACGAGGCGTTCCTCGACGTCGCCGGCAGCGTGCGGCTGTTCGGCGACCCGCCCGCCATCGCGGCCATGCTGCGCCGGCGCATCACCGCCGAGCTGGCCCTGACCGCGAGCGTCGGCGTGGCGCCCAACAAGTTCCTGGCCAAGCTGTGCTCCGGAAAGGCCAAGCCCGACGGGGTGCTGCACCTGCGTGCGTCCGACGTTGGGGCGTTTCTTGCCCCGCTCGGGGTGCGCGACCTGTGGGGCGTCGGCGAGCAGACCGCCGCCAAGCTCGACCGCTTCGGCATCCGCCGCGTCGCCGACGTGGCCGCCACCCCGGCCGCCACGCTGCGCAGGATCGTCGGGCCGGCCGCCGCCGAGCAGCTCGCACGTCTCGCGGTCGGTGCCGACGACCGATCGGTCGTCCCCTACGAGGCGGCCAAGGGCATGAGCGGGGAGGAGACCTTCGAGCGCGACGTCGACGACGAGGACGTGCTGCGGCGCGAGCTGCTGCGCCTTGCCGAGAAGGTGGCGCGGCGCCTGCGCCGCGGCGACGTCGCCGCCCGCACCGTCACGCTGAAGCTGCGCTACGCGAACTTCGCGACCGTGACGCGCGCGCGGACACTGCCCGCGCCGACCGACCGGGCCACCGACCTGCACCGCGAGGCGGTCGCCCTGCTCGCCGCCTTGCGCCTGGAGCGGGTGCGCGTGCGGCTGATCGGCCTGGGCGCCACCAACCTCGTCCCGGCCGGCGCCGCGCGCCAGCTCGGCCTGCTCGACGACGACCGCTGGGGTCTGCTCGAACGCGCCGCCGACACCGCGCGCGGCCGCTTCGGCGACGCTGCCGTGACGCGCGGAGCGCTGCTCGACGACTGATCACCGGGGCGCCTCGGCGCCTGGTCCTCGGTCACCGCACCGGGCGCTCACTACCATCGGCCGCCCCGACGGGACGTGGAAGGCGACGGCGATGGCAGCGACGGTGACCTTCGAGCTGGCGCCCGACGGCGTCGGCGTCGTGACGCTCAACCGGCCCGACAGGCTCAACGCCATGGACGCGTCGGTGTTCACGGGGCTCACCGACGCCGCCGCGGCAGCGGCGGACGCCGCCACGTCCGGGGAGTGCCGTGCGGTGCTCGTCACCGGCGCGGGGCGGGCGTTCTGCGCGGGACTCGACGTGTCGCTGTTCGCCGCGCAGGCGTCCGGCGACGCTCCCGACGACGCGGAGATCGCGACGATGCAGCAGGCGTTCACCGCGTACGAGGACCTGCCCGTGCCGACCGTCGCGGCGGTGCGAGGGGTGGCGCTCGGCGCCGGGTGTCAGCTCGCGCTCGCGTGCCACCTGCGGATCGGGGCGCCGGACGCGAGCCTCGGGCTGCTCGAGGCGCGCTGGGGTCTCATCCCAGACCTCGGGGCGACCTGGCGGCTGCCCCGGGTGGTCGGGCTCAGCCGTGCCACCGATCTCGCGGTCAGCGCTCGGCGTGTCGACGCCGACACCGCGCTGTCGTGGGGGTTGCTGGACGCGGTGCTGGCCGAGGAGGACTTCGCCGCGGTCGCGCACGGCTACGTCGCCCGCCTCGCCGCGGGCCCGACGGTCGCGACGGGGCGGGTGACGGCGCTGCTGCGCGACAGCTACCGCCACGACCGTGACACCGTGCTAGCAGCGGAGCGCCGGGCGCAGGCGGTGTGCCTCGCCTCCGCAGACTTTCGCGAGGCCGCGAGCGCCGCGCTGCAGCGGCGCCCCCCGGTCTTCCGGGGTCGTTGAGGTGGAGTCCGCGGGGCGCTGAGGTGCGTGGTCCGCGGGGTGCAGCCGTGGTGTTTGCGGCCGCTGGGCTCGGTGGTTCGCGTAGCGCGTACCCGCGGTGTCTGCGGCCGCTCCCGCTCGAGGTCCGCGTGGCGCGCAGCGGCGGTGTTTGCGGCCGCTGGGCTCGAGGTCCGCGTTCGGGGCTGCGGACGGCGCCGCGTTGACGCACAATCGGCGGACGACCTGTCCTTGGCGCACGACGCCCGGAGCCGCGGATGCCTCTGTCAGACCACGAGCGGCGAGTCCTTGCCGACATCGAGTCGCGGCTGCGCGCCGACGACCCGAAGTTCGCGAAGACGGTCGGGACGACGACGGTCTCGACGCACGCCCGGCGGCACGTCCGTTTCGCCATCGCGGCCTTCGCGGTCGGCTTCGTCCTGCTGTTCGTCGGCGTCCTCGTCGGCATCGGCTGGGGCATCGCCGGCTTCGCGCTCATGCTCGCCGGGGCGGTGCACGGCGCGAACATGGCTCGGCGTCTGGGCGCCGACTCCAGTCGTGACGCCGGCGGGCCGCTGCGGGGCGTCCAGCGCTACCTCGACGGCGCCCGCGCCCGCGACG
>JAUJMS010000043.1 GCA_030446745.1 Egibacteraceae bacterium | reverse complement strand
CGCCGCGAGCGCGCGGAGTTCGAGTACTACCGCCGCCGGGCGCTGCGCGAGCGCACCGAGGCGGCCGACCGCGGCGCCGAGCAGGTCGTGTCCGGCCTGCTCGCCGTGCTCGACAACTTCGGCTTCGCCCTGGACGCGGCCGAGGACCGCGCCGAGGAGGACCGCCTCGCCAAGGGCGTGCGGATGGTCCACGCCGAGCTGGTGTCGGTGCTGCGCGGCGCCGGCCTGCAGGACGTTCCCGGCGCCGGCGCCGTGTTCGACCCGACCCACCACGAGGCGGTCGCGTCGGTCGACAGCGACGACCCCGTCGACGAGCCCGTCGTGGTCGAGGTGTTGCGCCCCGGCTACCGCTTCAAGGGGCGGGTGCTGCGGCCGGCGTCGGTCAAGGTGGCGCGATGAGCCAGCGCGACTACTTCGAGAAGGACTACTACGCGGTCCTCGGCGTGCCCAAGAACGCGTCGCAGGCCGACATCGCCAAGGCGTACCGCAAGCTTGCGCGCGAACTGCACCCCGACTCGCGCCCCGACGACCCCGCCGCCGAATCCCGGTTCAAGGAGGTCAGCGAGGCGCACACGGTGCTCGGCAACGCCGACAAGCGCAAGGAGTACGACGAGGTCCGCGAGATGGTCGCCGCCGGCGGCTTCCGCGGCTTCGGCGGCGGTGGGCCCGGCGGTCCGGGGGGCTTCGGCGGCTTCCCCGGCGGCACGGGCCCGTTCGGCTCGGGCGGGTTCCGCACCGAGGGCATCAACGTCGAGGACCTGCTCGGCGGGCTGTTCGGCGGCGGCGGCGGTGGTGCGCGGCGCGGGGCCGGGCCGGCGCGCCGCGGACGCGACCTGGAGACCGACCTGCGGTTGTCGTTCGAGGACGCGCTGGCCGGCGTCACGACGACGTTGCGCGTCGCCGGCCGCGCCGCCTGCTCGGTCTGCGGCGGCTCCGGCGCACGGCCGGGGACGACGCCGGTGACCTGCCCGACGTGCAACGGAGCAGGCGTCGTGTCGAGCAACCAGGGGCTGTTCAGCTTCTCCGAGCCATGCCGCACCTGCGGCGGCAGCGGGCGCCAGATCCCCACGCCGTGCGAGCGCTGCGCCGGGTCGGGTGTGGAGACGCGCAGCCGCGAGATCCGCGCGCGCATCCCGGCGGGCGTGCGCGACGGCGCGCGCATCCGCCTGAAAGGCAAGGGCGAGGCGGGCAGCGCGGGCGGGCCGGCGGGCGATCTGTACGTCAACGTCCACGTCGACGCGCACGAGCTGTTCGGCCGCCGCGGCGACGACCTGACCCTGCGGGTGCCGATCACCTTCCCCGAGGCGGCCCTGGGCACCCGGCTGACGGTGCCGACCCTCGACGAGCCGGTGACGCTGAAGATCCCGGCCGGCACCGAGTCGGGGCGCACGCTGCGCGTGAAGGGCCACGGCGCGCCCACCGCGAACGGGCGGCGCGGCGACCTGCTCGTCACCGTCGACGTCGCGGTGCCGCGCAAGCTGACCAAGACGCAGCGCAAGCTGCTCGAGGACTACGCCGCGACCGACGACACGGCCGTGCGCTGGCGTCTCGACGACGCGATGGCCGCGGCGCGGGGGGCGTAGCAATGGCCGCGGCGCGCCGGGGCGGCGACGTGCAGGCGGTCTACATCATCTCCGTCGCCGCGGAGCTCGCCGGCGTGCACCCGCAGACGCTGCGCACCTACGAGCGCAAGGGCCTGCTCAAGCCCGCCCGCACCGCCGGCGGCACCCGCCGCTACTCGTCCCGTGACGTCCAACGCGACCAGCTCATCCCGCAGCTGACCCCCGCCGAGGGCGTGAACCTCGCCGGGGTGCTGCGCATCCGCGCGCTGCAAGACGAGGTCGAGCGCCTCGCCGACCTCGTCGAGCGCGCCCGCGCCGCCGCCGAGCAGGCCCGCGCCGACGCGCGCCTCGCCGCCGCCGACGCGGTGCGCCGGCGGGGCGGCGAGCTGGTCTTGTACCGCCCGCCGTCCAGCGCCATCGAGCGCCACCGGGGCGCCAGCCGCGGGCGCTGAGCCTTGCCTCGCGCGCAAACGCGAAAGAATCACCGGGTGGGAGGTAGTGAAACGCGCACCATCGCGCACGTCAGCTGGCCGCGCACGCTTGCTTGCGGCGAATGGTCTCAATAAACGCAAGCCTGGAAATGCACACGCTGTTGTCCGCTGACACCCCCTTGCGGCCCACGTAGCTCGCGGCTGCACTCACATAGTCGCCAACCGCGCGAAGGTGGTGTCAAACGACGGCGTGTAAAGCGACGGGCGAGCACACCCCCGTCCGATGGTGTCGGGCGACGAACCTCAATCCTGCGCCAGTCGGCGTCACGTTCGCACCGTGTCCAACTGCTCGGTTATGAAACTCGTCCTGACCTCCGGCGGCTTACCCGGCACGCTGCCGCTACTCTGCGCCAATCCCAAGAGCAGGCACACCACGGCGACGATGAGGACGGCAATCAAGACGAGCGGAGTCCGGGCTACGGCCGTTTCGCGGGTCCTTACGAGCAACGTCACGGTACCCATGGCGATTATCAGCCCGACGTTCATACCGAGAAGGAGCAGTCCCCCGAGCGTCCGGTCCACATCACCGGAAACAGCAGCGATGGCCGCGGCGGCCGCTGCGGGAACGAGCGCCAGCGCAGCGACAGTCCCGACAAGGGTGTCCATCTTTTTCTGCGTGAGCGCTTCGATGCCAACAATGCCAGCGGCGAAGGCGGCGGCGAGCGACCACCACCCGGGCCGGACGCGCTCTTCGAGCAGCGGTCTATGCACCAGATTCGCGTCCCGTGGGATGACGTTCGTCACATTCATCAGCCAGGTGATCAAGGTGGCAGCGACCGCCGCCGCAAGCAGGCCGAGCAGGCCGACGCCGAGCCCTCGCACTGCCAGCCTCGACCTGCCGGACACCAGCGCGAAGGCCACGAGTGCAAGGGGCGGAAGCGCGGGAGCGATGATCATTGAGCCGACCAGGACGGGTACGGAGTTCGAGAGCAACCCCACGCCGGCCAGCAGGCCCGCTAACGTCATAAAGATGAGGTACGTCGGTGTCAACTTCGCCTGTTCGGCAACTTCGTCGACAAGTTGCCCGGCCGCTCCGTCGGACTGTCCCATTCCACGTCCCTTCGCTTTTGCTACTGCGAGGCGGAAGAGCCTAGACCGTCATGCTGCGTAGAGACCGGACGCCTGCACGGGTTGCCCGGTGAACAGAGGGCCACAGGCAGCGTCGCGGCGGGTGTCGCCGGCGCTGGTCGACGCGATCGTCGCCTACGCCCTGGAGCGCCCCACCCATGGCCCGCGCACCATCGCTTCGCGCTGGCACGACGGCGCTTCCCGGCTGGAAGGTGTCGCATGGCGGCGTATACCGGGCGCTGGTGCGGTGCGGCCCGCTGGTCCACCCGCTCGCTGCCGTAGCCCACGTGTCTCCGCGCCGCAATAGGTTTGATAGCGAGACGCGCAGACTCTCTGACAGCGGATATAGTAGCCGCATGGACTTCGAACGCTTTACCCGCAAGGCCCAGGAGACCGTCCAGCGCGCGCTCGCGCTCGCCGGCTCCCGTGGCAACCCCGAGATCGTGCCGCTGCATCTGCTCGCCGCCCTGCTCGAGCAGTCCGAGGGCGTCGTCTACCCGGCGCTGGACCGCCTCGACGTGGTTCCGGCGACCCTTCGCCGCGCGACCGACGCTGCCATGGCGACCCTGCCGTCCGCGCACGGGGCGACCGGCCAGCCGGCGCTGTCGCGCGACCTTGCGACGCTGCTCGACGCCGCGCAGGCCGCCGCCAAGACCTTCGGCGACGACTACACCTCCACCGAGCACCTGCTGCTGGCGCTCGCCGACGACCGCGGGCCGGCTGGGCGCGTCCTGCGCGACGCCGGTGTCGGTGGCGACCCGCTGCTCGCCGCGCTCAAGGAGGTTCGTGGCGCCCAGCGGGTGACCAGCCAGGACCCCGAAGGCACGTTCCAGGCGCTGGAGAAGTACGCCACCGACCTGACCGCCGCCGCGCGCGAGGGCAAACTCGACCCGGTCATCGGCCGTGACGCCGAGATCCGCCGGGTCGTCCAGGTGCTGTCGCGCCGGACGAAGAACAACCCCGTGCTCATCGGCGACCCCGGCGTCGGCAAGACCGCCATCGTCGAGGGGCTCGCGCAGCGCATCGTCGCCGGCGACGTCCCCGAGGGGCTGAAGGACAAGCGCGTCGTGGCGCTGGACCTCGGCGCGATGATCGCCGGCGCGAAGTACCGCGGCGAGTTCGAGGAGCGCCTCAAGGCGGTGCTCAAAGAGATCGAGGCGTCCGCCGGCCAGATCATCACCTTCGTCGACGAGCTGCACACCATCGTCGGCGCCGGCAAGGCCGAGGGCGCCATGGACGCCGGCAACATGCTCAAGCCACTGCTCGCCCGCGGCCAGCTGCGCATGGTCGGCGCGACGACGCTCGACGAGTACCGCGACATCGAGAAGGACAAGGCGCTGGAGCGCCGCTTCC
>JAUJMS010000017.1 GCA_030446745.1 Egibacteraceae bacterium | reverse complement strand
GTCGTGGGTCAGCACGCGAATGACGCTGCGTTCGTCGATGGCCGCCGAAGGCGGGAAGCGATGGCCACTGGACGACGACCTCGTCGGCGTCGGGAAAACTGGCGCGGGTCGCGAGCGTCTGGCGCGCGTCGCACGGTCGTGGTAGCCGAGGAACTGCCGACGCGCGCGACCGCGGCGGCGAAGTCGATCGCGCCGACGACGGCCGGCCGCGGCCGGGGCGCGAAGGACTGCACGAACACCACGACGCCGTCGCGGAGCCGCTCGCCGTGGGACCCGTACTCGCGCCGCCCGGTCTGGCCCGGGCTGCAGCATCGCGCGGGCGTCGTCGACGACCGCGACGTCGAGCCCTTCTCCGCCGAACGTCCCGTGTACCTCGTCGGGCGTGATGACGAGCGGCGCCCGCGTTTCCGCTGCCGGCGACGACGGTGGCGACGGCGACCGGCTCCTCGGCGGCGTTCGCGCGCGGACGACGCCGAACGCCGGCATGGTGTCGGCGTCCACGCGCTCGACGAAGATCTCGATCTCCCCCGCCGCAGGTCAGGCCGACCGAGAACGCCTCATCGTCGCTGATCCCGTAACGCACCGTGCGCGCCTGGTCCGCCGGCCAGGACCTCCTGCGCCTGCTCGACGACCGCGCCTTCCACGCACCCGCCCGACACGCTGCCGACGACCTCGCCCGACTGGACACCGCCATCGCCGCGCCAGCGTCGCGCGGGGCGCTGTACCGGGTGTCGATAACCGTGGCGAGCGCCAGTGGCACCTGCGCGTCGTACCAGCGCACCCGGCTCCGGCAGGACGTCGCGCATCGCGGTCGCCTTTCGTGCCTGCGACGTGTCGTCGTGCGGTGCCTGGTGGTCGGCCGGCCGTGAAACGCGGCCCAGGATAGGTTGCCGGCGATGAACGCCGGCGCCGCGCGAACACAGCCGGGCGGTCGCCGGCCTGCTGCTGGCGGCTGGGGGCGGACGCCGGTTCGGTGGCCCCAAGGCGTTCGCCGAGTTTTGCGGCGAGCGGCTCGTCGAGCGGGGCGCGCGCCTGCTGGTCGTGGCCGGCTGTGAGCCGGTGGTCGTCGTGCTCGGCGCCGCCGCCGGCCGGGCAGTCCGCGCGGTGTGCGATCTCGGCGCCGCTGAGGTGGTCGTCAACGACGACTGGCCGACCGGGATGGCCTCGTCGCTGCGCGTCGGTCTGGAGCGCGCTCGCGGCAAGCGCGGCCGGCGCGTGCGTCGTGGCGCTGGTCGACCAGCCGCTGGTGACGTCCGCCGCGGTGCGGCGGCTGGCGCGGGCTTGGAACGCCAGCGCGGTCGCGGCGGTGGCGACCTACGGCGGGGCGGCCCGCAACCCCGTGGTGCTCGACCGGTGCGTCTGGACCGACGTGTACCAAACCGCGCACGGCGACGAGGAGCACGGGCATGGCCGTTCGCATCCGCGATGGTGACCGCCGTCGCGTGCGACGACGTGGCGAGCCCGCCGACATCGACACGGTCCGGACCTTCAACGACTGCGACGCGAGCACTGGCCGTCGCGGCGTTGCGCACCTCTCGCACCGCAGACCTAATGGCTCGTCGGCACGACGCCGGAGTTCGACAGCAGGCCGGTGGTCTCTGCAGCCACCGCGTGCGGCTCGACGAGCAGATGAAGATGGTCGCCGGCGGCGTGCGTACCGGCCATCCCCAACCGCGGCCTGGTCCCTCTCGTCGGCGGCCGTTCGCCGAATGCCCGGAAGTACGCTGCTGGGGACCTCGTCCCATCCGCCCGGTACGTCGAGTGATTGGCTGAAGTACGCGAGCAGCAGCCGCTGCTGCTCTCGTTCAACGGACGCGCGAACGTCCGCGCCTGGAAACAGCGTTGCGATGTCAGCGTCGTCCCACCACCGCGTCCACGGCGAGAGGAGCCCGTCGTCGTCCGCCCGGCTCGCGAGAAACTCGTAGAACGCCGGCGGCGTAAACGGGGCGGCGCCCTCGACGAGCGAGAGCGCGGCGTCGACGAGAACGGTGGCGATGACCCGCCGGCTATGGGCGACCGCAGAGGACGCGGCCGGCGTTGCTGTAGAGAACAAGGACAACGTCGCGGTCCAGGTCGGACGTCGCGCGCAGCAGGACCGGATGACGCCCTCGGGTGTTCTCGGAGCGCTCCGAAGGCCCGAAGCGATGGTCGCTGACCACCCCGTGGCAGCGAGTTGCTGAGCGACCGGCGCCCAGACGGCGGGACCGAGAAGTGGGCTCCACCGAAACCCACGGCTGGCGAGGCGCCGAACTGGCGGATAGCGGCACGTCGGTGATGGCGACTGCGCTCCGGCTATGCGAGGACGCCGAAGGCATCGCACCCATGCCGAGCCTGATGAGTACAAGCGGCCGAACGTTGCCTTGCTGCTGCGGTAGCGGCCGCGCCACTCCTCCTCGGAGTCGCCGAACACCGCGAATGCCCGTGCCATCGCGCGTCCACCCATGCGGCCATACGGCTCGCGAAACAGCAACAGTGCGACCCCGCCGACGACGGCCACTGCACCGCCCACGATCAGCGCCATCCCGCAACCTCCACCGGCTACTTGCGGTCTGCGAGTACGAGTACCCACCTGTGCAGGCGGAAACTCGTACTCAACCGCTGGAGCGCTCGTGCACTACCCGACACGCGGTCGGGTTGGTCGGCGTGTTCGCGTCAACGGCGGCCGAGGAGCATTCGGTCGATGGCGAGAGCGGCGCCCGTAATGGCGATGTTCATCAGCGGGACCGTGACAAAGCCGAAGTTGAACCCGTCGTTCACTCCGCGAAACCGGTCGAGGTAGAAGTCGCCATACGCGAGTATCGGCATGATGAGCAGTGCCACGCCCGCGAGCACGGAGACCGTGCTCGTCCTCACCGACACCATGTAGACGAGGTATGGCGCCACGGCGACGGCGAGCACGACAAAGAGAAAAACGTTCGGTCGCCCTCCACCGAGATACGCGGCAAGCGCGATCGTAACGCCGGTCAGCCCGAACGCCCGTCGCAGCCGCCGCGACCGAGCTTCGTCTGGACCCGCCTCTCCACGGTCACCATCACCCACCATCGGATACCCATTCGCTGGCACGCTCGATCGCTTCTGCCCGGGGCGTTGACCGCATGGCGGAAACGCGCTGCCGCACCGGGCCCGCCAGGCAGCCCTGCTAGTCGTTCCTCGGGTAGCGTAGGGCCAAGGTGGACCCCGTCGCTGTCGTCTCGCCTGCGCCGAACTGAAGGAAGCAGCGGTTGGTGCTGCGCACGAGCGCGATGTCGAGTGAAACAGCGTCGGCATCCCGACTCCAGTGAAAACCGTCAAGGCGCCCAGCAGCACCTGTAGAACGCAGCCGCTCAGGATTCGCCATCGTGCCTGCCGGTGTGTCAACCCTCATGGTTTCGAGGTTGATGCGCACGCCGTCGAGAGGCTCCAAATCACCGCGAGCCGAGAACACGGCCCGCCCGTCTGTCACGGTGACGCCGAACTTCGCCGTCGCGATCGTTCGCTGCCCCCATGTGTGCGCTGCAGCCAGCAGACGTTGCAGCTCTTCGTACTCCTGGCGCGTCACACCCATCCACGGACGATATGGCAGCGGTCCCTGCGGATGAGCGGCAAGCAGACGCTGAATCTTGTCCGGGTTCGCGCGCAGGGCACTTGTGACCTCGCGCTCGAGTCGAATCACGCGTGAAGGAGCGTCCGGCACCACAAGCTCGGCTTCGGTGGCCGGCGGAGGCAGGCACCGGACCAGTTGTGTCGGCCCGCGAGGGCGGTCGGTGGCCTCTGCGGACGCCGAGGCGTCTTCGGAGTCGGCTTCGGTCGCAGGTGTCTCCTGTGTCGTGCCGACCGTCGCAGCCCGTGGCCCGGCCTGGGAGGTTTCGCTGCCTGCACACGCGGTGGTGATCGCCACGAACAGGGCGCATACCAGGCTGTTCTTGCACATCTGGATCTCCAGGGCGAGCAGCGATGGTGGAACCGCACGGTACTCCGCGTACACCAGCCGCGCGCGAGAGACGGCGACCGTCGAAGCCGGCCCTTGGGACCGGCACTACTGCCGACGCCGACCGCGGGACGCGGCCTCATCGGCTCGGCGGCGCTCCTACACTTTTCGCAGGAGTAGCGGCGGGTGACGGTGGATGGCAGGGGACTCATCGGTGCAATCCCAGCGCGCGAACGACCTGAGCTCCTACGCTCCGCACGTCCTCGCTTGGTGGTCGCAGAACGGGCCGGATCGGCGGTACGTCACGCTCGACGGCTCGCTCCTTTTCACGGATCTCTCGGGCTTCACCGCCCTCAGCGAGCGCCTCAGCCAGCGAGGCAAGGTCGGCGCCGAACTGATGGCGAACGCGGTGACCGCCATCTTCACCGAGCTCCTCGAGGTCGCGGCCGACCACGGCGGGGACATGCTGAAGTTCGGCGGGGACGCTCTCCTGCTCCTCTTCTCGGGCGGTGGCCACGCTCGACGGGCGTTCCGGGCCGCCTACGAGATGCAGCTCAAGCTACGGAGGGCGAGCGCGGACGCGGGACTCGGATCAGCACGGGTCCGCATGTCTTCCGGGCTGCATGCGGGAGTTGTCCACCTCTTCCTCGTCGGCGAGACGCATCGTGAGCTGGTCGCGGCCGGACCGGCAGCGACGATCGCTTGTGCAATGGAGGCTGCGGCTGGCCCCGGCGAGGTTCTTCTGAGCCCCGCGGCGGCCTCGGCGCTCGGGAAAGAGCACGCGCGGCGAGCGAAGGGGCAGGGTTTCCTGCTGGAACGTCCTCCCCGCGTCACCACTGCCGGCAAAGTCTCACTCCCAGTTCGGGACTTCGACGCAAGCGTCTTCCTCCCAGCGGCAATTCGCACTCACCTGACACTCGGCGGCCACGAGCCGGAACACCGGCTGGTGACGGTCGCGTTCGCCCAGCTCATCGGCGTCGATCACGATCTCAGAAACGATCGCCAGGACGTCGTGGCAGATCGACTCGAGGCCGCGATCTCCGCCGCTCAACGGTGTTTCGACCGCCACGGCGTCAGCTTCATCGCTACTGACGTCGCCACCGATGGATTGAAGATCCTCGCCGCCACTGGTGCGCCGACCACACTGGGTGATGACGCTGATCGAATGCTTCTCGCCATGTGCGACCTCGTCAAAGAGGACCATCCTCTTCGCGTTCGCGTCGGCGTCAACCGGGGCCGCGCGTTCGTGGGCGACGTAGGTCCCCCGACGCGGCGTACGTACACACTCATCAGTGACGCGACGAACACCGCCGCTCGGGTCATGGCAAGGGCCGCCCCCGGGCAGCTCCTCGCGACACCGTCTGTCCTCGACGCGGCTGCGACCGCGTTCGAGATGAGAGAAGTTCCTCCTTTCGTCGTGAAGGGGAAACGAGAGCCGCTCCGCGCCTACCTCGTCGCGCAGCCCGTCGCTGCTCGACGCACAATGCTCGCCGAGGGAGCCGCACCGCTTGTCGGGCGCGACGCTGAGCTCGAACGGCTGCGCTCCGCGTTGGTGCGCGCCAACGAAGGGGCCGGTACAGAGGTGCAGATCGTCGCTGAGCCCGGCCTCGGCAAGAGCCGGTTGGTGGCTGCGCTCCTGGGGGCCGCTCGTGACACGCCGGTGGCGGCTGCTGTGTGCGGGCCGTACAGCAAGGCCACGCCGTACTTCTCGCTGCGCGAGCTCCTCCGTGCCGGACTTGACTCGCCGACCGGCGCCCTCGCCAAGGCGCGTGACCTTGTTCGGCAGCGGCGGCCTGACCTCGAGCGCTGGCTCCCACTGCTCGGACGGGTGATGGACGAGCCTGTGAACTCAACCCCTGAGGTCGACGCGCTCGCTGACGAGTTCGTTGCCTCGCGGCTGCATGAGCTCATCGTGAACCTGCTCGACCTGGCGCTGCCGCACGCCGTCATCGTCATCGAAGATGTCCATTGGCTGGACGCTGCTTCCGTCGAGGCTCTCGCCGCGCTCTCGGCCGCAACGCGCGAGCGCGGGTGGCTGCTGTTGACGACGAGGCGACCGGGCGGCGGGGGGTACGAGGCGGGGGAGGAGGCAACGGTCGCACTGACGTCGCTCGACGAACGGTCCCTCGGGACCCTGGCGCGGCAGAGCGGCGCGCGTCGGCTGCTTCCGTCCGACATTGCCTCGTTGGCGGCGCGCTCGGGCGGGAACCCGTTGTTCTTCCTGGAGCTCGTGCGCGCTGCCGGCGACACGGACGTTGACGTACTCCCGGACAGCGTCGAATCGCTACTCGCCGCCCGAATTGACGGCCTCGAGCCAAGTGCGAGGACACTCTTGCGCCACGCGTCCGTGCTGGGTCTGCGCTTCGATGACGCACTGCTCCGAGAGGTGTTGTCCGGACTTGTGCCCCTCGACCGCGTCGAGTGGGGAGCACTCAACGACTTTCTCGAGCGCGACGGAGGCCTGTGGGCGTTTCGCCATGCTCTCCTTCGCGATGCCGCGTATGAGGGCCTCGCCTTCGCACGGCGGACAGAGCTGCACGAACGAGCCGCACGTGCCTATGAGCAAAGAGGTGGCCCGATCGAGCTGACCGCGATCCACTACGGCCGCGCGCAGCGCCCGAATGACGCGTGGCGTTGTGCCCGAGCCGCCGCAAAGGCGTCGATCGCAAAGCTCGCGCATGCGGAGGCCATCGACTTCTACCGGCTCGCTGTGGCGGCGGCGGAGGACGGTGCAGCGGTCGACGCCGAGGAGCTTGCCACAGTGTGCGAGGCGTTGGGCGACGCCTACGACGTCGCCGGCCGCTACGAGTTGGCGAGGGCGGCGTATGAACGCGCCCGGCAGCTCCAACCGTCGCGGCGAGAGCTCTTTCGGAAGCAGGGCAACCTCTGCGAACGGTCGGGGCGATACAGCGACGCGCTGCGCTGGTACCGGCGAGGCATGCACGACGCCGAGGATCTCGAACAGCTTCGGTTGTCGCTCGCGTACGCCGGGGTCCGCCTACGGCAGGGGCGCTACCGCGACGCCGTCCGGTGGGCCGAACCGGCCCTTCTCGACGCGGACCGACTTGGCCATGACGAGTGCCTCGCGCAAGCCACGTACCTGCTGCACCTGGCGCTGACGTTTTCCGGGGATGACCGACGCGCGGCGCACAGGACGAGAGCGGTGTCGATCTTTGAACGCAGCGGTGACCTGCACGGCCTCGGAAAGGCGCTCAACAACCTCGGTGTGGACGCGTACTACGAGGGCGACTGGGCGGCAGCGCTTGACTACTGGGCCCGGAGCCGAGACGCCATGGTCAGGGTCGGAGACGAGTTCAACGCAGCGACGCTTGCAAGCAACCTCGGTGAGATTCTCTGCGACCAGGGCCGGCACGACGCGGCCGAGGACGCCTTCACGGAGGCCGCGGAGGTGGCCGACGCAATCGGCTCGCCGCTCCTCGCAGCCGTCGCCCGCAAGAACCTTGCTCGCGTCGCAAGTCGCTCCGGCAGATTGGAAGAAGCGCGCACACTGCTCGCTGATGCTCGCGAGCGCTTTCGCGCGCTCGGTGCCCGCGCGTTCCTCGTCGAGACCGACATCCTCCTCGCGGAGTGCACAGCCGCGGAGGGCCAGGCGGACGACGCCCGCCAAGCGCTACTCGGGTTGGTCGGCGCCGCCCACGCCGTCCCCTGGCTTGAAGCCTTCGCCTACCGACTGCTCGGCCAAGCGGCGGCCGCCCTGGGCGACGTCGAGCAGGCACGTGTCGACTTGGAACGAAGCGTGAAGATCGCAAGTGCGGCCTCTGCTCGGTACGAGCTCATTCTCAGTCAGCTTGCGATCGCCGAACTGACAGGTGACGCCGACCTGCGTGAGGAAGCGCATGCCGCGCTGGGGCGGATGGGCGTCGGCGTTCCCGCTCGCACGTCCTGAGTTCCATCCTCTCCTGGTCGGCTGGTCGGGCAGCACGTGCACGTCTACGCCGGCCGTAACGGGCGGAACGTGCGCTGCCGCACGGCTCCTTGTGTGCAGAACGTTTGCAACGGGCCCTCCGGCGCCTCCGCGTTCCCCCACCCCGGCCCGCTGTCAGGTCGTTCGCGACGCCCTAACGTGCGCCTGGCCTGCGTTTTTCTCCAGCGCCTCGCGCACCACGAGGTAGTCGTGCTCGGGCCAGGCGCGGATGTTGCCTTGGAACGCGAGCTTCCAGTGCTCGGCGGGCCACTTGCGCCAGCACTGCAGGGCGTCGCGCAGCTCGTCGGCGGCGACCCAGTGCTCGGGCTCGGCGACGACCTCCGGGGCGATCGGCAGCCGCCACGGATAGTCCTCGCCCGGCTTCGACGTCCAGATCAGCTCGTGGTCCTCGAAGCAGGGGCCGGTCACCGTGGCGACGGCGCCGAAGGCGGCGACCTTCGTCAGGTAGTAGACGAGCTTGTCGCCGGCGGCGATCGACTGCGCCGTCTTGCCGCGGCGGGACTTCACACCCTGCACGGTCCAGCCGAGCTTCGCCGTCCGGGCGAAGTTGTCCGGCGACGTCGTCAGGCACCACACCGTCATGGCGACGGGTCGTACACCGCCGCGAGGACGCCGTCGCCGACCGGCAGCAGGGTGGCGTGCAGGGACGGGTCGTCGCGGACCGTGTCGTTGAACGTCCGCAGCCCCACGGTGTCGGCGTCGGTGACGTCGGCGTCGGCGACCCGCCCGCTCCACAGGGCGTTGTCGGCGAGCAGGAGCCCGCCGGGGCGCAGGAGCCGCCGGGCGTGGGTGAGGTAGTCGACGTACTCGGCCTTCACCGCATCGAGGAACACGATGTCGTAGTTGGCGTCGGCGAGCTTGGGCAGCACCGACAGCGCCGGTCCGAGCATGCAGCGGACGTGGGTGCCCTTGCCGCCCTCGGCGTAGGCGCGCTGCGCGAGCGCCTGGTTGCCGGGGTCGATCTCGATGGTGGTCAACGCCCCGCGCGGGTCCATGCCGCCGAGCAGCCACAACCCGCTGTAGCCCCCGCCGGAGCCGACCTCGACGACCGAACGCGCGCGTGTCATGCGGGCGAAGAAGCGCAGCAGCGCCCCGGTCTCCGGCGCCACGGCCGGGATGTCGGCCTCCTCGGAGCGTGCGCGCGCGGCGCGCAACGGCTCGTCCTCGGCCTCGCCGAAGCGGCGCAGGTAGGCGGTCGTGCGCTCGTCGGTTGCCACGGATCCTCCTCGCCCGGACGCGCGTGCGGGCAGTCAACCACGAAGCCGGCGCGGGGCGGGAACTCGGCCGGGCCGCGGCGGCGTTGGCACCATGGTGGGCACTACACTCGTCGCCGGCCCGATCGGAGGCGCGCACCCGATGGGAGAGGACAAGCGGGCAGGCCGGCGCGGGCTTGACCGTGCCGCCGATGGCACGGCGGTCACGCCCGATCCGCGCCCCGCATTCGACGAAGTCGTGGAGCGCTACAGCGGGCGCATCTACACGATCGCGCTGCGCCTGACCGGCAACGCCGACGACGCCGCCGACCTCGCGCAGGACGTCTTCGAGCGGGTGTACGTCAACCTCGACCGCTACGAGCCGGGCACCTTCGACGGCTGGCTGTACCGCCTGACGAAGAACTTGTTCCTCGACCGCGTCCGCCGCCGCGGCCGGCTGCGCACCGAGCCGCTGCCGGAGGAGGAGTGGCGGGTGCCGGCGTCGCGTGAACCCGGGCCGGCCGACGTCGTGGAGCGCCGGACGCTCGAGGCGGGGCTCCAGCGCGCCTTGGCGGCGCTCGCGCCCGAGTTCCGCCTGGCGATCGTGCTGTGCGACGTCGAGGGCCTGACCTACGACGAGATCGTCGCGGCGACGGGGTGGCCGCTCGGCACGGTGCGCTCGCGCATCCACCGGGCCCGCCGCGCCGTCCGCGCGTACCTCGCCACCCTGCCCCAGACCGGTGACGAGGCGCTCGGCCACGTCCGTGGATCGCGAGGGCGGCGCGATGGCTGACTCGTGCCGCGACGTCGAACCGCTGCAGTCGTCGTGGGTCGACGGCGAACTGCGCGCGGGCGAGCGTGCCCGGGTCGCCGCGCACCTCCAGCACTGCGCGCGCTGCCGCAAGGACATCCACGCCCTGCGCGTGACCCGCAGCATGCTGGCCAGCCTGCCGGCACGCGTCGCGCCCTCCGGCGTGGCGGTGCCACCCATCGGCGTGCCGGCGCGGATCCCGCCCGGCGGTCGCGCGCTGCGTCGCGCGGCGGTCCGGGCGCTTGCGGGCGCTGCCGCGGTGGTTGTCGCGGTCGGCGTCACTGCGTTCGCCGTCGGTGGGGATCCCACGCCCGGCGCCCGAACCGTCACCGTGCCCGTGGACGTCTACGTCGCCGAGCACCTCGTGCGCGCCGTCGGGGGGCCGGTGTCCACGCCGGTGCTGCCGAAGGCACGGCGGTGACGGGCGGCGCCGAACGCCGCACCCGAGCCCGGCGACAGCCTCGTCGGATGGCGCGGTTCGCCGCCGCGCTGGTGACCGGCGCGCTGCTCGCACCGACCGTGCCCGCCGCGGCGGCCGAGCCGGTGCACGGCTGGCGCTACCTGCTGGACCGCGCCGCCCAGGCCGCCGAGGAGCGCGCCTACATCGGCGAGGCGCTGTGGGTCGCCTACGACGACGGCACGCCGTCGGTGTCGACGTTCTCGGTGCAGTCCTCAGGGCACGGCGAGATCGCGGTCACCGACCCCGGCGGCTACGCCATGCGCCTGGCCGACGACGGCAGCGGACTCGCCGACCACGAGCGTGGCTGGTTCCTGCCGCTGCCGGCCGCCGACCTCGCGAAGGCCCACAAGGGCCTGACCCGGCTCGAAGAGAAGTACCGCGTCGCGATCGTGGGCACCGAGGAGCTGCTCGACCGGCCGTGCACCGTGCTCGAAATCACCCGCCGCGCCGACGCGCAGCTCGTCGAGCGGCTGTGGATCGACGAGGCGAGCGGCCTGCTGCTGCGGCGCGAGACCTACGACGGCGCGACCCGGCTGCTGCGCATGGTCGCGTACCAAAAGCTCGACCTGGACCCGAGCGTGGGCCCGCGCCGTGCCGCGGCGGCGCAGCGCCCGACGCGCGGGCAGCGCCCGTCGATGGTGCGCCGGTCGCAGACCGTCGCCGAGGTCGACGAGCAGGACCGCGCCGTGCTACGCGAGGCGGGGTGGACGGTGCCCGACGCGCTGCCGGGTGGCTACCGCCCCGACGGGTCCTTCGCCGTGTCGACCGCCGGCAGTGAGCCGCTGCAGGTCGTCTACGGCGACGGGCTGTACACCGTGTCGCTGTTCGAGCAGCGCGGGCGACCGGACCGGAGCAGCCTGCCCGACGGTGCGGTGAAGGTCGACGACTTGGGCTTCGAGGCCTACACCTGGCCCGGCACGCTGCCCCGGCGGTTCGTGTGGGAGGCGTCCGGTACGACGTTCTCGCTGGTCGGTGACGCGCCGCCCCAGGAGCTGCGCGCGATGGCTGCGTCGCTGCCGCGCCCGGCCGCCGACGGTCTGCTCGAGCGGTTGCGCCGCGGGTTGGGCAGGCTGTGGTCGTGGGTGTCACCCTGGGCGTAGCGCCTGCGGCCCATCGACGGCCGCGGCGGTGGGGCGCCACCCCGCCGTGACGACGAGGAGCCCGTGTGACCGAGAACGACTGGGAGCGGCCTGCCGGCACGCTGCCGTTCGGGGACGCCGCCAGCACGACGCCGTTCGGGAACGCCGCCGGCTCACCGCCGTTCGGGGACGCCGCCGGCGCGCCGGTCGAAACCACGCCGCCGACGTATCCGCGCATTCCGGCCGGAGCGGCGCCGCCCCCCGCCCCGGCACCGCCCCCGGCCGGTATCTCCGGTGCTCGACTGGTTCTGGTCGCACTCGTTGCGGCGCTCATCGGCGGCTTGCTCGCGGGCGGCGTCACGCTCGCGGCGTCGCGCCGGAACGCCGGCGACGTCGCCGCGCCACCGCCGCCTCCGGCGCAGCCGGTGCAGGCCGCGACCGTCGAGGTGCAAGACGGCGGCGGACTGACGCAGGTCGAGGCGGTTGCCGCGGCGGTCGTGCCGTCGGTGGTCCAGATCGACGTCGAGGGCGCCGGTCGCGCCGGCGGCGGCAGCGGCAACGGCTCCGGCGTCGTCTACCGCTCCGACGGCCACATCCTGACCAACAACCATGTCGTCGCGGGCGCCGACGAGCTTCGCGTCGTGTTCAGCGACGGCACGATGAGCGATGCCGAGGTCGTCGGGCGTGACCCGCTGACCGACCTTGCCGTGCTGCGGGTCGACCGCAGCGGCCTGGCCGCCGTCCAGATCGGCGACTCCGACGCGCTGCGCGTCGGTCAGCTGGCGATCGCGATCGGCAGCCCCTTCGGGCTGGAGGGGTCCGTGACCGCCGGCGTCGTCAGCGCCTTGGAACGCCCGATCAGCGTCGGCAATGGCATCCGGCTGCCCGACGTCGTCCAGACCGACGCCGCGATCAACCCCGGCAACTCCGGCGGTGCGCTGGTCGGGGCGGACGGCCGCCTCATCGGCATCAACTCGGCGATCCTGACGTCGGGGACGTCCCGCACCAACGCCGGCGTCGGCTTCGCCATCCCCGTCGACATCGCGGTGCGTGTCGCCGACGAGCTGATCGCCTCGGGCGCCGTCGTCTACCCCTTCCTCGGCGTCGAGGGCACCGACGTCCCGCCCGGGGCGGCGCAACGGCTCGGCGTCGACAAGGGGGCGCTCATCGAGGCCGTTCAGCCGGGAACGCCGGCGGCCGACGCAGGGTTGCAGCCTCAGGACGTCATCGTGCGGATCGGGACGACGCCCGTCGAGTCGATGGACGACCTGATCATCGCGATCCGCGAGGCCGACGTGGGCGACACCGTGTCGATCACGTATCTTCGCGGCGGCCGCGAGCGCAGCGCCGACGTGACCCTCGTCGAGCGTCCCGAGTAGCGGAAGGAACCGCCGTGAGCGCGCCCGGATTCTGGGAGATCATCTTCCTCGCGATCCTCGCGTTGATGATTTTCGGTCCCGAGCGGCTGCCCAAACTCGCGAAGGGCGCCGGCCAGGCGATCGCCCAGTTCAAACGCGAGGCGTCCGGCACGATCAGCGAGCTGAAAGCCGCCGCGGAGTTCGACGAGTTCACCGGCGTCGCGAACGAGCTGCGCGAGACCACCGCCGACCTCGAGCGCAGCACCCGCCTTTCCGGGCCCATCGCCTCCAGCGCGCGGCCGGAGAAGCCACACAGCGCGACGATGCCGACCGCCGTCGCCGAGCTCGCGCCGCCGTTCGACCCCGACACCCCGTGACGCCGCGGCGGTCGTCGTGGCCGCTGCTCGCCGGCGCCGGCGCGGCGCTGCTCGGCGGAACGTGGGCCGCGCTGCACCGCCCGGCGATTCAGCGCGCCGACGTGCGTCTCGGTGATGCGCTGCGCCACGTCGGCTCGCCGCTGCTCGACCGCGCCGTCACGGCGACCACCGACCTCGGGTCGGCGTACGCGGTGCTCGGCATCGCGGCGACGCTCTTCGCGGCGCGGCGTCCCCGGGTCGCCGCGGACGTCCTCGGCGTCGGCATGGCGGCGTGGAACCTCGCGCAGCTGAACAAGACGCGGGTGCGCCGGGAGCGTCCCTATGAGGTCGACGGGGTGCGCCGGCTGATCCGCAAACCGACGGGCTCGTCGTTCCCGTCCGGTCACGCCGCGGTCGGCGCCGCGGTGTTCACCGTGCTCTCAGGACACGCCCGCGGGCGGCGGGCGGGCCGGCTGCTCGCCGCCCTCGGCCCCTACGTCGCGTTCAGTCGCGTCTACGTCGGCGTTCACTACCCCACCGACGTGGTCGGCGGGGCGGGGCTCGGCCTGGCTCTGGGTGCGTTGTGGCGCGGACCGTTGGCGGCGGCCAACGCGGCGGCGACCCGCGCGGCGTGGCGCGGGCTGATGGCCGCGGGCGGTGCCGTCGCGGCCGGCGTCAGGCGGCGACGGAGCGGGGATGAAGCGGCGCCGGCCGGCGCGGCCCCTGCGCCCCCCACTGCAGCACCCGCCACATCGCCTCGGCGACGATCGCTCGGCTGATCTTGCTGGCGCCCTCGCTGCGCTCGACGAAGGTGATCGGCACCTCGACCACCCGGAACCCCAGCCGCCACGTGCGCAGCGCCATCTCGAGCTGGAAGCTGTAGCCGTCGGAACGCACCGTGGACAGGTCGAGCGTCTCGAGCACCGCCCGGCGGAAGGCGCGGTACCCCGACGTCGCGTCGCGCACCGGCAGACCGGTCACCGCGCGCACGTACCGGTTGCCGCCGCGCGACAGCGCCAGGCGGTGCCACGGCCAGTCCACGACGCTGCCGCCGGGGACGTAGCGGGAGCCGACGACGAGGTCGGCGCGTGCCAGCGTCGTGAGCAGCCGGGGCAGGTCCGCCGGATCGTGCGACAGGTCGGCGTCCATCTCGCACAGCGCGTCGAAGCCGCGCGCCAAACCCCACGCGAACCCCGCGCGGTACGCCGGCCCCAGACCCTCCTTGCGCTCGCGGTGCAACACCGCGATGCCGGCGTGCTCGGCCGCGAGCCGGTCGGCGAGCGCTCCGGTGCCGTCCGGGGAGCCGTCATCGACGACGAGCAGCTCGACGGCGTGCGGGCTGCGCCCCGCGGCGGCGAGAACCCCTTTGGCGACGCGTTCCAGGGTGGCGATCTCGTTGTAGGTCGGCACGACGACCAGGACGCGCATCGCGGCAGGGTACGCGGGGAGCGGGAGCGTGGCGTCAGGCCGGGCAGCGACGCGTCGGAGCCCAGCGACCGCGCCTAGAAGCGCAGCGGCAGCGCCTTGCCGACGATCGAGCGCTTCGCCGCGGCGAGCTGCGTGGCGATCTCGCGCAGGCGCACGCTCGCCGGGGCCTCGGGCGCCCCGATGACCAGCGGCACGCCGGCGTCGGCGCCCTCACGCAAGCGCGGGTCGATCGGGATGGAGCCGAGCAGCTTCGTGTCGAGCTCCTCGGCGAGCAGGATCCCACCGCCCTCGCCGAAGATGCGGTACTCCTTGCCGGTGTCGGGCGCGACGAACGTCGCCATGTTCTCGATGACCCCGGCGACGCGCATGCCGGTCTGGGCGGTGGTCTGGCCGGCGCGCAGGGCGACACGCTGCGCGGCCTGCTGCGGCGTCGTGACGACGAGCATGTCGGCGTTGGGCAGCATCTGCGCGAGCGAGATCGCGATGTCGCCGGTGCCGGGGGGCAGGTCGCACAGCAGAAAGTCGAGGTCGCCCCAGTGGACGTCGGCGAGGAACTGCTGCAGCGCGCGGTGCAGCATCGGCCCGCGCCAGATCACCGGGCGCTCGGCGTCGATGAAGAAGCCGATCGAGATGATCTTGCAGCCGTGGCCCTGCAGCGGCATGACCATGTTCTCGAACGCCGCGGGGCGTCCCGAGACACCCATCATCCGCGGGATCGAGTAGCCCCAGATGTCGGCGTCGAGGATCCCGACCTCATAGCCGTCCTGCGCGAGGGCCACGGCCAGGTTCGTCGTGATGGACGACTTGCCGACCCCGCCCTTGCCCGACGCGATGGCGATCACCTTCGTCGTCGAGTCCACCGTCGCGAACGGGATCACCGGCTGGCTGCCGTGGCCGTGTCCGCCGGCGTTGGGGGCGCCGCCACCGCCGCGGACCTGCGCGGCGAAGGCGGCGCGCTGCTGCTCGGTCATCGTGCCGACCTCGACGCGCACCTCGCGTACCCCGTCCAGCCGCTGCACCGCCGCGGTGACCTCCGCGGTGATGCGCTCGCGCATCGGGCAGCCCGCCACGGTCAGCAGTACGTGAACGTCGACCACGCCGTCGGCGACAGCGATGTGTTTGACCATCCCCAGGTCGGTGATCGGCCGGCCGACGTCGGGGTCCTTGACCGTCGACAGGGCTTGGCGGACGTCGGCTTCCGTAGGCACCGCGAACTCGCTTCCTGGGGTACTGGCACGGGGAGAGGATGGCGCCGGCGAGGACCTCGCGCGCCGGCGGCCATGGTATCGGGGCGCCGAAATCCCCGCAGGGTCACGGCGCGACGCCGAGGACCGTCGCGAGGTCGCGGCGCACGACCTTGCCGGAGCCGGTGCGCGGCAGGTCGTCGACGACGACGACCTGCTTTGGGACCTGGTGACCGGCCAGCCGGCCGCGCAGCCACGCGCGCAGGGCGGCGCCGTCCACGCTGACGCCCGCGGCGGGGATGACGGCGGCGCACACGCGCTCGCCCCAGTGCTCGTCGCTGACGCCGAACACGACGCCCTCGCTGACGCCCGGGTAGGCGACGAGGACGCGCTCGACCTCGGCGGGGTAGACGTTGACGCCACCGCTGATGATGAGGTCTCCCCGCCGCCCGGCCAACCACAGGTAGCCGTCGGCGTCGAGGCGCCCGAGGTCGCCGACGGTGAACGCGTCGCCGCGCCAGGCGGCGGTGGTCTTGTCCGGCGCGCGCCAGTACTCGAAGCGCGCGAACGTCGGGGCGGTGCAGTAGGCGGTGCCGACCTCGCCGGCTGGCGCCGGCCGCCCGTCGTCGTCGAGCACCGCGAGTTCGCGGCCGGTCCGGGCGCGCCCGACCGACCCGGGGCGCTCGCGCCACTCGTCGGGTCCGATGACCGTGAACTGGCCCTCGGTGGAGCCGTAGAACTCCCAGACGACCCCGGGCGGGAAGGCGTCGAGCACGCGCCGCTTGAGTGGTTCGGGGCACGGGGCGCCGGCGTGGGCGACCCAGCGCAGGCTCGACAGGTCGGTCGTCGCGAGGTCGGGGTGGTCGAGCATCCGCGCCAGGTGGGTCGGGACCACGAATGTCGTCGTCACCCGCTCGCGCGCGATCGCCGCGAGCGCGGCGGCCGCGTCGAAGCGCGGCAGCACGACGACGCGGCCGCCGTACAGCAGCGTGTTGGCGGCAAAGCGGTGCGGTCCGGAGTGGTACAGCGCGCTCGCCACGAGGTGCACGTCGTCGGGGCGGAAGTCCCAGACCGCGCGCTCGTCCTCGCAGAGCGCGCGCCCGCCCGCAACGCCGAGCACGCCGCTGTGCACGCCCTTGCTGCGCCCCGTCGTGCCGGAGGTGTAGTGCATGGCGCGCGCCTGCGGCCAACGCGGCAGCGCGGGCACGGGCGGCTCGTCGGGCCAACGGTCGTCGAGCACCTCCAGGCGCCGATCACCGGGCACGAGCGCGGCGGCGTCAACGTCGGCGATCACCAGCGCCGGGTCGGCGTCGGCGATCAGCTCGGCGACCGCCGCGCGCGGCAGCGCGGTGCTCAACGGCGCGGCGACCACACCGGCGCGCAGACACCCGAGCGTGACGTCGAGGTAGCCCGGGCCGTTGCCGACCAGCACCACCACCCGGTCGCCGACGCCGACACCGCAGCGTCCCAGCCGTGCCGCGACGCGGCGCTGCTCCTCGTCCCGCGACTCCTCCACCGCCCCCTTCTACCCGGGGCTTGTCACCGAAGGCACCAAAAGCGCAACGCCGGTGACAAGGCCCCAGGGGAAGGGGGGTGTGCGAGGATGCCGCGATGGGCGTGATGGACGAGGTGGCGCAGCTCGACCGGTTCTTCGTGCAGCAGAAGTTCCGGCCGGGCGTGAACGTGTACCGGATCTCGACGGTGGCCGACGGCGGCGGTCCGGGACGGCCACTGGTGCACGTGCGCCAGCGGCGGCTGAAGATCCGGGAGCGGATCGATTTCTTTGCCGACGAAGCGCAGCGCGAACCGGTGCTGCGCCTGCAGGCGCGCAAGGTGTTCGAGTTCCGCGGGCGCAGCGACGTCGTGCTGCCAAGCGGCGAGGTGATCGGCTCGCTGCAGAAGGTCTTCGGGGCGTCGCTGCTGCGCTCGTCGTGGCGACTGCTTGACGCGTCGGGCTACGTCGTGGCGACTGCGCAGGAGTCGTCGCTGTTCATGGCGGTGCTGCGGCGGATGTGGGGCTTCGTGCCGCTGCTCAACAACGTCCCGTTCTTCCTGCCGTTCCACTTCGACATCGCGATCGACGACCAGACGGTCGGCCGCTACCGCCGGCTGTGGGCGCTGCGTGACCGCTACGAGCTGGACCTGTCCGGTGACGTGCAGCGGCGCATCGACCGGCGTGTGGCGCTCGCGTTCACCATCGCGCTCGACGCGCTCCAGGACCGCTGAGCGACGCGGTTGTCCGCCGTCGCGTCGTCACACGGCGAGGCGCCGGCGCACCGCCTCGAGACGAGCGAGCAGCACGGCGGGGTCCAGCGGCTTGGTCAGGTAGTCGTCCGCACCCTCGCCGACCTCGCCGCCTGCCGTCGGTTCGGCTGACATCAACACGATCGGCAGGTCCGCCGTCACCGGTCGCGCGCGCAGCTCGCGGGTGACGGTGTGGCCGTCGATGTCGGGCAGCGCGACGTCGAGCAGCACGGCGTCGGGGCGTTCGCGGTGGACCGCCTCGAACGCCCCGCGGCCCGTCTGCACGCAGGTCACCGTGTAGCGCTCCGCCACCATGGCGGCGATCGCCTCGCCGACCTGGGGGTCGTCGTCGACGACGAGCAGGTGCGGCAGCCGGTCGTCGCCGGCCCGGGCGTGCGCCGGCGTGCCGCACGTCGGGCACAGCTGCCAGCCGAGCTCGAGGTGGCGCTGACATCCGGTGCAGCTGTCGGGGCGCAGGTCGGCGCCGCACCATGGGCACAGGGAGTAGTCCTCCTCGACGGTCTGCGCGCATACCGGACAGGTGCCCGCGCTGACGAGGTCGGTCGTCGTGACGCGCATGACCTCGTCCAGGGTCGTCGCGCCGGCCGCGGCCTTGGCCAGGCCGTCCTCGCGCAGGGTGCGCATGCCCGACAGGCGCGCAGCGGTGCGCAGCGCCGACTCCGACGACTGGGCCGACACGTGCTCGCGGACGCCGCCGTCAACGGTGAGGACCTCGAAGATGCCTTTGCGGCCGCGGTACCCCGTGTGGTCGCAGGTCGGGCAGCCCGCGCCGGCGAGGAAGCGCCCCGTGGCGATGTCACGCGGGGCGAGGTGCAGCTGCGCGATCTGGCGCTCGGTCGGCGGGGCCGCCACGACGCACCACTGGCAGATGCTGCGGGCAAGGCGTTGCGCGAGGACCAGCGACAGCGAGCTGGCGATCAGCCACGGCGGGATGCCGAGGTCGCGCAGGCGCACGAGCGCGCTCGGGGCGTCGTTGGTGTGCAGCGTGGAGAACACCAGGTGGCCGGTCAGCGACGCCTGCAGTGCCAGTTCGGCCGTCTCGGGGTCGCGGATCTCGCCGACCATGACGACGTCGGGGTCCTGGCGCAGCACCGTGCGCAGCGCCTTGGCGAAGGTGAAGCCGATGCGCTCGTTGACCTGCGTCTGGTTCACCCCGGGCAGCTCGTACTCGACGGGATCCTCCACGGTGATGATGTTGCGCTCCTCGCCGGCGAGGTGGCCGAGGAACGCGTAGAGCGTCGAGGTCTTGCCCGCGCCCGTCGGCCCGGTGAGCAGGACCAGACCCTGCGGCCGCTCGACGATCGGCAGCACGTGCGCCATCTGCTCGGTGGTGAAGCCGACGTCGCCGACGGCCAGCCGCTCGGCCCCCTTGCGCAGGATGCGGATGACGACGGTCTCGCCGTGCAGCGACGGCAGGCACGACACGCGCAGGTCGACCTCGCCGGTCTTGCCGCGGAACCGCGACCGGCCGTCCTGCGGCCGCCGGCGCCGCGATGTCCATCCCGGCCATCAGCTTCAGCCGCGAGATCAGCGGCGGCGAGGCCGCGCGCGGCACCGACATGACCAGATGCAGCACGCCGTCGGTCCGGTAGCGCACGATCGTCCCGTTGCGGCCGGGCTCCACGTGGATGTCGGAGGCGCGCGAGTCCACCGCCTGGGCGATGATCCCCTCGGCGAGACGGATGACCGGCGCGTCCTCCGCACCGGCGAACGCCTCCATGTCGGCGGGCTCTTCCTCGGTCACGCCGCCGATGGCGTCGATGAGCTCGCCGGCGCGCTGGTCGAACCCGTACGCCTTGCGCACCGCGATGTCGATCACCGACGCCGGTGCGACGATCGCGCGGATGCGCCGCGCCCGAGCGGCCAACCGCACGTCGTCCATCGCAACGACGTTCGTGGGGTCGGTGCAGACGATGACCAGCGTGCCGTCGGGCTCCTCGCGCAGCGGCAGCAGCCCGTGACGCTCGCCGAGCGACGGCGGAACGAGCGCGACGAGCCGCTCGTCGATGGGGATCTCCGGGGCGTCGAAGTAGTCAAGGCGCAGCTGTGCGGCCAGCGCGCGCGCGACGTCGTGCTCGGACGCGAAGCCCAGCCGCACGATCGTGTTTCCGAGGCGTTCCTTCTTGTCGTTGACGACGATCGCGCTGGGCAACGCCTGTGCCAGCTGCGCCTCGGTGATGACACCGCCGTCGACGAGCAGCTCGCCGATGCGTCGCCGGGTGGTCGCGGGCGTGAGCGCGCGCACAGTGTCGGTCATGGGTTGTTGCTTCGGTAGCATCCGCCCACCGCTTGAACCGCTCCGACGTCAGGCGCAGCGCAAGGATGTCGCACCGGCGGATGGCCACGGTCGTCGTCTGGGCCGTCGTGGCGGTGCTGACCAGCGGCTGCCAGCTGCGCGTGGCGCTCGACGTCGAGGTCGAGCCCGACGGCGCGGGCCGGCTCGCCGTCGCGGTCACCGCCGACCCCGAGCTGCTGCGCCGCGCCGCCGCCGCGGGGGCGGACCCGCTCGCCGACCTCGCGGCGACCGGCGGCGACCTCGCTGCCGACGGCTGGCAGACCAGCGACACCGTCGCGCCGGACGGGTCGCGGACCGTCGCGCTGTCGGTCGCCTTCGCCGACCCGGCGGCGTTCGAGCGTCTGGCCTCGGACCTCGCGGGCGCGCTGTCCGCCCCCGAGGTGGCGCTGCTCGAACCGCTGGACCTGGAGCTGACCGACGAGGAGGTGCGCCTGACCGGCGCCGCCAGCCTGCGCCCCACCGCCGCGGTCGCCGACTACGGGCTGACGCGCCGGCAGGCCGTCGCGCTGCTGCGCGAGACCGACGCGCTGGACTACGTCGTGAGTGCCACGTTGCCCGGCGACGTCGTGTCGTCCACCGCTACCGCGCGCGACGGCTCGACGCTGCGCTGGGTCATCGGGCCGGGCGAGACCGTCGACATCGCCGCGGTCGCCACCCGCCCCGGCTCACCGATCGCGCGCGGGGTGCTCGGGGCGGCCGCCGGCGGACTCGCCGCGGCGGCGGCGCTGTGGGCGCTGTCGCGCCGGCGCGCGGCTCGTCGGTGACAGACTCCCGGCCAGTGAAGCGAACCTGAACCGCCTCGGTATCTATGCGGCCCAGAGTCTCCAGGCAACTCCGTGACTTTTCAAAAAACTGCTTGACAACGCCTCGTCGATGCGTCAGCGTGCATGGAAGGTTTTGTCGCCCGGTGTGGTTACCGGTCAGTGCCCCGGAGAAAACAGGGGCCTTCGTGAGAGCGTCTTCGCGCGCCGTGCGGCTTATGGCCGTGATCGCGAGCATCAGCCTCGCGCCGTTGGGTACAGCCGATGCCGCCACGGAGACCACAGGCTGGTACACAATCGGCTCATTCGGCTATTGCGAGGGTAAGGTCAACTATGACCATTACTACTCCAGCGGCGACGACTACATTCGGTACTCCCGTCTCCGCGGGCGCAGGAAAACCTCGGACGTCATCTGGTGGGAGGTCAGGTATATTGCCTTCTACCGCAATAACACGACGCTGGAGTATGATTACAAGTCTCCGCCTAGTGGAGCGCATTACAACATCATAGACTGGGAATACTTCAACATTGACAAGGACTATTACGCGCACAAGCCAAATGTGAAGAGTTCTTGCTTCCACAAGGGCGACGGGGAAATATCTGGCGACTTCACGTCTGTTGACCGCCGCGAGATCGGCACAAACTAGGACTGCGTGCGGCCTCTGCTAACGGACTGAGGGAGTGGACGAATATGGGCACCGCTGCTGGAGCCGCTTCTACACGGCGCTGGACGGCTATTGCCGTTTTGGTGCCAGTTATTATCGCGATCGTTCTGGTCGGGGTCGCGTTCGTGGCCCAGTCGATCCGTGGTGGTGATGGTGCAGGGCAAGTCGACTGGCCGCTTACCATCCGGTATCGCGTGTGGTCGACGACTGCCGACGACGAGATTGTTGCAGATGAAGTCCACGAGCTTCACGGTACGTCATGGCGAGACTGGACCGACGTAACGTTGACCTCAGCGGAGAATGCCCAGCAGGTCGGACTAGTGAAACGATACAGCGGGGATACGTTCTCCTCCGGTTACCTGACGCCTCCCCCGTCGTACCAAGCCGATACGTATCTCGCGCCAGAGGTTTACGACGACTATCCTGGCAATGCCTCGATGATCGATCGCAGCAAGTCTGATTTGCAGGCACCGCATCCGTTGATGCAGATGCTTCTCGGCCGGCGCCCGACTACGCAAAAACCACACTTCGCCGTGTCCAACGGCAACGAGGCGATGCGCAACAACGCTGCAGCGCGTCTTGGGCAAGCACCTTCAGCGCTGGAAGCCGTGACATTGCGACTCGCGAATTGTGAGGCCGGCGTCCTTGAGGAGTGCGCCGCCAAGGGAAAGGTTGTAGTGCGCGACTACGTCTACCTTCCGCGGCCGCAACTACCACTCGAGGTGGGTGTGACGTTTCCGGACGGCGCGCAGGATCACATGGAGGTGCTCAGCCTCCGCTCGGACGGGTGACCCTTCGGTCAGGGATCTGTTAGCAACAGCAGTGGCGTTCTTCTCGGCGCAGTCACGGGTGACCGCGGTGTACTCGTCATCCGCGAGGGAAGGCCGACCCCGCGTCGCGTGGCTACGGCGCAGGATGTGCCGCGTGTTTGGGCGTGTCGCGCTCCGGCTTCTATGACGGAATCCGGCCAACCGTCACGACACGATCTCGCCGACCGCCTCCCGTCGAGGAGATCGCAGCAATCGCAGCATCTGGGGTGCTCGGCGCGGACCTACGGCGCCCGGGGGTGCATGCGTGGCTGCGCCGCCAGGGGTTCCGCCCGCAAGCCAGTCGCGCGGATCATGGTAAGGCGCTGGCCGAGCACCCGCGTGCGGGCGCGGCCGTGACAGACTGGCGCCAATGGAGAACCGGCGGGCGTGGGGCGCGTGGCGGGAGGTGGCGTTCGCCGGCGCCCTGTGCGCCGGTCTCGCCGCGTGCGGAGCACCGGCGGGCAGCTCGGCGGCGGCGTGCGCGCCGCTCACGCGGAACCAGCGGCTCGCCGCGCCGGTCATCGTCGTGGGGACCTTCGCGTCCGGACCCACCGTTGACGGTGGCGTGCTGATCGGTCCCGCGACGTTCAACGTGCGGCGCTACGTCAAGGGACGGGGACCCGACGTGGTGCGGGTCACCACGCGCGAACTCGGGGGAGGCAGCGGAAACTCCGAGGGCATCGCGCCGAAGGCCGGCGAGCAGTGGCGCATCTACGCCCAGCGGCACGACGGCGTGCTTCACACCTCCGTGTGCGACCAGTCGCACCGCCTCGAGCGCCGGCGGTCGTAGCCGCCCAGCCGGCCCGGCGCCAGGGGCTACCCCGCGGCGGCGCGTTCGGCGCGGATGCGCGCCTTCTCGGACCGCACGTAGGCCGCCTTGGCCTTCGCGCGGGCGATGCGCTCGCTCTTGCCCTCGGCGATGAGGGCGTCGTAGACCGCCTGGTCGACCTGCGCCTCGACGTGGATCTCCTCCTCGGCCGCCGCCGCGCCGGCGCCGTCCGCGCCCGCCGTCTCGGCACCCGCGCCGCCCGCGCCCCCCGCGCCGGCCGCGCCGGCGCCGGCCGCCGCCTTTGTCGGCGCCGCCTGCTCCTCGCCGAAGTCGGGCGTCAGCTCGAGCAGCGCGCACTGGTGCTTCCAGCGGTCCAGCGCCCCGTCGCCGTCGGGCAGGTTCAGCCGCCGGCCCAGCGCCATGCGGCCGATGAGGTCGAAGCGCTGGTCGTCGGCCGGGATGCGGCGCACCGTGGCCGGCACCTCGGAGACGCGGCTGCGCAGGTCTTTGCTGCGTGCCGTGACGGTGACCGTCGTCGCGTCGGGCAGGCCGGGCACCTGCTGCTCGGTGGGGCCGTCGAAGACGTAGACCTTGCCGTCGGTCCACACGTACCACACCGGCTGGCTGTGGTCGCGGCTGCGTCCCTTCGCCGCCTTACGTCCGTTCGCCCCAGCGCCCGCGCCCGGCACCGTCAGCCACACGACCGCCCCCTTGGCGAGGGCCTTGGCGAACGTCTCGCGTGCCGCGACTGCCGGGTCGCCGCCCATGCCGAACTCGACGAACACCGGGATGGTGCCCAGCTCCTCGTCGTCGACGACGAAGGTCATCTCGTGCTCGTCGCCGCGCTCGAAGCGCACGCCGGGGAGCACGTCGACGAAGCGGTCCTCGAACATCTCCCCGCGCAGCTCGATGCGCCGCAGCGGCGAGCGCGCCACCTCGCGTCCGCGGCTGTCGCTGAGCACGAAGTACTCGATCCGCGCGCCCTGCGGTCCCTGGTAGTCGCGCACCACCGCGATCGGGCGGGCCGTCCCCGGCAGGCCGCCCTCCACGCGGACGACGGGGTCGAGCAGTGACGGGTCGACCTGGCTGGCCTCGTAGATGTCGCGGTCGAGCACGAGCGCGTTGTGCAGGTCGGCGCGAGCCATCCTCGGGGCAGCTCCTGTACGAGGTCGCGGCCCGCACCGCCCCGCAACGTCGAGCAGGAGCACCGGACCGCGGGGGAGTATATCCAGGGCATGGCGTCGCCCCCCTCGCCGCGGCTGGTGGCCGCCGCGCTCGTCGTCGCGGTCCTCGCGGTGTCGACCTCGTCGATCCTGATCCGCGTCGCCGAGGCGCCGTCGCTCGCGCTCGCGTTCTGGCGCTGCGCCCTCGGCGCGGCCGCGCTGGCGCCGTTCGCGGCACGCGCCCGCCGGACTGCGATCGGGCCGCCGCCGCCGGCACTGCGCCGGCAGGTCGCCGGGGCCGGCGTGCTGCTCGCCCTGCACTTCGCCGCGTTCGTCTCGTCGCTGTCGTTCACGACGGTCGCCTCGGCGGCGGTGCTGGTGACCATGTCGCCGCTGTTCGTCGGCGCCGGCGCCGCGGTGTTTCTCAGTGAGTCGCCGTCGCGGCGCACCTGGGCGGGGATGGGCCTGGCGACCGCCGGGGCGGTTGGCATCGCCGCCGCCGACCTCGGCGCCGCGACGCTCGGCGCGCGGGCGCTGGTCGGCGACGGGCTCGCGTTCGCCGGGGCGGTCTTCGTCGCCGGCTACCTGCTGCTCGGCCGCGCGGCGCGCCGCAGCCTGCCGGTCAGCCGCTACGCGACCGTCGTTTACGGCGTCGCGGCGGTCGTCCTGCTGGCCGCCTGCGTCGTGACCGGCGCCGACCTCACCGGCTACGACCGCACGACGTGGCTCGCGATCGCCGGGCTGGTCGTCGGGCCGCAGCTGCTCGGGCACACGGTGTTCAACACACTGCTCGCCAGCGTCTCCGCGACCGCGATCGCCGTCGTCGTTCTTGCCGAACCGGTGGGTTCGACGCTGCTCGCCTACCTGCTGCTCGGGGAGTCGCCGGCGCCGCTGTTCTGGGTGGGCGCCCCGTTCGTGCTCGCCGGGGTGTGGCTTAGCGCCCGCACGGGCGAACGCCCCGCGCCGCCGCCGCCCGCTGCCGCCGCCCCCGCCCCACCCGCGCCCGACGCCGGTCGGCGGGCGTAGCATGCCGCCGGCGACCAGGAGGCGGCGTGGAGCCGGGCGTGGAGCCGGTCGAGCTGTGGGCGACGAGCCGCCAGGCCGCGTTGCGGTTGGTCGCCTACGAGGGCGCGGGCGAGGGCGGCCCCAGCGTCGTCGCGCTGCACGGGCTGACCACCGGCATCGACGTCCTGCGCGAGGTCGTCCCCGGCCTCGACCCGTTCGCGCGCCTCGCGCGGGAGGGACTCAACGTCCTCGCGCTGGACTGGCCCGGCCACGGCCGCAGCGGCGGGCGCCGCGGCCACCTGACCTACCGGCTGGCGATGGACGCGGCGGCGACCGCCGCCGGCGTCGCACGCGACCGCTGGCACGGCCGCGTCGGGGCGTTCGGCACGGCGCTCGGTGGCGTGCTCGCGTTCTACGCGGCACTCGAGGAGTCCGCGCTGGATGCCGTTGCCTGCCACAACGTGCTCGACCTGCGCGACGTCCGCCCGGTGCTGCAGCGCACCCGCCAGGGGGTGCTCCTGCCGACCGCCGGCTGGGCGACCCGCTGGCTGCCGCCCGCGCGCCAGGAGCATGTCGCCGTGCCCGCGACCGCGGTGTTCGCCGTGACCGACATGGCCGAGGATCCGCGCCTCGGGCGCGCGCTGCGCCGCCACCCCCGGGCGGTGTGGCGCTACGACCTCGCGAGCCTGACCTCGCTGTTCTTGACACCAGCCGACAAGCCGGCGGTCGCCGCGCAGACCGCGCCGACGTTCGTCGCCGTCGGCGGCGCGGACCGCGTGCTGCCCGAGACGTCGACCCGCGCGTTCGTGTCGCAGCTGGCGTGCCCGTCGCAGCTGTGGGTGCTGCCCGGCGCCGGCCACCAGCTGGCGCTGGAGCATCCAGAAGCGCTGCTGCCCGTCGCCGCCGCGTTCCTGCGCGAGCACCTCGCCTAGCGCCGCCTCGCGGTCACCGCAGGCGTGCGAGGACGCCGTTGTCGTCGAGGAACTCGCGCAGCAGGGGGACCAGCTCGAGCCGGTCGAGGTCGCCGCGCGACGCCCACACGACCGCGGCGGCGTCGTCGTCGGCGACCGCCTCGCCGGCGTCGACCTCGACCCAGTAGTCGGCGATGCGGTACGCGACGTCGCCGAAGCGCCGCTCGACCACCCCGCACAGCGCCCCGACCCGCCCGTGCAGGCCGGTTTCCTCGCGCAACTCGCGCACGATCGCGTCGGTGAGCGCCTCGCCCGGATCGACGCGCCCCCCCGGCAGCGACCACGCGCCCACGGCGACGCCACGGCCGCGGCGCACGAGCAGCAGCCGGCCGTCGTGGACGCACACCGCCCCGACCGCGAGCTGCGGGACCGGACCCGCCGCGCCGGTCACGCCCGCCGCGCCCGAGCGAACGCCCGCCGCGTCCGAGCGAACGCCCGCCCCGCTCGACCGCCCGGCGGCGCGGTCAGCCGAAGCTCGTCGTGCTGGTGAACGAGAAGGCGCGCAGCCGCAGCGCCGGCTGGCGCCCGCCGCCGCCGAACAGCTCGTCGCCCCAGCCGGTCTCGGCGCTGACGGCCTCGGCGCCGGCGAGCGCGTCGATGGCCGACTGCGTGAACCGCAGGTTGCGCACGGCACCGACGACGCGTCCCTGCTCGACCAGGAACGTCCCGTCGCGGGTCATCCCCGTCAACCGGGTCTGCTTCGGGTGGACGACGTTGGTGTAGTGGACGCGCGTCACGAGCAGCCCCCGGTCGAGGCCGCCGACGAGGTCGTCGATCGTCCCCCCGCCGGGCGCGAACAGCGGGAACAGCGGCAGCGGACCCCAGGTGTTGGGCGCGGGCAGCGCGTGACCGGTCGACTCCGTTCCCGCCTGCCGCGCGGTGTAGCGGTCGTGGGTGACCCCCGCCAGACGCCCGTCGCGGATCAGGTCGACCGCGCGGGTCGGCGTGCCCTCGGCATCGACCGGCCAGCCGACCGCGTCGCGCGAGCGGGCGTCGTCGACGAGCGTGATGCACGGGTCGACGACCGTCTCGCCGAGCCGGCCCGACGCGAAGGAGCGGTCCTCGATGAAGCTGCGCCCGTTGAAGCAGACGTAGCCGAGGTAGGCGGCGAGCGACGCGACCGCGGGTGGTTCGAGCACGACCGCCCACGAGCCGGCGTCGACGTCGACCGGGTCGCGGCCGGCGGCGGCCTTGGCGACCGCGCGGCGCCCCGCCGCGGCGGGGTCGACGTCTGACAGCGCGCGCCCGCCGCCCTCCGCCCAGCCCGACGAGGACGGGCCCATGACGAGGACGGTGAGCCCCGCCGCGGAACGCGGGGCGTACGCCGCCTGGCCGGCGCTGGTGAACACGCCAAGCTCCGCGCCGCCGGTGGCGACCGTGCCGGCGGCCTCCCAGGCGTCGTCGACCTCGGCGAGCAGCGCGCGCACGACGGCGGCGCGGTCGTCGGGCGACGCGGCGACGGTCGTCTCGTCGACGTAGACCTCGCCGACCTCCGCCGCAGGCGCGATGCCGGGGAAGTCCGGGTCGGGCGGGGACACGCGTGCGATCGCCACGGCGTTGCGGGCGGCGTCGGCGACGGCCGCCGGGTCGTCCGTGTGGACGCCGGCGACGCCGACCCGCGCGTCGTCGGTGACCACGCGCACGCTGACGGCGAGGTCCTCGCGCCAGACGTTCTGGATGACCTGCGAGTTCGCGACGCGGGTCAACCCGCCCGCGTCGCGTTGCAGCATCACCTCGACGCCGGCCACGCCGTCGTCCGCGGCGGCGTCCAGGCCCGCGTCGGCGAGGCGCTCGAGCGCCGCGCGGCCGACGAGCGCTGACCCGCCGGTCACCGCACGCCCATCTCGACGTTGCGGAAACGGGTCGGCGCCGCCCCGTGCGCGACCCTCGCGACCTGCGTCGGCTGCCCCTTGCCGCAGTTCGGGGTGCCGTACACCACCCAGGCGTCGCGGCCGGCGATCGCGTCGCAGCTGCCCCAGAACTGCGGGGTGCGCCCGGCGTAGGTGGGGTTGCGGTACAGCCGCCCCAGTCGACCGCCGGTGATCTCGTAGGCGACCTCGCAGCCGAACTGGAAGTTGAGCCGACGGTCGTCGATCGACCAGGACCGGTTCGTGGCCATGTAGATCCCGTCGCCGGTGTCCGACAGCAGCTCGTCGAGCGTGCCCTCGCCCGGCTCGAGGTGGATGTTCGTCATCCGGATCAGCGGGATGGTGCCCCACGAGTCGGCCCGCATCGTGCCGTTGCTGCGGGTGTCGTCCGACACCGCCGGGGCGGTCTCGCGGCTGGTGAGAAAGTCGCACAGCACCCCGTCGACGACCAGCGGGTGGCGCCCCGCGGGTGTGCCCTCGTCGTCGTAGCCGTAGGTGCCCATGCCTTTGGGCGTCGTCGTGTCGAGCGTGAAGTTGACCAGCGGGCTGCCGTAGCGCAGCCGCCCGACGTCGTCGAGCCCCACCCACGACGTCCCCGCGAACGCCGCCTCGTAGCGCAGCACCCGGTCGAGCTCGAGCGGGTGGCCGACGCTCTCGTGGACCTGCAACGCGACCTGGCTGCCGTCGAGGACCAGCGTGCCGGTGTGGCTCGGCAGCTCCGGGGCGGTGAGCAGCGCCACCGCCTCCTCGGCGTAGCGCGGCGCCTGCGCCGCGAGGTCGAGCGCGACGATGTCCTCCCAGCCGCCGGTGCCGCAGTAGCCGCGAAACGAGTTGGGGAACGACCGGGTCTGGACCTCGTGCTCGCCGACCGCGACGCACTCGACGCCGCCGCCGATCTGCAGCAGCGTCTGGTGCAGGTCGGCACCCTCCGACGACACGAACCACTTCGTCGACTTCCAGGTGTCCTGACTCGCCTTGGCGAAGGTCAACCCGTCGACGCTTGCGGCGGCGGCGGTCGCGGCGAGCAGCAGCTCGAGCTTGTCCTCCAAGGCGACGTCGAGCGGGTCGGTGTCGTGCGGTGTGACGTAGGTGCCGGTCGCGACGTCGACCGGCGCGAGCCGCACGGCGCGGCGCTGCGCGGTTGCCGACGCCCGCGCGACCGCGACGGCGGTGCGCGCCGCGCTCAGCACCGCCTCGCGGTCCAGGCGGGCGGTGCCGGCGAAGCCCCAGGAGCCGTCGACGAGCACCCGCACGCCCACGCCGCGACTGGCCTGGCGGCCCACGCCCTCGACGCGCTGGTCCTGCACCGACAGCGACTCGGTCTCGTCGAGGACCGCGCGGGCGTCGGCGTACGACGCCCCGGCCGCGACGGCCTCGTCGAGCGCGAGCTGTGCGAGCTCCCTCATCCGCGTGCCTCTCGTCGTGCCGTCCCGGCCGCGCAGCCTAGGCGACCTGCGCGCGCCGCCCGCTCGCGGCGGCACCGAAGAGGAAGACGCCGTGCGTAGCATGACCGTCGGCCCGGCGACAGGAGACCGTGTGGACTTCGACCTGACCGAGCAGCAGCAGCAGGTGCGCAAGCTGGCCCGCGACTTCTGCGACGCGGAGGTCGCTCCGGGCGCGCGCGAGCTGGACCGCACCGAGGCTTTTCCCGACGAGTTGTTGCCCAAGCTGTTCGAGGTCGGCTTCCTGGGCGCCCCGGTGCCCGAGGAGTACGGCGGGATGGGCCTGGACTACCTGTCGTACGGGCTCATCATCGAGGAGCTCGGCCGCACGGACGCGTCGATCCGTTCGCTCGTCAGCGTCAACGTCGGCCTGGTCGGGACGTGTCTGCTGCACTGGGGCACCGAGGAGCAGAAGCGCGAGTGGCTGCCGCGGCTGACCTCCGAGGGGCTCGGGGCGTTCGGGTTGACCGAGCCGAACGCCGGCTCTGACCCCGCCTCGATGACGACGGGGGCCAGCCGCGACGGCTCGGACTGGATCCTCAACGGCTCGAAGATGTGGATCACCAACGGCAGCCGCGGGATCCTCACCGTCGTGTTCGCCCAGACCGAGCCGGGCAGCAAGGCGCGCGGCATCACCGCGTTCCTGGTGCCCCAGGACAGCCCCGGCTACCAGGGCAACCCGATCCACGGCAAGCTCGGGCTGCGCGCCGGCGACACCGCCGAGATCGTCCTGCGCGACGTGCGCGTGCCCGACGCCAACCGCCTCGGCGAGGTCGGCGAGGGGCTCAAGATCGCGTTGAACGCGCTGGACTCGGGGCGCTACTCGCTGGCCGCCGGCTGCACCGGCATCAGCCAGGCGTGCCTCGACCAGGCGGTGCGTTACGCGCGCGAGCGCCTCCAGTTCGGCCGGCCGATCGCGTCGTTCCAGCTGGTGCAGCAGCTGATCAGCGAGATCTACCTCGACGTGGAGGCGAGCCGGGCGCTGTACTGGAAGGTCGCCTGGAAGCACATGAAAGGCGAGCGCCACACCGTCGAGTCGTCGGTCGCGAAGACGTTCTGCTCGGAGGCGTCGGTGCGCGCGGCCGACCGCGCGGTGCAGGTCCACGGCGGCTACGGCTACTCCGACGAGTACCCCGTCGCGCGCTACCTGCGCGACGCCCGCGTCACGACGCTGTACGAGGGCACCAGCCAGATCCAGCGGCTGCTGCTCGGGCGGCACTTGACGGGGGAGAACGCCTTCACCTAGTGCGGGGGTGCCGGGGATGTAGGGTGACGGGCCGTGAGCATCGACCTGCATACGCACTCGACGCGGTCGGACGGCACCACGACCCCCGCGGCGACGGTCGCGCTCGCCGCGGAGGCCGGCCTGTCGGGGGTCGCGCTCACCGACCATGACACGACCGCCGGCTGGCACGAGGCGGCCCAGGCGTGTGCCGACCACGGGTTGCGCTTCGTGCCCGGCGTCGAGTTGTCCACCGAACTCGCTGAGCGCAGCGTCCACCTGCTCGGCTACTTCGTCGACCCGGCCGACCCCGCGCTGGCCGAGGAGTGCGACCGGCTGCGCAACGAGCGTCGGCGCCGCGCCGAGGCGATCGTCGCCAGGCTCGCCGCCCTCGGCGTCGATGTCGCGTTCGCCGACGTCGCAGCGCGCGCCGGCGAGGCGCCGATCGGGCGCCCGCACATCGCCGCGGTGATGGTCGCCACCGGCGCGGTGCCCGACGTCGCCACGGCGTTCGACGCCTACCTGGCCGACGGCGGGCCGGCGTACGTGCCCAAGCACGCCCTGAGCCCCGAGCGCGGCGTCGCCCTGCTCACCGCGGCGGGCGGCGCGGCGGTGCTGGCCCACCCGGGCTTGAGCACCCGCGACGCGGCGGTGGACACCGACCTGCTCGACCGCCTCGTCGACGCGGGGCTGGCCGGGGTCGAAGCCGACCACGTCGGCCACGACGACGCGACCCGCGCGTTCTGGCGCGACGCCGCCGCGCGGCGCGGGCTGCTGGTCACCGGCGGGAGCGACTTCCACGGGGCGCGCAAGGACGCCCGCCTCGGCCAGTCGACGACTCCCGACATGGTTGTCGACGCGCTCGCCGAGCGGGCCGCCGGCGCGACCCGGGCGGTCGCGGGCAGCGCGACGGGGACCGCCCCGTGGTAGGGCCCGCGCGCCGGCTGACGCCGCTGCCGATGTTCGTGGTGACCAGCGAGGGGCCGCTGCGCGGGCAGGTGCTCACCGTCGACGCCGACGAGCAGATCCTCGGTCGGCGGGAGAACTCCGACCTGTTGCTGTCGGACCCGCACGTCAGCCGCGCGCACGCGGTGATCCGGCGGGCCAGCGGCGCGGTGTGGCTCGAGGACCTCGGGTCGACGGGGGGTACGTTCGTCAACGGCGAGGCGCTCACCGGCTCGCGGGTGCTCAAGCACGGCGACGCGGTGCGGTTCGGGCTGGTCGAGACCCGCTTCGAGGACCGCAGCTCGCTGATGGAGGGCGACGAGGCGACCGCGTTGATCGAGCCGCCCGAGCAGGACGACAAGCCGGTGCTCTCCCCGCGCCAGGCGGAGGTACTCGAGTACCTCAAGGACGGGCTGACCAACCCCGAGATCGCCGTGCGGCTCGGCGTCACGGAGCGCACCGTCAAGGCGCACTGCCAGGAGGTCTTCGACCGGCTCGGGGCGCGCAACCGCACCGCCGCCGTCGCGGCCGCGATGCGCATGGGCCTGTTCCAGGATCCCTAGCGCCGTCGCGGCCTCGGGCTAGCCGCCGCCGCGCCGACGGCTACGCTGGTCGCGGCAGCGACGGACCGCCCAGGCCCCGTCCTCTCACAACCGCTCGGAGACTCTTTCCCAACCAGTGGGTCGACGCGGCCAGCGCCGACCGCGGCCTTTGAGGCCACCTGCGGCCGCCGCTGACGGCGACCCCGAACTGGACGCCCCTGGCCGCTTCGGCGGCCACGCTCCGGAGTGGATGGTCTTCGCTTCGAGACGGGCGTGTACCGGAGGACGGGACCTGGGGGGTCCGCCGGCTGCCTGCCTGCACACCCCGACGTGTCCGCCTGCTTCGCCGCCGCGGGACGCGACCGAAGAGGTACCGCCATGTCGCTGAGCGACTTCGCCCTGAACACGACCCTGATCGCCCAGGCCTTCGTCACCGTCCTCGTGATCATGGACCCGCTGGGCAACATCCCGGTGTTTCTCACCCTGACCCGCGGGGAGAGCACCGAGTCGCGCCGCCGCTCCGCGCTGCAGGCCGTCGCCGTCGCTGCGGGCGTGATCCTGGTGTTCGCGCTGTTCGGCCAGCAGATCCTCGAGATGCTCGGCATCTCGCTCGAGGCGCTCCAGGTCGCCGGCGGGCTGCTGCTCGTGCTCATCGCCTTGGAACTGCTCCACCCCGGCGAGGACGACGCCAACGCCACGCGCGGCCGCGGCCAGAACGTCGCCCTGGTGCCGCTCGGCACGCCGATGCTCGCCGGGCCAGGCGCGATCGCCGCGACGATGCTCGCGATGCAGCGTGCCGGCAGCGTGGGCGGCGTCGTGTCCGTCGTGCTCGCGCTGCTCGCCGCGCTCGGGGTCGTCTACCTGTCGATGCGCTACTCGACCGTCATCGGCAAGCTGCTCAAGGACAACGGGATCAACCTCGTGTCGCGGGTCATGGGCCTGCTGCTCGCCGCGATCGCGGTGCAGCTGGTCGCCAGCGGCGTCGCGGAGTGGGTCCGCAACGGCGTCGCCTGACGACGGCAGGCGCGGCGCCCGGCGTTGCGGGGCGGCGCTGACGCGGCGGTAGCCTTCAGCCATGCCCCGTACCAGCCGGAAAGCCGCCCAGTTCACCGAGTCCGTCATCCGGGAGATGACCCGCCTCGCCGCGGTGCACTCCACACCGGAGCGTCCCGTCGTCAACCTCGCGCAGGGGTTCCCCGACTTCGCCGCGCCGGAGGTCGTCAAGGAGGCGGCGCGCCAGGCGATCACCGAGGACGTCAACCAGTACGCGGTGACCTGGGGCGCGCCGGCGTTCCGCGCGGCGCTCGCCGGAAAGTACGCCCGCCACTACGACTGGGCGGTCGACCCCGACACCGAGCTGACCGTCACCTGCGGCGCGACCGAGGGGATGATCGCGAGCCTGCTCGCGGTGATCGACCCCGGCGACGAGGTCGTCGTGTTCGAGCCGTTCTACGAGAACTACGGCCCGGACGCGGTGCTGTCGGGGGCGGTGCCGTCGTACGTGGCGCTCGACCCCGCCGACGGCTTTGTGCTGGACGTCGACCGCCTGCGCGCCGCGGTGACGCCGCGCACGCGCGGGATCGTCGTGAACTCGCCGAACAACCCCACCGGCAAGGTCTTCACCGTCGCCGAGCTGGAGGCCATCCGCGACCTCTGCGTCGAGCACGACCTCGTCGCGTTCACCGACGAGATCTACGAGCACATCGTCTTCGACGGCGCGAGCCACACGCCGCTCGCGATGATCGACGGCATGCGCGAACGGACCTGCACCGTCAACGCGATGTCCAAGACCTACTCGGTCACCGGCTGGCGGGTCGGCTGGGTCGTCGCCCCGCCCGACATCACCGCCGCGGTCCGCAAGGTCCACGACTTTCTGACCGTCGGCGCCGCCGCGCCGCTGCAGGCCGCCGGCGCCGTCGCCGCCGGCCTGGACGACGACTACTACGCCGACCTCGGCGCGTTCTACCGCGACCGCCGCGACCAGCTCGACGGCGTTCTGCGCGACGTCGGGCTGACGCCGATCGTGCCGCGCGGCGCCTACTACACGATGGCCGACTGCTCGGGGTTCGCTGCCTCCGACGTCGAGTTCGCGAAGCGGCTGATCACCGAGCTGGGCGTCGCCTGTGTCCCGGGTCGTCGTTCTACTCGATCCGGCGCTCGGCGCGGGCACCGTGCGCTTCGCGTTCTGCAAGCAGCAGTCGACGCTCGAGGCGGCCGCCGAACGCCTCGCGGGCCTGCGGAGCTGGTGACCGCCGCGCCATCGCCAGCATCGCCCGCCGCCGCCGGGACCGTCTACGCCGTCGCGAACCAGAAGGGCGGCGTCGCCAAGACGACCACGACGCTGTCGCTGGCTGCCGCGCTGTCCGAGCGCGGACTCGCCGTGCTCGTCGTCGACCTTGATCCGCAGGCCGACCTGACCTTCAGCCTCGGCTACGACCCCGACACGCTCGACCCGACGCTGCACGACGTGCTCGTCGGTCGCGTGCCGCTGGTCAAGACGGTTCTCCAGCACCCCGAGACCGATCTCGCGCCGGCGAACATCGACCTTGCCGGCGCGGAGGTCGTGCTGCTCACCCGCACGGGCCGCGAGTACGCGCTGCGCGCCGAGCTCGACCCGCTGCGCGACACCTACGACGCGATCCTGCTCGACTGCCCGCCGTCGCTGGGCGTCCTCACGCTCAACGCCCTGACGGCGGCCGACCGCGTCGTCATCCCGGTGCAGTGTGAGACGCTGTCGCACCGGGGCGTGTCGCAGCTGCTCGACACGATCGCCGACGTGCAACGGCTGACCAACCGCGAGCTGCGCGTCGCCGGCGTCGTCGCGACACTGTTCGACGGCCGCACCCGCCACGCGCGCGAGGTCCTCGCCGACGTCGAGGCGCGCTACGGCCTGCCGCTGCTCGGCGTGCCGGTCCGCAAGTCGGTCCGTTTCGCCGAGGCGCCCCACGGCGGGCGGTCGGTGCTCGCCACCGCCGGGGCGACACCGGGGCGGCCGCCTACCGGGTCGTCGCCGCGCAGCTCGCCGGTCTGGACGTCGACCCCGTGGTGCGCGCCCGCGCCGGCGAGACGCCCGCCTGATGCCCGCGTCGCGCGGCGGGTTCGACCGGATCAAGCCGCCCGGCGCCGGTCATGACCGTCGGCCGCCGTCCGCCGGTGGGCGCGAGGCACTGTTCACCGGGGCGCCGGCGGCGGCTGGCCGGCGCGCCGGCGACCGCCGCGCGGGCGTCACCGCCGAGTGCAGCCGTTGCGGGTCCGCGACGGCGCTCGACGCGGCGACGGCCGTGGCCGCCGCGGTGCCGCTGGTGCTGCTCGCCCCGTGGCGGACGCATCCCGTGTTCGCGCGTTGCCCGGCGTGCGGCCGGCGGTCCTGGCTGCGGCTGTCGCGCGGCGGGCGCCGCCGCGGTGACCAACCCGGACGCGCTGCTCGCCCTCGCGGTCGAGGTCGCGACCCGCGCCGGCGACGAGCTGCTCGCCCGTCGCGGCCAGGCCGGCGCGGTGCGCGCGAAGACCAGCGCAACCGACCCGGTCAGTGACGCCGACGAGGCGTCCGAGCGGCTCATCGTCGACACACTGCTCGCCGCCCGCCCCGACGACGGCCTGCTCGGCGAGGAGGGCGCCGACCGGACGGGCACGACCGGCCTTCGGTGGGTCGTCGACCCGCTCGACGGCACGGTCAACTACCTCTACGGGCTGCCCGCGTGGGCGGTCAGCGTCGCCTGCGAGGACGACGCCGGGGCCCTCGTCGGTGTCGTCTGCGACCCCACGAGCGGCGAGTTGTTCACCGCCGTGCGCGGCGGCGGCGCCTGGTGCGACGGCCGGCCGCTGACGGTCAACGACCCCGTGACGCTGGAGCAGGCGCTGATCGCGACCGGCTTCGCCTACGACGTCGAACAGCGCGCACGCCAGGCGACGATCGTCGCCGGCCTGCTGCCGAAGGTCCGCGACCTGCGCCGGATCGGCGCGGCGGCGCTCGACCTGTGCGCCGTCGCCGCGGGGCGCGTCGACGCCTACTACGAGGACACGACCAGCCGCTGGGACTGGGCCGCCGGGGCGCTCATCGCCGCGGAGGCCGGCGCGGTCGTCAGCCCGCTCGGCGACGGCCTGACCGCCGCCGGCCCAGCGCTGCACACGGCGCTGCGCGCGGCGCTGGACGAAGCCGCCGCCGGGGCGTGACGGTCGCAGCACGACGTCCAGTGGACGCAATCGGCGAGATGTTGCCGATTCCGTCCAGCGACGCGCTGGGACGTGCGTTGGCCGCGCGCCGACCGGGTTGGACAGGTGCGTCCTTTAGGGCAGGTGCTCGATGACCAGCGGGCGTTGCAATGCGGGGCGCCCGCTTCCGCGTGCGGTGTCTGCGTCGACGGTCCTGGCGGCGGCGCGTGGTGCGCCCGGGTTCTGGCGGCGCCCCGGCCGCCGGCCCCACGGGCGACCCGGGTGCGGTCGCCAGCGCGGTCGCGCGCGTCGCGGCGGTCGCGGCGGCCCCGGCCCTCGCGCCGGCGTTCGTCGCCGCCACGATCCGAACGCTCGCGGCCGGCGCCACGGTCACGGCGGGGCGGTCGCTGCGCGGCGCGTGACGGGGCGGTTGCCGCGCCGGCGGCCGGCGCGTCGGTGTCGTCGGCGCCGGACGCCGTTGAGCTGGCGTCGGGTTCGAGCGCGGCGTCGAGCGCCCCGTCGAGGCCGGCGTCGGGCACCGGGGCGCGACCGTCGCGTCGGCGACTGCGCACCCGGCGGACCGCGGTGCGATTCGCCGTTGGCGCCGCGCCCGTCTCGGGCAGCGCGGCCGTCTCGACAGGCGCCGTCTCGGCGGCCGCCGGCTCGCCCGCACTCGCCCCGGCGGGCGCGAAGCCGACCCGGTCCGGCCGGCGCACGGTGCGCCGGCGGGTGCGGCCGTCGGCGGCAGCGGCGACGGGCTCGCTCAGGGACGTCCGCCGCGGGTCGCGCCGCCGGCGCCTCGCGTCGGCGCGTCACCTCGTCGGTGTCGCCCCGCCGGCCGCGACCGCCCCGCCGGCGACGGCGGGGGCGTCCCCGCGCGCCGAGTCCCCGCGCGTCGCGCCGCCCTCGCCGTCGCCAACCGCGCGCGCGACCGGCGCGGTGGTCGCCCGGGGCGCCGGCGCCCGCGCCGCGGTGCGCGCCGGCAGGTCGAACAGCTCGTCGAGCAGCGGCGACGTCGAGAAGACCTCGTGGGTCTCGGCGGCGATGCCCAGCGTCTTCTTGATCATCTCCAGACGCGCGAGCTCGTTCCACAACGCGAGGGTGATCGCCACGCCGGCGGCGCCGGCGCGGCCGGTGCGGCCGATGCGGTGCAGGTACATCTTCTCGTCGTCGGGGCAGTCGTAGTTCACGACATGCGACACGTCGCTGATGTCCAGACCGCGCGCGGCGACCTCAGTGGCGACGAGCACGTCGATGGCGCCCGTGCGGAACTTCGCCATCGCTCGCTCGCGGGCGTCCTGGCGCAGGTCCGAGTGGATGGGCGCCGCCACAAGGCCGCGCTCGCGCAGGTCCTCGGCGAGGATGTCGGCCATCCGCTTGGTGCGGCTGAACACGACGCACCGTCCACGCCCCGGCGTCTGCAGGATTCGCGCGAGCACCGCCGGCTTGTCCATGCGGTGACACGAGAAGAAGTACTGCTCGGTCTCCGGAGCGATGCGCACCTCCTCGACGTCGGCGCGCAGGAACGTGGGCTTGTTCATGTAGCGGCGAGCGAGCGACACGACCGCCGACGGCATCGTGGCCGAGAACAGCAGCGTCTGGCGCTGTGCGGCGGTCGCCTGGATCAGCCGCTCGACGTCGGGCAGGAAGCCCAGGTCGAGCATCTCGTCGGCCTCGTCGAGGACGAGTGCCGTGACGGTGGACAGGTCCAGCGCCCCGCGGCCGAGCAGGTCGAGCAGCCGGCCGGGGGTGCCGACGACGACCGGGGCGCCGGCCGCGATCGCGTCGATCTGGGCGTCGATCGCCTTGCCGCCGTAGACGGCGACGACCGGGACGCCCTTGTCGGCGCCGGCGGCGGCGAGGTCGTCGCGCACCTGGAGGCAGAGCTCGCGCGTCGGCACCACCACGAGGGCCGTGGTGCGGCGGTCGGCCGGATCGGCGGCCTGCAGCAACGGGATGCCGAACGCGAGGGTCTTGCCGGTTCCGGTGCGGGCCTGGCCGATGAGGTCGGCGCCCGACAGGGCAAGCGGGAGGGTGATCTCTTGGATGGGGAACGGGGAGGTGATGCCGGCGGACGTGAGCGCGGAGCAGATGCGCTCGTTGACGCCGAAGTCCGCGAAGGACTTCACCGTGGTGGAGGTCAAGAGGAAAACTCGATCAGTAGGTGGGGATCGACGGGTCCACGTCGTGCGACCACTCGTCGATGCCGCCGTTGAGGTTGGCCAGACGATCGAAACCCTGGGCCTGGAGCCACTGCGCGACCTGAAGGCTGCGGGCGCCGGAGTGGCAGTGCAGCACGAGGAGCCGGTCGTCGGGAAGCTGTCCGACCCGCGCGGGGATTTCGTCCATCGGGATGTGAACCGAACCCGGGATCGCCGCGATCTCGCGCTCCCAGTTCTCGCGGACGTCGATGAGCAGTGGCGGGTCCTCGCCGTCGAGGCGGGCAGCCACCTCGGCGGGGGTAAGGTCTTCGATCATCGTTCGAGGCCAAGCCTACCAGCGCCGCCCGAGGAGACCCCGTGCCGCAACCCTCGGCCGCCGACGCGGTGGCCCCGACCTTCGACGCGCTGCTCGAGTACCTGGTCGAGGAGTCGCCCACGGCGGCGACGCAGCTGGGGGACCACCGGCGCGACGGGGAGCTCGACGACTGGGGTCCCGGCGAGGCCGACCGCCGGCTGCGGCGCCTGAACGACCTCGCCGCCCGGCTCGACGCGCTCGACGGCGACGCGCTCGACCGCGAGGCGTCGGGTGACGCGACCTTGGTGCGCGACGCCGTCGACGGGATGCGCTTCGAGCTGGAGGGGCTGCGCTCGCACGCCTGCGACCCGCTGTTCTACCTGGCACTGGCGACCGGATCGGTGTACGACCTCGTGCGCCGCGACGACCTTCCGGCGGGTCCGCGGCAGGAGGCGGCGACGGCCCGCGCGGCGGCCGTGCCGCGTCTGCTCGACCAGGCCAAGGCGAACCTCGCGGAGCTGCCCGCCCCGCAGCGCGAGCTCGCGCTGGTCCGCGTCCCGGGCGCGGTCGCGCTGTTTCGCGACCTGCTGCCCGGCTTCGCGCCCGGGGCGGCCGAGGCGGGCGCGGCGGCCGCCGCGGCGTGCGAGCAGTTCGGGGTGTGGCTGGAGTCGCGAGCGGGCGAGCCGGCGCCCGACTGGCGGCTGGGGGAGCGGCGCTGGGCCGACGCGCTGCGCCTCGCGCTCGGCGTCCGGATGCCCGCCGAGGAGGTCTGGCAGCGCGCCGAGCGCGAGCTGGCGCGGCTGCAGGCCGAGATCGAGGAGCATGCCGCGGCGGTCCTCGGCCGCGACGGCAGCGGCCTGACCGGCAGCGAGCTGGTCCGCGCCGGCCTGGCCGCCGCCGCGCGGGACCAGTCGCAGCGCGAGCGGCTGGTCGCCGACGCGGCGGGTGTGCTCGACGGCATCAAGGCGTTCCTGCGCGCGGAGGGCTCGTTCGACCTGCCCGAGCCGGACACCCTGCGCGTCGAGGAGGTCCCGGCCTTCATGCAGGGCTACGCGGTGGCGTACTTCATGCCCGCCCCGCCGTTGGAGCCCGCGGCCGCGCACACCTACTACCTGTCGCCGGTACCCGACGCGTGGGACGACGAGCAGGCCGCGTCGTTCCTGCGCGAGTACAACGTCCACGCGTTGCGCTCGGTCGGCATCCACGAGGCCTACCCGGGCCACTACGTGCAGCTCGCCGCCGCCCAGCGCCACCCGCGTCTGGTGCGCCGGGCGCTGTGGAACTCCGCGTTCGCCGAGGGCTGGGCGGTCTACGTCGAGCGTCAGGTCATCGCCGCCGGCTTCGGCGCCGACGACCCGGTCGCGGCGGCGCGGCTGCGGCTGGTCAGCGCCAAGATGGAGATGCGCTCGGTCGCCAACGCGCTGCTCGACCAGGGCCTGCACAGCCGCGACTGGTCCGACGAGCAGGCGCTGTCGCTGATGGTCGACGCGACCTACCAGGAGCAGTCCGAGGCCGACGGCAAGCTCGTGCGCGGCAAGGTGACCGCCGGCCAGTTGTCGACCTACTTCGTCGGCGGGGAGGAGATGGACGACCTGCGCCGCGACGTCGAAGCCGCCCGGGGCGTCACGTTCAGCGCCCGCGCGTTCCACCGCGCCGTCCTGGCCGAGGGCACACCGCCCTTCCCGGTGCTGCGCCGGGCGCTGCTCGACGCCTAGCCCGGCCGCGCCTTGGTGCTGCGCGGCGTGCGGACTCGGCGCGATCGGCCCGCCCACCTGGTGGGCGGCGACGCGGCTGCCCGTCTACGCGACAGCGCCGTCGGGGACGACCAGCCGCGGGTCGGCGCCCAGCAGCTCGTTGGTCGCGTCGTCCCACACGACACCGCGGCCGGCCAGGTAGCGGGCGACGGCGAGCGGGTCGCCCGGCCGGACGAGCAGCACCGGCCCGGTCGGTGTGGCGTTGACGGCCGTCCCGGCGGCGGTCGCCATGTCGACCAGCTCCGCGGCGACCTGCGACATGGTGCCGGCGGCGCCGGACACGTACCGGTCGCGGACCCGCACCCGTACCGTGCCGCTGTACCACCGGCCGGTCAGGTCGGTCACAGCGCCGCCAGTACGCTCAGCAGCCACGCCACGCCCTCCTCGTCGTCGTACCCTCATGTCGCGTTGAACCGCCGTTTACGCGGCGGCGGTAGTTAGGTCTCGGCGTGGCCCCGCGGCAGGTCAGCCGCGGCAGGCGTTGCCGCGGGCGGCGGCGCGGTCGTTGCGGCGCTCACAGGCGGCAGCGGCGGCCGGGGCGGGGCCGTCGGTCGGGGCGTCCCATGTCAGGGCGTTGACCAGGATCGCGTTGCCGGCGTAGGTCACCGCGTAGTCGGCCAGGCCCTGGGTGTGCGGGTGCGCTTGCGTCGCGTCGGGCAGCACCGCCCCGAAGACCGACACCCGGCCCTTGCCGAGCTTGACCGTCCCGAGACCGACTGCCTCGCCGGTGCCGGGCACCTCGCCCTTGGCCGACACGAGCAGACCGTCCTGCTGGATGCTGCCGAGGTACGCGCCGACGGTGCCGCCGGCGGCGGTCCACGCGGCCTCGTCGACGCCCCACGCCGGCGAGTTGTCCCCGCCGAACGGGTAGCCGAGCGGCACCTCGAAGTAGGTCTGGCCGATCACGCCGGTCACGTCGCGCAGCAGCTCGTGGTCGCGGTTGATCTCGGTGAGCTTGCCGGCGTCCTGGTTGACGCGCTTGGTAGCGCCGGCCGGCACGATGCCGAGGTCGGCGACGCCCTGCACCCCGCGGTCGGTCAGCACGACGTTGCCACCGGCCTCGGCGAACGCGCGCACCGCACCCCAGAACGCCGCGCGGTCCGGCGACGCCAGCGAGCCGTCCACGGCGGTGTAGCGGGGCAGCTCGCGGTCGGTGATCACGAGCGTGTCGAGGCCGCGCAGGCCGCTGCCGTCGGCCACCGTGTCGGAGGTCACCGGAACCAGCGACGAGCCGGGGGCGAGGTACTTGCCGAGGTCGCGGTAGTACTGCATCGAGGTCGACTCGTACGGCTTCTGTTCGAAGCCGAACGGCGGCTTGGGCGCGCCCGCCTCGGTGAGGACCTCGGGGTTCTCGACGTAGCCGACGGTGCCCTTCAGGTCGGCGGTGTAGTCGATCTGCTCGGCTTGGATCGTCGTGACGATCGTCGCCTTGAGCAGCTCGCGGGTGGTGTCGACGTGGACTTGCTCGAGCGCGGGCACGAAGGCGTTGTTCGGGACGATGTTGCTCGCGATGTACTCGTGGTCCATCTCGAGGATGCCGCGCTGGACCAGGTAGTCGCCCTGGAAGCCGGCGTCGTCGTAGCCGATCGCGTCGTAGGCGGTGTGGTACTCGGCGGGCTGCACCGTCGCGCCGAGACCCGACAGCAGGCCCTTCGCGCCCGGGAACGCCGAGTGGTTGACGTTGTACTTGATCGACTCGGCGAGCGAGACCTGCTGGGCGAGGCCGCGCGGGTCGAACTGGCCGGCCGGGAACATGATCGCGAGCAGCACGTCGTCGGCGTTCTCGCCGTGAAGGTCGGCCGCGCCCTCGGGTACGCCGAGGTGCTCCTCGACGAGCTTGAAGCCGGCCTTGGCCTCGGGCTGCGACAGCGTCTCGTACTGCTTGCCCGACGAGCGCGCGAACCCGAGGGTCGGCCACTGGCGGTTCAGGTCGATGCGGTTGGCGTTGCCCCGCACGTAGCCGGCGGTGGGACCGACCTTGTCGCCGGCGGCCCAGCCGTCGGGGTTGAGGTTGACGAACACGATGCGCGCCTCGCGCAGCACCTCGGTCGCCGTCATCTGGCGGTAGTCCGCACCCTTCGGGTCACCGTTGGCGAGCAGGTACTTCTCGCCCCCGGCCCGCTCGCTGTACCAACCCGCGGCGAGGTCCTCCATGAAGCGCGTGCCACCCTCGAGGCCGGCGCGCTCCAGGCCGTGGATCGACAGCGACACGTACAGGTCGACCTTGTCCTCGTTGGGCACCGACTCGTCGGTGACCGTGATGACCGGGATCTCACGCCCGCCCGCCGACTTGAGCTCCGGCATGCCGACGAGCTCGCCGATCGGGTCGACGTCGACGACGTCGGGGTAGCGCTGCTCGAGCTGCGCGATGCCGTGGAGGTACTGGCTCTTGCCGGTCGCCGGGTTCACCGCGAACTGGATGAAGTCGGTCGACGCCAACGGCTCGGGGAAGATGCGGTCGAGCCGCGTCGCGCCCGTCGGCCCGACGCGCGACGGCGCGGTCGTGGCGATGGCGGGCAGCGCAGCGAGGCAGACGACGACGAGCAGTGCGGCGGCGACGCGGAGGCGAGTCATGTGCGGCGAAACCTTTGCGGTCGGGGTACCTGGGCGCGCGAAGTCTTGCTGGGTCTAACGATCCGGCGCGCCCGAGGATGCGCTTCGCCGACCTCGGCGCGCCGTTCCGGCGGCTCCCATCAGCGGCTTTCCGGCCCGAACGAGCCCAACCCACGCCAGGCGAGGCGGGCGAGCAGGCGCACCGCCTCGGCCTTGTCGAGTCCGCCGTGTTCCAGCTGCCAGCGCGCACCTTCGGTGGCCAAGCCCAGTACCCCCATGGCGAGGATGTCGGCGGCCTGGCCGGACAGGCCGGCGTCGGCGGCGATGAGCTGGCCGACGGTGTGGGCGATGCGCGCGATGACGCCCTCCACGGCGTCGCGCACGCCGGCGTCGTTGAGCGCCGGCATGTCGAACAGCAGCTGAAAACGGCGGTCCTCGACGAAGTCGAAGTACACCGCAATGGCACCTTCGACCCGCGCCCGGTTGTCGGTCGTGCCCTCCAACGCGGTGCGCACCTTGGACTCCAACTCGGCGGTGGCGTCGTGCACCAGCGCCAGGTACAGGGCGCGCTTGGAGGGAAAGTGCTGGTAGAGCACCGGCTTGCTGACGCCGGCCGCGTCGGCGAGCTGCTCCATCGACAGGCCGTGGTAGCTGTGGTCGGCGAACAACCGCCCGGCGACGTCGAGCAGCTGGCTGCGCCGCTCGGGGGCGGACAGCCGGGTTCGCGGCTCGGCGGTGGGAGAGGCCATCCGCGCCAAGTTACTCGACAGTAGCTAGGGCGACGGCAGCGATGCCGCGAGCGCCGCGACGAGCTCGTCTTGCAGCCAGCCGAGGTAGTGCAGCGCCATGTTCTTCGGGTCGCGGATGTCCCCGACGTCGTCCCACGCGCGCTCGTCGGTGATGCCGAGGGCGCAGCCGAGCACCAGCCGGCCGTTGTTGACCGTCGTCAGCCACGCGGCGGTCTCGTCGGCGTCGAGATCGCTGGTCCAGGCAAGCCGCCCGGTCGCCCCCGCCTCGAGCGTGCGGCGGAACGTCGCGAGTGCCGCGAGGTGCTCGCCGACAAGGTCATCGCCCACGAGGTCGCGGTACTCAGCCTCCGCGTCGGCGTCCTCGTACGCCCGCGGGTACAGCCGCTGAGCGGCGCCGGCCACGTCCTCGCTGCCGGCCAAGATGGGCTCGAGCTCGGCTGCGAGCGTGCGCAGGAGGGTGCGCTCGGAGAGCGACACACGGACCCGCACGCCCCCGCCGGGCAGCGCCCGGACGCCTGGCACAAACCTTGGGCTCAGGGCGTCAGTCCCGCGCGAGCGTGGCCTGCAGGCCGTGGGCGTGCAGCCGCGCGACGTCGGCCTCGGACTTCTCGCGAGGGCCGCTCGCGACGAGCGCCTTGCCCTCGTGGTGGACCTGCAGCATGAGCCGGGTCGCGGTCGCCTCGTCGTGGCCGAACAGCTTGCGCAGCACGAACACGACGTAGGACATCAAGGTCACCGGGTCGTTCCACACGATGACGTTCCAGGGCCGGTCGCGCTCGTCGGCGTCGGCGCTGTCGACGTCCCGCTCGGGCGCGATCGTCGGGCTTGCCGCCATGGCCGCCACGATAACGGACGGCGCCCGGGGCGCCCACTCCCTACGCTTGTGTCCAGCGCAGGATGGGAGCTGGCAGCCCGGTGGCGCTCGACAGCCGGTACCGACGACTTTCTCCGCGCGCTCGACGAGCACCCGGAGTGGCGCGAGCTCAGCTGCGCCGCATGGTGCTCACCGATCGCCTGCTGTCCCTGCCGGACGCCGTCGCGTCGGTGGCCGCCGCGCAGGAGTGGGCGACTGGGCCGACTTCGACACGGAGGAGGCCGCGCGCCGGCCGACTGGGCGTCTGGCAGGTCACCAACGGAAAGGTCGTGCCGCCCGCCGGCGCCGCCGCCTGAAGTCTCGTCCGTCCCGTGCCAGTCGGCCGGCGGTCGCGACGGGCAGCCAGTGCCCTCTGATCCACCCGGCGTGGGCACCGCCGCGGCGGTGAACCAGCCGTAGCCTGGGCGCGTCGCGCCCTGACGAGGAGCAACCGTGCCAGACCAGTCGCTGTGGGACCCCGTGCGCCCGTTCAGCCGGGCGTTGGTTGTCGTGGCGCACCCCGACGACGCCGAGTTCGGCGCCGGCGGGACCATCGCCCGGTGGACCGAGCTGGGAACCGAGGTCAGCTACTGCGTCGTCACCGACGGAGCGTCGGGCTCCGCGGACCCGGAGATGACGCGGGAGCGGCTCGTCGCGATCCGCGCCGAGGAGCAGCGCGCCGCGTGCAAGGAGCTCGGCGTCGACGACGTGACCTTCCTCGGCTACCGCGACGGCTTTTTGGAGCCCACGATCGAGGCGCGGCGCAAGGTCGCCACCGAGATCCGCCGCCGCCGTCCCGAGGCGGTCGTGACGCTCAACCCGGCGCTGCGCTGGTCGTCGTGGGGCTACATCAACCACCCGGACCACCGGGCGGTCGGTGACCTGGTGCTGCACTCGATCAACCCCGCCGCGTCGACGCGGCTGTGGGACACGACGCTGATCGACGAGGGACTGGAGCCGTGGGACGTCGCGGAGCTGTGGCTCATGAGCTTTGGCGACGGGCCCGACCTCGTCGACGTCACGGCGACGTTCGAACGCAAGCTCACCGCGCTGCGCCACCACGCCTCGCAGCTCGCGGGCTGGGACCCCGAGGCGCGGCTACGTGAGACCGCCGCCCAGCGCGGCGCTACCGCCGGCGTCGAGCTGGCGGAGGCGTTCACCGTGCTGCGCTTCCGTGTCCTCGACGAGGAGGGCTCCGTGCCGGTGTACGAGAAGCCGCCGACGAACCGCAAGCCGCTGCGCTGAGCCTCGATCCACCGCGGGTGGCCGTTAACAGCGGCCCGGCGTCACGGGTTCTTGCCCGCCGTGCGGATCTTGTCCATCGCTTGCTGGACGACGCGGATCTCCTCGCGGGTGAGGTGGCGGGTGAAGTGCTCGTCGATGCCACGCAGGTAGACCGGGGCGGACTCTCGCAGCGCGCGTCGTCCGCTGCCCGTGAGGACGGCGAAGGACGCGCGTCGGTCGGTCGGGTCGGGCTCGCGGCCGACCAGGCCGTGTGCGGCCATCGCGTCGACCACGCGGCTGACGCGGCTGCGGCTGAGCACCACGCGGTCGCTGAGATCCTGCATGCGCAGCCGACGCTCCGGTGCGGCGTTGAGTTCCAGGAGCACGTCGTACCAGGCGAGGGGCAGCCCGCGCTCCGCCTCGAGGTCTTGCTCGATGCGTCGGACGGCCGCGGCATGCGCCATTACGAACGCCGCCCAGGCGGCCAGCCCGGGTCGCTGTTTCCGCTCGGTCACAAGAACAAGCGTAGCCGCGGAATAACGTGCCCACGCACATAGTTGCCGATATGTGCGGCCGCACACAAGCCGGCCGCTACCGCCGATCCACCGGCGGTGCCCGCGCGACAGGAGACAGCTGCCATGGTCACACCGATTACCCGAGACGAGGTCAAGGCGCGCATCGACGCCCGCAACGTCGTCGTCCTCGAAGCCCTGCCCTCCAGGTACTACGCGGACGCGCACCTGCCAGGGGCGCTGAACATGCCGCACGACGAGGTCGACGAGCTCGCCGCGCAGCTGGTGCCAGACAAGGCCACGGAGATCATCGTGTACTGCGCCAGCGGGCCCTGCCAGAACTCCGGCATCGCCGCCCGCCGCCTCGTCGAGCTCGGCTACACCAACGTCTACGACTACGAACTCGGCAAGCAGGACTGGGTCGAAGCCGGCTTGCCGACCGAGAGCGGGCCGGTCACTGGCGTCCGTTGACTCAGCGCGATCCGGTGGGTGCGCGAGCGGCAGCAGGCGCTTGCGCCCCACTCGGCTCGCGGCTAACGGGCCCCACGCCGTGCCAGCCGAGTCCTTGCGTTGGGCCGGCCGGGGTCGCGGTTGGCGGCGGCGAGCGTGGCGAGCGCCACCGCCAACAGCACTGCCCAGCGTTGGTGGGCGGTAGCCCATGCCGCGGGGTCGGTTTGCCTCGTGTACAGCCGCGCCCACGGCGGCACCACGAAGGCCCCGAGCACGACGACGAGCAGCAACGCCGGTCCGGCGGCCACCCCCGACGACAGCGCCGCGACGGCGAACAGAGCGGCCAGCAGCGCGGCGTATTCGAGCGTGAGGGCGGCGACGGGTATGGGCTCGGCAGGGTGCGGGTCGGCGTGGGCGTAGGCCATCAGGCCGATCCACACGCCGGCCAGCACGGGCAGGACCACGGCGATGCGCAACCCCCGGCGCAGCGCCAGCGGCAGCGCGACCGCGCAGACGGTCTCCTCGGTCGGGTCGTCGAGGACGAACGCTGCGCTGAGCGCGACCGCGAGCATGGCGAAGCGCAGGCCGGCGACGAGCTGTTCGACGTCAGCGCCGGGCGGGCGCCGGCCGACCAGCTCGAGCAAGCCGAGTCCGGCCGCGCCGCCGAGCCCCAGCTGCCACCACCCGACGGTGCGCGCGGTCGGCCCGGCGAGACGGTCGAGCTGGTCGAGTCGCGTCAGGCGCACGGCGGGAAGCCACGATCGAGCAGGCTGGGCGTTCGCGTGAGCTCCTCGGCCCGCTCCGGTGGTGTCCCCGCGGCTACGAGCGCCTCCGCCAGCGTCGGCACGCGCTCGAGGTCCAGCGCCGCCGCGAGCTCGTCGGTCGTCGTCGAGGGGTCGGTGAGGTGGTCCCAGTCGGCGTGCAATGCGGCGGCGACGCGGTCATCGGGTCGGTCGAGCAGCTGCACCGCGTAGGCCGCTTCGCGCCAGGGCCATTCCACGCCGGGCGCGGTCGCCGTGTAGCGGCCAACTGCACCCGCCAGCTGGTACAGCTCGAACAGGAAGTAGGTCCCGGGCTCATCGGCGCCGTCGGTGCGGGCGGTGTCGATGCCGTACGGCGTGTCGCCGACCATCGCGCGCAGGCTGCTCTCGGTCTGGGGCGTCGCCTGTCCGGCGAGCCACAGCGCCACCACGGCGCGTGCCTCCTCACGGGGAGCGCACGGGCCGGACTCGATGAAGTCGGGGTCGGCGCCGGGCATATCGTCGGGCGGTTCTCGCTGTTGGTCGGCGGTTGGGAGTCCGACGGCCCGGGAGGCGACCACGGTGGTCAACGCGAGCTGGGCGTCTCCGAGCCCCGATGCCCGCCCCCACGCGACGGTGGGGTGCACGTCGTCGCTGACGACCGCGGGCGATTCGGCGCGACCGGCGTGGCCGGCGACGAGTTGGCGGATCCGCAGCGGCTGGGACGCCACCTCGTCGGGCAGCCGTTGCAACACCGGACGCACCGCGGCGTCCCAGCGGTGGGTCCACGGCTGATAGTCGTGGTACGCGCAGTACGTGACGGTGCCGCGCGTCTCGCAGGTCTGGGTTGACGACGCCCCATCCGCGAACGCGGCGAGGGCGGCCGGATCGGCGTGGTCGACGTCCTGACCCTGCATGACGGCGCCGCCCACGGCGACGGCGACGGCCAGACCGCCGGCGAGGAGCGTGCTCGCGTGCAGCCCGTGGCGCAACAGCGCGGCGGCCCCTGCGACGGCGGCCAGCCCGGCGAGGTAGGCGACGTGCCAACCCGCCGGCCGGACGGCCAGCTCGGCGGCTGCGGCGTTGAGGCTGATCCACGGCTGCAGCCAGTCCCACCCCGACGGAGGGCGCGAGTAGGAGCCCACGCCGTTCTGAACAAAGATCCCACCGAACGCCACGAGGGCCAGCGGCCCTGCGACGGTCGAGGGAACGACCCGGGCGAGCAGCACACCGACGGCGCCGGCCAACGCGACGATCGCCGGGCCGGCCGCGAGCTCGAACGGGTTCGGCGCGCCGACCGCGCCGAGGACGATGAGGTAGACGAGGTCGGCGGCGACCAGCGCACCACCGAGCGCGACCGGCCAGGCGAGCGACGCCAGGTGGGCCGCGGTGCGCTGGCGTGGGGTGGTGAGCACCGTGGTGTACAGCTCCTCGGCGCCGTGCCGGCGGCTGCGCAGGACCGCCAGGTTCACAGCGAGCAGGGTCGCGGCGGCCAGCGGGAACAGCGCGGCGCCGGTGGCGATCGCGTCGCGCTGCAGGACCGGCGCCTGCCCCCAGGTGGCTTGCAGCAACAGCAACACCGTCAGCGATGCGCCCGCCACCACGAACGGGTGGCGCAGCAACCGCCGGCCCTCGACCGCGGCGAGGGACGCGGTGGCGGGCCGGCGACGCTTTGGAGTCGGCAGCCGCTCGGGGGCCTGCACGGTCGCGGTCACGCTGCGGCCTCCAGCAGCTGGTCGCCGAGCAGGAGCAGGTAGCCGTCCTCCAGGGTCGGCTCGACCAGCGTCGCGCCGGCGGGAGCGTCGCCGATGTTGCGGTGGCGGCCCTCGCCGGTGCGCCACGACAGCCGCGCCTCGGGCGGGCGCTCGTCGGACAGCCAGACCTTGCCGCGCGCCAGCGCGGTCAGGGCTGCCGGCGTGCCGGCGAAGCGCACCGCCCCGCGGTCCATGACCACGACGTGGGAGCACAACGCGGCCACGTCCTCGGTCTGGTGGGTGGACAGCACGACGGCTCGGTCCTCGCCCATCCGCGAAATGAGATCGCGGAACCGCAGCCGCTGCTCGGGGTCCAGGCCGGCGGTCGGCTCGTCGAGCAGCAGCAGCCGCGGGTCGCCGAGCAGCGCCTGCGCGAGCCCGACCCGCCGGCGCATCCCCCCCGACAGGGCGCGGATCTTGCGGCCGGCGACCGCGTCCAGCTCCACGGCGGCCAAGACGCGGCGCACGTCGCGGTGCCGTGCCGCCCGGTCGGTCTCCTCTTTGAGGATGGCGACGTAGTCGACGAACTCGAAGGCGGTGAAGTTGCGGTGAAAGCCCGGCTCCTGTGGCAGGTAGCCGAGCTGCCGGCGGATCGCGACCCGCTGGCGACTGTCGCCCGGGTCGCCGCCGAGCAGGCGCAGCCGCCCGGCGTCGGGTGCCAGGACGGTGGCCAGCAGCCGCAGCAGCGTGGTCTTGCCTGCACCGTTGGGGCCCAGCAGCCCGGTGACGCCATGGCCCGCGTCGAACGACACGCCGGCCAGCGCCCTGGTGCGTCCGAAGGTCTTGCGGACATCCACGACCTGTACGGGCGGGCTGGCGGTCATGCGGTCCTCCTGAGGTCGAAGCATCCGCGGCGCCGGGCCAGCACGACGGCGGCGAGGGCCGCTGTCAGGGGCGGCGACCAGCTGGCCGATGGGGCCGAACAGGCTGACCGGGTCCGCTGACGCCTGCCCCGCGACGGTGACGAGCGCGACCCAGGCCACCGCCACCCCGACGGCGGCGCGGAGGGGGTCGAACGTCGTCGCGAGCGCCAGGCTGCCCATCGTCAGTCCCAGGCTGGGCAGCAGCCATGCCACCCCTGTCGCAGCCACGCGGGCCCGGCAGCGCCAGTCCGGCAGCCGTCGCGAGCAGCGCCGACACCGTCAGCACGGCGGCGGCGCGCAGCAGGAACAGCCGGCCGCTGCGCACCGGCGAGGCCAACCCGATCTCGTAGGTGGGATCGACGTTCGGCCCGTAGGCGGCGGCGACCCCCGCCAGTGGCAGCAGCGGCGCGACGACGAGGAACAGCAGCGGACTGTTGCCGCCGACGTGCGCGGCGAGCACCGAGAACCCCAGCGCCACGGTGACCGCCGCCAGCCACGACAGCCGCAGCGACGGTGTCGCGGCGAGCAGCCTGGCGCTGTGGTCTGCGACGCCGAGGCGGACGAGCAGCGACTCCACCGGTCCGCGGGCGGGCGCATCGACGACCGCGACGACCGCCTGCCACCCCGCCTCGAGCCGCTCCGCGTCGACGAAGGTCGCGACCGTGGCGCGGCACTGCGAACAGGCGAGGAGGTGGGCCTCCATCGACGCGGCCAGCGCCTGATCCGTGTCGCCGGCGACGTACCGCGCGAGCAGCCCTCGTCGACGTGCCAGCCGGTCACCGGCCAGCGGTGGTGGGAACTCATGCGAGCTCCTGTCGCAGCTGCGCGCGCGCGCGCATCATCCGCGTCTTCACCGTTCCGCGCGGCACATCCAGCAGCCGGGCGGCCTCGCGCGTCGTCAACCCGTCCAGCACCGTGGCCTGCACGACGGCGCGCAGCTCCGGCGACAGGCGCCGAAGGGCACCGGCGAGGTCGCCGTACTCCACGCCGAGCAGCACCTGCTCCTCAGCCGACGGCGCAACGCCCCGGTCCTCCGTCAGCGGTGCGTGCCGTGCGGAGGAGCGCCGCAACCGGTCGATGAGCCGACGGATGGCGATGCCCCAGATCCACGCCGCCACCTCGCCACCCCTCGCCACCGGTCCGCCGACCGCCACACCGCCACGAACGTGTCCTGCACCGCTTCGTCCACGGCGTCCGGGTCCGCGCAGCGGCGGCCCAACCGCACGGTCAACCACGGCGCATGACGCGCATGGAGCACCCGCAGCGCCGTACGGTCCCCGTCAGCGACGGCGTAAAGGAGCTCGGCGTCGGTGCGGGGATCGTCGGATGGGGTCGTCACATCCTGACTGTCGCAGCCCGAACGCCGAACGGTTCACGCTCGGGCGTTCCCCCAGGTTGCGCGCGTACAGTCGCAGGTATGGCCGCGGCACCACGCATAGCGCTCGACCGGCTCCGTGACCTCGCCGCGTCCGGAGAGCTCGACGCGTTCTGCGCGGACCACGGCGTCGACCTGCTGGTGGTCTTCGGCAGTGCGATGGACCGCGAGCCGGTTCGGCCCCCTCGCGACCTCGACATCGCCGTGCTGTTTGCTGGTCGCGCAGGCGGGAACCTGATTCAACTCATCACCGACCTCATCGGCCTGTTGAACCTGCGCGAGGTCGACGTGATGGATCTCAGCCAGGCGGGTGTGGTCGCCCGTGCCAAGGCGATCGGCGTCTGTGAGCCGCTGTACGAGCGCGAGCCCGGCCTGTTCGCCCGTGAGCAGATGGCCGCGCTGCCGCAACTGCTGGACACCGCATGGATCAGGCAGCTGAGCCTGGACCTGCTGGCAGCATGACGCCACGCGCGATCGATTCCGACAGCATCACCGCCAAGCTGGAGTTGATGGACGAGGCGCTGCGTCACCTGTCCTCAGTCGGCGCCGTCGATGCCGAGCGGCTGCGCACGGACGGGATCGTCCGCGGCGCCATCGAGCGGTATCTCGCGCAGCTCGTCGACCTCGCCGTCGCCATCAACCTTCACGTCAGCGCCAGCAAGCTGGGCCGCGTGGCGCGTGACTACCGTGACACCTTCCGGCTCGCTGCCGAGGCGGGCCTGATCGTCAACGACCTCGCCGACGCGCTCGCACCACCGGCCGGGCTGCGTAACGTGTTGATCCAAGAGTATCAGCGCATCGACATGGGTCGCGTAGCCGAGGCCGTTCCGCTGGCGTTGCGGTACTACAGGCGGTACGTCGAGGCGGTCGCCGCCTTCGTCCGTGAGGAGACGGACCGCGCGTCGCAAGGCGGCTAGCCAGGGTCTGGAGTCTCGGCTACCAGTGGGCATCGGCCTTCGCCTCGGCGGCGGCGTCGCGGGCGACCGTGCGGTCGGCGCCTGCCGGGTCGAGGCCGCGAGCAGCCCAGGGCACACCGCGCACGACCAGCTCGGTGACCTGCGGCACGTCGTGGCCCCAGGTTGTCGTCGCGGTCGGCGCCGGCCATGCGTTCAAGTTCGCCGGCCTGATCGGCAAGATCCTCAGCCAGCTCGCCGTCAACGGCCGCACCGACTACGACATCGACCGTTCCGCACCGACCGGCCGGCGCTCAGGGGCGGCGCCGGCCCCGAGCCGGCCCGCCGCCGAGCCGGAGACGCGTACTCACCGCAGCCCCGCACTCTCCACGGCCGGGTCTTATGGGCACGTGCAGTGATGTTCACATGAACACCGAATATGAACTCATACTTCTACGAACGCTGACCGATTCGACCTCTTGACCCATGCCGCAACGGCGCTATAGCGTCCGCGGGCAGCTCCAACGGAGCTTCCGTGGGATGGGAGCGACATCGTCGAGCAGGAGAAGACATGGGTCCGCGTCGTAACAGCCGGCAACCAGACAGAGCCTTGCTCGTCGTCTTCACCATTGTCTGCATGGTCGCGGCGGCGTGCGGCGGCGGCGGTGGCGGGGGCGACGCTGCGGGCTCGTTCGGCCAGGAAGGTGGCGGAGGCGGGGACGGCGGGGGTGGCGACGACGCCGCTGTGCGGCTGACGCTGATCGACCATCAGCCTCCGAGGGTCGCCCTGATGCGTGAGCTGTTGCCCTCCTTCGAGGAGGAGATGAAGGCACAGGGCAAAGACATCAGCGTTGAGCTGCTGGAAGGTCCGGCGCCCGACGATCAGTTCCAAACCAAGGTGACGCTCGACCTCAACTCCGGCAACGCCGCAGACGTCATCTCCTCACCCTTCCCGACGGCTCTTGAGTGGGCCGAGAGCGGCTTCCTGCTCGACCTGACCGACCGGTTGGAGCAGTGGCCCGACTGGGAGCAGTTCTATGAGCGGATGCGCAGCGATGTCGTGACCTCCCAGGGCAAGGTGTTCACCGTTCCGCGCGAGGCCTCCGTGATGCAGCTGTTCTACCGTGCCGACGTGCTCGAGCAGCACGACATCGCGACAGAGCAGCCGCGCGACTGGTATGAGCTGCTCGACCGCATGGAGCAGGCCACCCAGGCTATCGGCGGCCCCGCGTTCCTGATCCCCGCCGGCGAGGCCTGGGGGGGCGGAACCTTCTTCGAAGGCTTCATCCATCTCCTGCTCTCCACCGACAGCTCCTTCTACGATGAGGAGGAGCAGAAGTGGATCGTCCGCAGCCCGGGTCTGCGCCAGGTCTTCGACTACTACGAAGCGATGACCCAGGCCGGGGTTCTGCCGGTCGAGCCGTTGCTCAACCCCGAGCCGTGGGCGCCCACGAAGTACGCGGCGTTCCCCAAAGGGGACCTGGTTGCGACGACGTGCGGGACCTGGTGCTGGATCTTCGACTGGGGTCCGGAGGGAGCCGCGCCCATCGAGGACCTGTTCGACAAGGTCGACACCTGGGAGTTCCCCACCTTCGGCGGCGACGAGACCTTCGTGACCGGCAGCACCGGCTGGGTGTGGATGGCCTCCGCGGACACCGAGCACCCGGAGGAGGCGTGGGAGCTCATCAAGTGGCTGAACCAGGGCGAGCCCATGGCCCGGAACCTGGCGACCATCGGCGCGGCCGCTCCGCGGAAGGGCATCCAGGACGTCGAGCCGTACGCCAGCCTGGAGTTCCTCATCGAAGCTGAGGAGCGCCTGCTGCGGGCCGAGTCGTTCACTCCTCCTCCAGGGACCGCCGAGATGGTCCAGGCGGTCGCCGAGGCGACCGAGCGGGTCATCACCGGCGACATGACCGGCGAGGAGGCGGCCGACCACCTGGCGCGCCGGGCGAAGGAGCTCCTGGGACCGGACCAGGTCATTGAAACCTGACGCCGGCTCCGGCGCTTTCCGGCGACAGAGGTCCCGCCACTGATCGGAGGAGTCCGTGAAACACGTCCGGGGATGGCGGGACGCACTCGCCGTGCTCGGTTTCCTGTCACCCGCTCTCCTTCTCGTCGGCGCGTTCACCCTCTGGCCTGCGGTGTGGGCGGTCGTGCAGAGCTTCACGAACCGGGCGCTGACGGGCATCGGCGCCCAGGATCCGTCCTTCGTCGGCCTCGCCAACTACCAGCGACTCCTCTCCGACGGCGACTTCTTCGGCTCGATCGGCCGCACCGCGCTGTTCACGATCGCGTCCGCGGTGATCGGGCAGACCCTGCTGGGCCTGGCCGTCGCCTACCTCATGGCGGAACGGCCGGGATGGAAGCTCCGCATGACGCCGCTGTTCGCGGCGGTGTTCCTTCTCCCGCTGGCGGTACCCGAGACTGTTGCCGCCCTCGCGTGGGCGAGCATGGCGAACGGGACCGAAGCGGGTCTGCTCAACCGAGCGCTGGACCTGGCGGGCCTGGGCCCGGTCAACTGGTTGCAGGACCACGCCATGGCGACCGTGATCGTCGTGAACACCTGGCGGGGCCTGTCCTTCGCGATGGTGCTGTTCGCGGCCGCCTTCGAGAGCGTGCCCACCAGCGTGTTGGAGGCTTCGATGGTGGACGGCGCCACACCCTGGCAGCAGGTCCGTCGGGTGACGCTTCCCATGCTACGGAGGCAGATCCTCATCTTCCTGCTGCTCACAGTCATCACCACGGTGGGCATCTTCGGGCTCGTCTACTTCCTCACACGCGGCGGCCCGGGCAGCGCGACTCAGCTCATAGGGATCTACATCTACGAGGTGGCGTTCCGGTTCTTCGAGATCGGCTACGGCAGCGCTGTAGCCGTCATCCTGCTCATCATCCTCACGGCCTTCGGCCTCTACTACGTCCGGCTCATGCGCGAGGAAACATGAAGTCCACCGAGGGCCGCCACCCGGCGGTCACGCAGGCGAGTCCCAGTCCCGCCACTGCTGGGACCTCGACCGACGGCACGCAGGGCCCCCCTCGCCGGCGTGCCGGCGCGGCGCGCTGGGGCGCGTACGCCATCCTGTTCGCCATCGCGGCATTCAGCATCATGCCGTTCAGCTGGGTCATCCTGGCGTCACTCGACAGCGACGCCACCATATTCGTGAGGCTCCCCGAAGAATGGACTGTGCAGAACTTCGTCACGGTGTTCCGCAGTGCCGGGGGAGTGCAGCTGATCACCAACAGCCTCATTTACGCGGGCGGCGCGACAGTCGTGCTCGTCATCGCCACGACCCTCGCGGGGTACGCGCTGTCAAGGTACGAGTTTCCTGGACGGCGGGGGTTCATGCTCGGCCTGTTGATGGTCCGTGTCGTCCCGCCGACCGCCACAATCGTACCGCTGTACGTGATCGCTACCGATCTCGGGTTGCTCAACACCTACCATGGGCTCATCCTCATCCTCGCGTCCTTGGAGGTCCCGCTCGGCGTGTGGATCATGAAGGGATTCTTCGACACCGTCCCGATCGAGATCGAAGAGGCGGCCTGGATGGACGGGGCCACCAGACTGCAGGCGGCGTTCCGGATCGTGCTCCCCCTCGCGGGGCCGGGGGTCGGCGCGGCGGCGCTCATCGGTTTCATGGGAGCGTGGAACCAGTTCCTGGTTCCTCTCGTCCTCATCTCCGACCAGAGCAGGATCCCCATCTCGATCGGCCTGTTCCGCGCCTGGGTGGCCTACACGAACGTGGACTGGGGCCTGCTCGCCGCACTGTCGGTCGTCTACATCATCCCCGCACTGGTGTTCTACATCGTCGCCAGGCGCGTGCTGCAGCAGTCCTTGGCGGGGGGGCTGGCAGGAACCTGAGCTGACGACACGGGTCGTCCAACGCGCAGCGAGCGGCCGCGCACCGAGCGGGATCGTCCCGGCTACCAGTGGGCATCGGCCTTCGCCTCGGCGGCGGCGTCGCGGGCGACCGTGCGGTCGGCGCCTGCCGGGTCGAGGTCGCGAGCAGCCCAGCGCACACCGCGCACGACCAGCTGGGTGACCTGCGGCACGTCGAAGTCGGCCTCGACGTGGCCGACCGAGCAGTAGAAGACGCGCCCCGCCCACCACGGCCTCGTCCAGGCCACCGGCATCTCGGTGCCTTCCAGCCACGGGAAGTGCCGCCCGTCCACGGTCGTCGTGGCGAGCACGTGGCTGGTCGGGTCGACGTGGAGGAAGTACTGCTCGGAGCGGAGGCGGAACCCATCCAGACCGTCGGTGATCGCGTGGCCGTGGTCGCGGACGGCGACCTCGTAGTCGACCTTGCCGCCCGGGTGGGCGACCCACTGCCCACCGACCATGAACTGGAAGCGAGGGCTGTCCCGGAAGGCGTCACCCATCCCGCCGTGCCAGCCGGCCAGGCCGACGCCCCCCGCGACGGCTTCCGTCAGCCCCTCGACCTGCTCGGGGGTGATGGTCCCCTGGGTCCAGCACGGCACGACGACGTCGAAAGCCGCGAGCCGTTCGGTGTCGGCGAGCGCCTCCAGGGAGTCCACCACCTCGCTGTCGAAGGCGTGGGGCTCCAGCGCCGCCGCCACCCGTGCGACGCAGCGTCGGGGCTCGTGACCGGGCCACCCACCCCACACGAACAGTGCTCGTCTCACGTTGGGTCCTGTTCCTCGCGGCGGCGGTGCGTCACTGTTCACCGACCGATGTCCACACGCCCTGCGCCGCCGAAGCGCCGACCGCTTCGAGCACCTGCTGGACTCCCAGGCCCTCGGCGAAGCTGGGCTGCGGGTCGTCGGCGGCCCCGACAGCCACGACGAAGTCGCGGATCTCGTGGATGAAGGTGTGCTCCCAGCCGATGATGTGGCCGGGCGGCCACCACGCCGACATCCACGGATGGTCGGCCTCGGTGACGAGGATCCTGCGAAAGCCGCCCGTGGTGTCGGCGGCGGCCTCGTACAGCTGCAGCTCGTTGAGCCGTTCGAGGTCGAACGCGAGGCTGCCGGCCGAGCCGTTGATCTCGATGCGCATACCGTTACGGCGCCCTGTGGCGAACCGTGAGGCCTCGAACGTCGCGATCGCGCCGCCGGCGAAGCGGGCGAGGAACAGAGCCGCGTCGTCGACCGTGACCCGGCCTCGCTGCTCGCCGCCCCCCACACCGGCGAGTCCCGACGCGGTCCGGGGCAGCGGGCGTTCCTTCACGAAGGTCTCCGTCAGCGCGCACACCGAGGCGATCCGGTCCGACAGCAGGTGCTGGGCGAGGTCGACGATGTGGCTGCCGATGTCGCCGAGCGCGCCGGACCCCGCCTGTTCGGCGACGAGCCGCCACACCAGCGGGAAGTCCGGGTCGACGATCCAGTCCTGCAGGTACACGGCCCTGACGTGGCGGATCTGCCCCAGCCTCCCGTCACCGATGAGTCGCCGGGCGAGGGCGAGGGCGGGGACCCGCCGGTAGTTGAACGCGACCATCGACCTCGTCCCGGCAGCGGCGGCGCGCTCGGCGGCGGCGACCATGGCCCGCGCCTGACCGACGCTGTTGGCCAGCGGCTTCTCGCACAGCACGTGCTTGCCGGCCTCGAGTGCGGCGACCGCGATCTCGGCGTGGCTCGAGCCCGGGGTGCAGACGTCGACGACGTCGACGTCGTCACGGCCGACGACGGCGCGCCAGTCCGTCTCGACGCTCGACCACCCCATCCGCCGTCCGGCCGCGGCGACGGCGTCGCGGTCGCGGCCACACAGCACGGTCAGCTCCGGGTCCCAGGGCAGGTCGAAGAACCGCGGCGCCGAGCGCCATGCATGGGAGTGGGCCGCTCCCATGAAGGCGTAGCCCACCATGCCGATCCCGAGCCGGGGCTTGCTCATCGTGCCTTCGTGTCGTCCGGGCAGGCCGTCGCAGGCCTTTCAGGCGTCGCATGCTATGACGCCGCCTGTGGCGGGCTCGATCGAGCCGGTGTGGGGTTCTCGCGGCGCGGGTTCGTCGCCGCTGTCAGACAACCGCTCGGAGGCCGACGCGGCGCCGGTCGGCGAGGAAGTCCGTGGTGGCAGCGGTGTCCATGGGCCGCGCGAGGAGATACCCCTGCCCGTAGTCGCACCCCATCTCCTGGAGGGCCTGGGCTTGACGTTCCAGCTCGATCCCCTCCGCCACGGCGGGGATGCCGAGCACGCGGCCCATCCGTACGATCGTCTCGACGAGGCCGCGGGTGCGCACCTCGTCGTCGGCGATGGCGTCGACGAAGGACTTGTCGACCTTGATGAGGTCGACCGGGAGCTTGTGCAGGTACCCCAGGGACGAGTAGCCCGCGCCGAAGTCGTCGATGGCGACCCGCACGCCGAGGCGCCGCAGCCGCTGAAGCCTGCCGATGACGGTGTCCAGGTCCTCCAGCAGGACGGTCTCGGTGATCTCCAGGATCAGATCGCTCGGCGCGAGCCCGCTGTCGGCCAGGGCGTCTTCGACGTGGCCGACGAAGTCGTCGCGCTGCAGCTGGTGGCCGGAGACGTTGACGTGGACCGAGATCGGCCGGCTGTCGGGCTGCAGATCCTGCCACCGGCGGGCCTGGGCGCACGACGTGCGCAGCACCCACCTGCCGATGTCGGTGATGGTCCCGGTCTCCTCGGCCAGGGGGATGAACTCGTTCGGGGGCACGGTGCCCAGCGCGGGGTGGTCCCAGCGCAGCAGCGCCTCGACCCCCTGCACCTGACCGGTCCGAAGGGCGACGGTCGGCTGGTACTGGATGCGCAGCTGCCCGCGTTCGACGGCGTGGCGCAGGTCGGCCTTGAGCTGCAGGCGGTGCAGCATCCGCCCGTGCATGGTCGGGTCGAACTGCCGGAAGCGACCCTTGCCCTCCTGCTTGGCCTGGTACATCGCGCCGTCGGCGTTGCGCAGGAGATCCGCGGCCCGCTGGGTGCCGGGTCCGCTCGAGGCGGCGCCGATCGAAGCTCCGGCCACGACCTCGACCGAGCCGAGCTGCACGGGGAGGGCGAGCGCGTCGTGCAGCCGCGTGGCCAGCTCGCGGATCATCTCCGGGTCGGACACGTCTTCCAGCAGGATCGCGAACTCGTCGCCGCCGAGCCGGGCGACGGTGTCACCACCGCGCACCGTTGCGGTCAGCCGGCCGGCCAGGATGCTCAGCAGGTCGTCGCCGGCGGCGTGACCGAGGCTGTCGTTGACGGTCTTGAAGTCGTCCAGGTCGATGAACACGACGGCGAGCGTGTGATCCGCGTGCCGCCGCCGGGACAGGGCGTGCTCCACCCGGTCGCTGAACAGTGCCCGGTTGGCGAGCCCCGTCAGGGGGTCGTGGAACGCCTGGTGGACGAGCTGCTCCTCGAGCTGCTTGCGTTCGGTGACGTCCCGCATCGTCAGCACGAGACCACCGACCGCAGGGTCGTCGAAGGCGGTCTCAACCGTCAGCTCCGCGTGGAGCCACGAGCCGTCGCTGCGCGTCAGCCGAGCCTCGAACACGGTTGCGGCCGCGCGGTCGTCTGCGGTCCGCGGGAGCAGGCCGGCCACTGCCTGGCGGTCGTCGGGGTGCACCAGCGACAGCAGCTGGGTGCCGACGAGATCGTCGTCGTAGCCCAGCAGACGCTGCACCGGCCCACGCTGGCAGGTCACGGCCAGCCCCCGGTCGACGATGACGATGACTCCTCCGGAGTACTCGACGAGAGCCCGGAGGCGAGCCGACATCCGGTCGAACAGCCGGTAGCAGAAGATCACCACCAGCGCGGTCGCCAGGGTCATCCCCCACGTCACGAGGCGAGGCCCCGCCGGAAGGAAGGACAGCGCCACCGCGTGGGCCAGCGCCCCGAGCGTGACGTGGGCCAAGGCGGCCCGCCAGCCGTAGAACACCGCGGCGAACTGGGCCACCCACACGAACATCGCGGCGTACACGACCGACAGGAAGGTGCCGCCGCCCATCGCCACGATGAGCGCGATCATGACCGACCCGGCAGCCGAGAACGCATGCGACATGCGCACCGAGTAGCGCGGTCCCGCCAGGGGCACCAACAGCGCCGCGACGCCGGCGGAGAACGCCACGGCGAGGATGCCGAGCCGGTTGACGGTCGCTGGCTGCGGCGGCAGCATCGACAACGCGGCGAGGACCGTCCCGGTCCCGAACATCAAGGTCGTCGACCGTGTTCGGGCGACCCATCCGCCGGGGTCCCAGCCAGTCAATGCGCCCTCCCGCGCTTGCAGAGCCGCCCAGCCGGTTGCTGAGGAGCGAGCATCGAGTTACATCGGCCGGCGGGGCCGGAACTTGAGCATGCGGCCGGGAGCAAGCCGGCGACCGCCGGTGTCGAAGGTCCGCCCGGAATGGGCACACGTGCCAGCAGCGGGCCTACATTCGGGCTCGAACGGGGTAACGGGTCAGCCAACGCGCCGCCAGACAGGAGCAGTGATGGCAGACAGCTTCGGTGCCCGGTCGACTCTTCGGGTGGATGACCGCTCCTATGAGATCCACCGGCTCGACGCGCTCGCCGACTCCTACGACGTGCAGCGCCTGCCGTACGCGCTGCGCATCCTGCTGGAGAACCTCCTGCGCAGCGAGGACGGCGTGACCGTCCGCGCGCAGGACGTCGAGGCGCTCGCCGGGTGGGACGCGGGCGCCCAGCCGAGCCGCGAGATCCTGTTCACCCCGGCCCGGGTGCTGCTGCAGGACTTCACCGGCGTCCCGGCGGTCGTCGACCTCGCCGCGATGCGCGACGCCATGGCCGACATGGGCGGCGACCCGTCGAAGATCAACCCGCTCGTCCCGGCCGAGCTGGTCATCGACCACTCCGTGCAGGTCGACGCCTTCGGCACCCG
>JAUJMS010000042.1 GCA_030446745.1 Egibacteraceae bacterium | reverse complement strand
CCGAGCTCGCCGGCGACCAGATCCGGATGCACGAGCTGTGCGCCCAGCTGCACTGGGAGAAGAGCCGCCTGTCCCACCACGTCACGCGGATGGAGCGCCGCGGGCTGGTCGCCCGAGAGGACTGCCCGTCCGACGCGCGCGGCGCCTTCGTCGCCCTCACCCCCGCCGGGTTGGAGGCCATCCGCGAGGCCGCTCCGGCCCACGTCGCCAACGTCCGCCGGCACTTCTTCGACCATCTGTCGCGCACGCAGGTCGAGGCGCTGGCCGACATCAACGACACGGTCCTCGCGCACCTCACGAGCGGCGACGCCGGCTGAACCTCGGTCCTGGCCGGCGCTGGAGCATTCCGGCGTCCGGAACCCCATTGGTTAGCCGGCGCGCAGGCGGTGCCGCGCCGCCTCGAGGTCGGCAGGCAGCGGCTCCTCCAGGGCGATGCGCTCACCGGTGAGCGGGTGGTCGAAGGCGAGGCGGCGGGCGTGGAGGGCTGGGCGCTGCAGACCCAGGTCGGCGGCCAGGACCGCGGAGGCGCCGTAGACCGCGTCGCCGCTGACCGGATGGCCCACCGCCGACAGGTGCACCCGCACCTGGTGCGTGCGGCCGGTCTCGAGCCGGGCGGTGATCACCGCCGCGCGGCCGTGGGCCTCCTCGACGTCGTAGTGGGTCACCGCCCGGCGGCCGTGCGCGGCCACGGTGAAGCGGGTGCGCCTGGCGGTGGAGCGCGACAGGGGCGCGTCGATCGTCGCGGCGGGCGGGTTGGGTACACCGTCGACGAGCGCCCAGTACCGGCGGTCGACGTCGTGGGCGGCGAAACGCCGCGCCAGCCGGCGGTGGGCGGCGTCGGTCTTGGCGACCACGAGCAACCCCGACGTCCCCCGGTCCAGGCGGTGCACGATGCCCGGCCGGTCCAGGCCCCCCGCGGGCGCCAGCGTCGCACCGGCCGCGCGCAGCGAGTCGACGAGGGTTGGGCCCCGCGCCGTGCCGGCGCCGGGATGGACCACCAGCCCGGCGGGCTTCGCGACGACGAGCAGGTGACCGTCCTCCCAGCGCACGACCAGCCGCGGCGGGGCCGGCGCCGGCGGGGGCACGGGTGCCGCCACGGTGACGGCCTCCCCGGCGCGCACGCGCCGGGACTTGGCGGCCGGCTGCCCGTCGATGCGCACGTCGCCGGCGCCGAGACGCTCCTGCACGCGCGAGCGAGGCTCGTCCAGCCACCCGGCGAGCAACACGTCGGCGCGCGTCCCGTCCTCGCCGGGCGCGACGGTGCGCCGCAGCAACGACGGCGGCTCGTCGGGGGCGCCCTCGTCCCGCGGGATGCGGCACGGCGACGGAGGGCAACCGTCCATGGCGACGCTCAGCGCCGCGGTGAGGGGGCGTCCCGCCGCGACCAGGCCTGCGGTCTGGTGACGGGTGCGTCCCCGGCGTCCCGGTGGTCGCCGGAGCCGCCCCGGGGGTCGCCGGCGCCGGCGGCGGCGTCGGTCTCCTGCCCGGCGTCGGCGTCGCCGTCTCCGGCCGACCGCCCGGCGGCAGCGCGCCTGTCGCGCCTGTCCTGGGCGGCGCGCTCCTCGCGGTCGGCGCGGCTGAGCAGCACCGCGATCGCGAGCGCGCCGGTCACGATTCCGACGTCGGCGACGTTGAAGACCGGCCACCAGCGCAGGTCGAAGAAGTCGACCACCGACCCCGACGGGAAGCCCGGCGCCCGTGTCAGCCGGTCGACGAGGTTGCCGACCGCCCCCCCGGTGACCAGTCCGTAGGCCACGGCCAGGCCCAGGTGGTCGGTGCGCGGCAGCGCCCGGGTCACCAGGACGAGCACGACCACCGACACGACGACGAACATTCCCGGGAAGCCGGGGAACCCGAACGCCCCGCCGGGGTTGCGGATGACCCGCAGGTCCATGACGCCGAGGTCGATCGCCCGTCCCGGCACCTCCAGCAGGGCGACGGCGAGCGCCTTGGTGACCTGGTCGAGCGCGAGCCACACGGCGGCGACCGCCGCGGCGGTGGCCGTGACCGCCGTACGGGACCGTGGTGCCGGTCGATGGCTCCCGGCGTCGTCCGGCTCGTCGGGGCCGCCTGCCGTCACCGGGACCGCTCGGCCTTGCGGCGACAGTCGAGGCACTCGCTGGCCGCGGGCAGCGCCTCGAGCCGCTCGGCGGCGATCGGCTGGCCGCAGGTGACGCAGCGACCGTAGGTGCCCGCGTCCATGCGGGCCAGCGCCTGCTCGATCTGCCCCACGGCGGCCCGCGCGTGGCGGGCCAGGGACATCGTCCGCTCCCGCTCGGCGGTGGCGGTGCCCGCCTCGGCGTCGTCGTCGGAGCGCGGCTCCTTCCACGACTCGTGCGCGAAGTCGGCCTCCAGCCCCGCCGCCTGCGCCAGCAGCTCCTCGCGCTCGCTCTCCAGCCGCCGGCGGAGCTCGTCGGCGAGGCCTGGGTCCAGCCGTGCAGGCGTCGGGCTCCCGGTTTCCATGGTGGCGGCAGTGTAGCGACGGCTCCCGACGGCGCTCCGGCCGGCGTCGTGACGATCGCCGTGGACCGCCTCCCGGTGGCGCGGAGCAGGGTGCCCGGGCGGGGGTCGGCCAGAAGCCCCGACGCTAGGATGCGCCCTCCACCGACCGCCGTGGACGAAAGCGCCGCCAGTGCCGTTCGACCCCGTCGCGCAGCAGCCGGACTTCCCCGGGCTGGAGCGCCGCGTCCTCGCGCGCTGGCAGGAGCGGGACGTCTTCGCACGGAGCCTGCAGGCACGCGCCGGCGGCGAGCTCTTCCGGTTCTACGAGGGCCCACCGACCGCGAACGGCCGCCCCGGCGTCCACCACGTCGAGGCGCGGGTGTTCAAAGACCTGTTCCCCCGCTACCGGACGATGAAGGGCTACCGGGTGCCGCGCAAGGCGGGCTGGGACTGCCACGGCATCCCCGTCGAGATCGCCGTCGAGCGCGAGCTGGGGTTCAACCGCAAGTCCGACATCGAGGACTTCGGCGTCGCCGCGTTCAACGCGAGGTGCCGCGAGTCGGTGCAGCGCTACGTCGGCGACTGGAACCGCCTGACCGAGCGGATCGGCTTCTGGGTCGACCTCGACGACGCCTACTGGACGATGTCGACGAGCTACGTCGAGAGCGTGTGGTGGTCGCTGAAGCAGCTGTGGGACGCCGGCCTGATCTACGAGGGGCACCGCGTCGTCCCCTACTGCCCGCGATGCGGCACGGCGCTGTCGGACCACGAGGTCGCCCAGGGCTACGCCACCGCGGTCGACCCGTCGGTGTACGTGCGCTTCCCGGTCAGCGAGGGGCCGCTGGCCGAGCTCGGCGCCTCGCTGCTCATCTGGACCACCACGCCGTGGACGCTGATCTCCAACACGGCCGCGGCGGTCGGGGGGTCGATCCGCTACGTGCTCGCCCGGGCGGCCGGCGACGACTACCCGGTCGTGGTCGCCGCCGAGCTGTTGGAGGCGGCGCTCGGCGAGGACGCCCAGGTGCTGCGCGACGTCGCCGTCGACGAGCTGGCGGGCCTGCACTACCGGGGACCGTTCGACTTCGTGCCACCCCCCGACGACGCCGACTGGCGCTACGTCACCGTCGCCGACTTCGTCACCACCGGGGAGGGCACCGGGATCGTGCACCTGGCGCCGGCGTTCGGCGAGGACGACATGCGCGTGGCCCGCGAGCACGGCCTGCCGGTCGTCAACCCGGTCGACCTCGAGGGCCGCTTCGACGAGCGCGTCGGCGCGTTCGCCGGGCAGTCGGTCAAGGCCGCCGACGCCGGGATCATCACCGACCTGCGCGAGCGCGGGCTGCTGCTGCGGGCGGGCGAGTACACCCACACCTATCCGTTCTGCTGGCGCTGCCGGACGCCGCTGCTGTACTACGCCAAGCCCTCCTGGTACATCGCGACCACGAAGGCGCGTGACGCGCTGCTGGCCGCGAACGCGGGCGTCGACTGGCATCCCGAGCACATCCGTGACGGCCGGTACGGCGACTGGCTGGCCAACAACGTCGACTGGTCGCTGTCGCGCGAGCGCTACTGGGGCACGCCCCTGCCGCTGTGGCGCTGCGGCGACTGCGGGACCGTCACGTGCGTGGGGTCGCGGAAGGAGCTGGGCAAGCTGGCCGGGGCCGAGCTCGACGACCTGGACCCGCACCGCCCGTTCGTCGACGACGTGGTGGTCGCCTGCCCGGACTGCGACGGCGAGGCGCGCCGCGTGCCCGAGGTCATCGACGCCTGGTACGACTCCGGGTCGATGCCTTTCGCGCAGTTCGGGTACCCGTGGGTGCCCGGCAGCGTCGAGCTGTTCGCCGAGCGCTTCCCCGCCGACTTCATCGCCGAGGCGATCGACCAGACGCGCGGCTGGTTCTACTCGCTCATGGCCACCTCGACGCTGCTGTTCGAGGGGGTGAACAGCTACCGGACGGTGCTGTGCCTGGGCCACATCGTCGACGCGGACGGCCGCAAGATGTCCAAGTCGCTCGGCAACATCCTCGATCCGTGGGACCTCATCGAGTCGCGCGGCGCCGATGCGCTGCGCTGGCTGCTGCTGACCGAGGGCTCGCCGTGGGTGGCCCGGCGGGTGGGCACCGAACCGTTGGACGAGGTCGTCAGAAGGTTCCTGCTCACGCTGTGGAACACCTACTACTTCTTCACGACCTACGCGGGCATCGACGGGTGGCAGCCGGACGCCGACCCGGCCGCGCCGACGGTGGCGGCGGTGGCGCAGCGGCCGGTGATGGACCGGTGGGTGCTCGCCGAGCTCGCCGAGGCCGTCCGCGTCGTCGACGCCGCGCTGGAGGCGTTCGACGCGACGGCGGCGGGTCGTGCGCTCACCGGCTTCGTCGACGACCTGTCGAACTGGTACGTGCGCCGCAGCCGCAGCCGCTTCTGGGCGCAGGGCGACGCGACCGGCGACAAGGCCGCCGCCTTCGCGACGCTGCACGAGTGCCTCGTGACGGTCAGCGCGCTGCTCGCGCCGTTCGTCCCGTTCGTCAGCGACGAGCTGTACGACAACCTCGTGCGCAGCGTCGACGACGGCGCGCCCGACAGCGTCCACCTCCTGGACTTCCCGACGCCGGACGCCGCGGCGGTCGACGACGAGCTGCGGACCGCGATGGCGGCGGCGCGCCGCGTCGTCGAGCTCGGTCGCAGAGCCCGCAACGACGCGCGGATCGGCGTGCG
>JAUJMS010000016.1 GCA_030446745.1 Egibacteraceae bacterium | reverse complement strand
GCGAGGGCGGCGACGGCGGCGGCGGGCGGCAACAGGTACAGCCATCCCAGCAGCGCGACCGCGGCGGCCGCGCCGGTGGACGACCCGAACGCCGCCCACAGGCTCTTGGTGTAGCCGTCGCGCAACTCGGCCCAGCCGGTGTACATGCGGCACGTCGCGACGTCGGTGCCGTCCGCGACCGTCGCGGTGAACCCGGCGCGCTTGAACGCGCGTGCGAGCGCGACGTCCTCGACCACGTCGCCGCGCACCGCGGCGTGGCCGCCGGCGGCGCGGTAGGCGCGCGCGTCGCAGGCGAGCAGCTGGCCGTTCGCCGCGGTCAGCGACGGCCGGGGCGATCGCTCCGCCAGGCGCAGAGGCAGAAACGTCAGCCACGACCACTGCAGCAACGGCTGGACCAGCCGCTCCGCCGCCGACCCGGTGCGCTGGCGCGGGTAGGGCGACACCAGGTCGAGCTCCGCCGCGCGCAGCAACGCGACGGTCCGCGCGATCCCGTCGGGCGCGACGACGACGTCGGCGTCGACGAACACCAGCACGCTGCCCGTCGCCGCCGCGGCCAGCTGCGCGCAGGCGTGCGGCTTGCCGAGCCACCCGGGGGGCAGCGGCGCGCCGCGCAGCAGTCGCACGCGAGGGTCGCCGTCGGCGGTGGCGGTCACGACCGCCGCGGTGGCGTCGCGCGAGCCGTCGTCGAGCACGAGGATCTCGGCGGCGGCCGGGGCGGCGGCGCGCAGTGCGCTGAGCGTTGGCGCGACGCGGTGGGCCTCGTCGCGCAGCGGCAGCAGCACGCTGACCCGGTCGGTGGGGGCAGACGCCGCCGCGGGTGCCGGTGCGGGCGGGGGGCGGCGCAGCAGCCGCGCGTTGACGCCGGCGTGACCGGCGAGCAGCGCCGCCGCCCACGCCGCCGTCGCGACGGCGCGGCTCACGACCCGCGGCGCAGTGCACGCAGGAACAGCGCGACGACCACACCCATCCCCGCGCCGCCGAGCAGGGCCGACCCGGGCAGGTTGAAGAACGCGGCGTGGGCGAGCACCGACGAGGCGTAGGTCCACAGGTACAGCGCGTACGGCACCCGGTCGTCGTAGGCGTCGCTCCACCGCATCGCACGCCCGCCGCCGGTGGGTGTGAACACGGCCTCGACGACGCCGCGCTGGGGAACGCGGGCCAGGACCGCCATCATCGCCGTCGCGACGACGAACCAGCCGACGAAGTTGCTGACCGGCACGCCGACCAGCGCGGGGCCGGCGCCGCCGCGCCACACCCAGTGGCCGGCGTCGACCATCTGCGGGTCCAGAAACAGGTCCCACGACGCGAGCGCAGCGCCGGCGGCGACGACCCGCGCCGTACGCCTCCGGCCGATGCGGTCGCCGACGAGCAGCGCCGGATAGGCCATCATCGTCCACGCGAGCGGGATGACGACGGGGACGCCGAGCAGCTGCCAGCCGAGCGTGCCGGTGTAGCGGTAGGCGCCGAACGGCACGCTCGTCGCGACGCCCAGCGCCTCGACGAGCAGCCCCCCGCCGGTGGTCACAGCAACCAGCGCCGCGGCGAACCGCGCGCCGCGCCACACCGCTGCGTGGCTGACCGACGCGGCGAAGAACAACACCACCGTGGCGACGGTCAGCGCGTCGCGGGCGGCGCCGAGTGGCGTCAACGGGTAGGCGATCTGGGCGGCGACGGTCGCGGCCGCGAGTGCCACGGGAACGCGGCGCTCGATGGCCGCGGGGCGCAGCGGACCGGCGGCGGCCGTCGCCGTCACGGGCCGGTCCACCAGCGCTGCGCCCGCCGGCGGTCGGCGAGCACGACCGCCGCGGCGGAGCGCCCGCTCGCCCCGAACACGCCGCCGCCGGGATGCGTCGACGCGCCGGTCAGGTACAGCCCGCGCACGGGGGTGCGGTACCCGGCCAGCTCGGGCAGTGGGCGCCAGGCAAACATCTGGTCGAGCGCCATCTCGACGTGCATGACGTTGCCGCGGCGCAGCCCCAGCTCGCGCTCCAACTCGAGCGGCGTCTGGACGTGCACCTGCTCGACGGCGTCGGCGAAGCCGGGGGCGGCGGCGTCGACCGCGGCGACCAGCTTGTCGCCCTCGCGCTGCGCGATGGCGTCCCAGTGCTCGCCGTTGCTCAACTCGTAGGGATGCCACTGGCCCCAGACCGTGACGTTGTGCTTGCCCGGGGGCGCGATGGTGTCGTCGAAGGCCGAGAACGTCATCGCAAGCACCGCGGGGCGCTCGGGGGGCAGCCCGGCGTTGAAGTCGCCGTGCGCCTTGCGCAGGAACGTGCGCGACGGCGCGATGAGCTGGATGGCGCGCCATTCCGCGCCGCCGACGGCACCCGGGTAGTGCGGCAGGTCGCTGGTCGCCAGCCGCACGACCATGCCGATCCCGTTGCCGACGCGGATCGCGCGCCGGGCCCGCTGCGCGAACGCCGGCGGCAGCGCGTCCCAGCCGAGCAACTCGAAGGTCGTGAGGACGTGGCAGCCGGCGACGACGGTCGCCGCGCGGATGTGCTCGCCGGAGGCGGTCACCACGCCGGAGGCACGGCCGTTGCGGCTGACGATGCGCGCGCACGCGTCGCCCAGGCGCAGCGTCCCGCCGAGTGCGGTGAAGCGCCGCGCCAGCGCGACCGACAGCATCCCCGACCCGCCGACCGGATGGCCGGGTGGGCGCCGGTGCATCAACGTGTTCCAGCCGACGAGGTCCGCGGTCGCGACCTCGTGCGTCGGCGGCCCGGACTGCGCCCCCATCCACGCGAGCGCCGTCTTGAGCCGCTCGTCGTCGAAGTGCTCGTCGAGCAGCGCGTCGGCGCTCGTCAGAAACTGCCGGGACAGCTCGAGACCGCCCAGCCCGGTCGCGCGCCCGACGTTCCACAGGTGGCGCCCGAGGTTCGCCCCGGTCGGTGGGGCCTGGAACGCCTCGAAGACCCGTTCGTTGCGGTCGGCCCAGTCGCTGGCGAAGCGGTGGTACGCGGCGGCGTCCTTGCCACCGCACACCGCCTCGATCGACGCGCAGGCGGCGTCCAGGTCGACCCAGAACACGATCGCCTCGTCGCCGAACGGGGCGAACCCCCACGGGTCGAGGTCCTGGTAGACCAAGCCGGCGGCGGCGAGGTCGAGATCCTCGACGATGCCGGTGTGGCGGACCATGATGTGCGCCGACGAGCCGACGTCCATGTGGAAGCCGGGGAACCGCTCGACGGTGGACACCGCCCCGCCGACGACGTCGCGCCGTTCGACGACCTCGACGTCGAGGCCGGCACGCGCGAGGTAGCAGGCGGCGACGAGCGCGTTGTGACCGGCCCCCACGACGACGACGTCCCGCATGGCCGGCGAAGTCTAGGGGCGCGCCACGGGGTCACGGCCGTCGACGCTGCCCTGCGAGCCGAGCACCGCGAACCGCGCGAACAGCTCCTCGGCGTACCACTGCTCGGTCGCGGTCCGCCGGATCGCCTCGCGGTGCTGCGCGCCGGCGTAGGCGAAGGCCCGCAGCGCCGCGGCCGTGTCCCACACGCTGAAGGTGCCCTGCAGGCCGAGTGGCGCCTCGCCCACCCCGACCGCGAACCGCAGACCGGGCTGGCGGTTGAGGTCGGCCGACACCGGGGGGACCGCCCGCCAGAACCGGCGGCTTTGCCGCCAGCGGATGCGCGCCCGGGTCAGGGCGGCGACGGGGCGCGCCTCGGTGTCGCGGTCGTCGGTGTCGGTGGTGTGGCGGGCGGTGTGGTCGCCGCCGGCGTCGCGGTCGCCGGTGTCGGGGCGGGCGGTGTGGGGGTCGTCGGCGGCGCGCTCGCGCCGCGGGGGCGTCGCCCCGGCGAACGGGTCGCGTCCCGACCAGCGGCCGGTGCTGCGCAGCGGCTGCAGGTCGATCCGCCACCGTTCTTCGGCCAGGCGCCGCCATGCCCGCGCGACCGGCGAGTCGCGCTCGAACGCCGCGAGCGCTGCCGGGTCGTCCCAGACCGCGAAGAGCCCCCACCGGCGGGGGTCCGCGTCCCGCACGGTGAACGTGCGCCCGTCGCCGGTGCCGAGCGGCTTCGCGAAGCGCAGCCCGGGCGTCGCGCGCAGCGGGGCGCGGTCCAGCGCCATGCGCGCGAGGGCCGCGGGCACGTGCCTCGTGTCGACGCCGTACAGATGCAGCGTCGCCAGCGCAGTCCCGGACACGGGTTGACGCTAGCTCGCGCCGCCGATGCAGCGTCGCCAGCGCAGTCCCGGACACGGGTTGACGCTAGCTCGCGCCGCCGGCCGGCGCAGCCGACTGGCGCTGCGGGCTCGCTGATGGGGGCGCGGATGGGCGCGCGACTGATGGGGTGCGGCGGCGCAGTGCGGATCGCGGCAGGTTTCCCCCCGGCCGCTGCCGAACTACACAGGAGTCGCTCTCGCCCTCGGGCGACAACTGGAAGGACGACCGTGACGGTCTGGCGCGACAGCAACGTCCGTCGGTTCTCCGTGCTGGTCGTCCTGGTGGCGGCGCTGAACGCCGTCGCGGCCTCCGCAGAGTCAAGCGACCGGCAAAAGCCGGACGTGAAGTTCAAGACCGAAGATGGTGCTGTGCTGCTCGGGCCGACGTCCGCTACCGGGCAGCGCATCAGTGGCAGGCGCCTGGGCGAGGGGCGCCCAACAGAACGCATGGGCGACTCGACCACTCCGATCACGGGCCGAGCGACGGCGCGACGCCCGGAGGCATAGTCCGACGACGTGCCCTTGAGGTCTACCGCGCGCCATGTCTGCAGTGGTTGGGTTCGTCGGGTTGTTTGTTGACGCCGGCACGCTATCGCCCATACTGGACGCCGCGGCGCCCGGCCGCGCGGCTTCGCCGTGCGGTCGTGCCACCGTGGCGTCGCGTACGGCGCCACGCCACCGCACGCGCCGCCATCGTCGCCGTTGGGAGTTTCGCTCGTGATCCGCGCCTCTGCCCGTCGCCTCGTCGTGGCGCTGTCCGTGGTCGGTCTGGTCACCGGCGCGCTACCGGCCGGGGCCCTGGGCTCGCGGACGGGCACGCCGGCGGCGATTGCGTCGCCCCGCACGGTTGAGTCCGCGGGAGCTGCGGTTGCGGCGACCATCGCCGCGAAGCGGGCTGCGGCGTCCCCACCAGCCGTGGCGGTGTCGCCGCAACGGCGCGAGGCTCGCGTGCCGCTAATCAAGCCGGGCGAGATCCTCGTGCGCTTCGCCGCCGACGCGCCCCCGACCCGCCGCGCGACGGCGCTGCTTCGCGCCGGGGCGCGGAAACTCGACCGCAGCGCCGGCGGCCTCGCCCGTGTCGCGGTTGCTGCGGGGCGCGAGCGCGCCGCCGCGGCGAGGCTGTCACGCGATCCGGCGGTCGTCTACGCCGAACCGAACTACCTGCGCGTCGCCGCGTCGCACGTCGACGCCGATGACGTCTACCGCTTTTCGTTGCGCGAAGGCGAGACGCTGCGTGCGGCGTTGTCGCGCGTCGACCGCGACCGCGAGTACGTCGAGCTGCTGCTCCACGGGCCTCGCGCCCGTGACGTCACCGATCTTGGCCAGGTGCCGCTGCGCGAGGACGGCGACGCGGCGTTCAACCCGTTGCGACTGCGCCATACCGCGGGCAGCGACGGAAGCCGCTACCTCGACGTGTTCGGTGTCGGCACGTACCGCCTGCGGTGGTCGATCCTGTCGCCGCGCATGGTCTACGACGTCGACGCGGTGCCGTCGACGTTCACGCCCGACGACGACGGCCGGCGCGACCACACGAAAATCTCCTGGCGCCTGCGCCGGCTGGGTCGCGTGACGCTGCGCATCCGTGCCGCTGGCGGCGCGGTCGTGCGCCGCGTCGACTACGGTGTCGAGCCGGCCGGGCGGCGGGCGTTCCGCTGGAACGGCCGCAACGACGCTGGACGTCTCGTCCCTGTCGGCCGCTACCGGGCGACCGTCGCGTGGGCCGACGGCCGAGGCCGCGTGGCGAGCCGCTCGACCCGCGTACGCCTGGACCGCTGACGCCGGTTCGGAGTCGCCGCAGGCCTTCCGCCCTCGTAGCTCAGTGGAGAAGAGCAGGAGTTTCCTAAACTCCGTGCGCTGGTTCGATTCCAGCCGGGGGCACGACGAACCGTCACTCAAGGCTCCGTGACTCGTTGGGTATAGCAATGCGCCGCCGCGCCGTGGCGCGCCGTCAGGAGCCCCCGTGTTCGACCTTGTCGCGCCCCGCCGCGCCCGCCTGCTCGTCCTCGCCCTCGGTGTCGCCCTGGTCGCTGCAGGGCAGCCCGCCATCGGCGCGGTTGCCGGCGCGACCGCCGACCCGGTGGCACCCGTCGCGGGGGCGTCGGCGTCGTACACGCCGGGTCGTTTCGTCGACGGCGCCGTGACGCCCAGCGTGGAGGCGCCTTCTGACGAGGAGCCGCTGACGGTGCAGACCGTCAACGTCGGGCGCGCGGCCGCCGAGCCGACCCTCGGCGTGGACAAGGACGGCAACGCGTTCTACGCGGCGGGCACCTTCGACGGCCCGCTGAACCCGCGCAACCCGTTGGACGCCGACCAGACGCTGCCGACGCTGCCGCGGACGTTCGTGCTGCGCTCCACCGACGGGGGTCTCGGCTGGGAGAACGTGTCGCCGCGCGTGCCCGGGACGGACAACCCGACACCGCCGGTGACCGCGGACCCGATGGTCTACGTCGATGAGGAGACCGGGCGGGTCTTCAACCCGGAGCTGTACGTCGGCTGCTCGTACATGAACTTCTCCGACGACCAGGGCAAGACCTGGCTGTCCAACCCGGTCGCGTGCGGCAGCGCTGTCAACGACCACCAGACGGTCGTGACCGGCAACCCGCCGGCCAACCTCGCGCCGCTCATGGTCGGCTACCCCAACGTCCTGTACTACTGCTTCAACCGGGTCGCCGACGCGAGCTGCGGCCGCAGCCTCGACGGCGGCCTCACCTTCACGCCGACCGGGGCGCCCGCGTTCCTCGGCTACGACCCCGCCGCCGGCGGCCTGTGCGGCGGGCTCCACGGCCACATCGCGACGGACTCCAAGGGCCGCCTGTTCCTGCCGAAGGGCCACTGCGGCGCCCCGTGGCTCGCCGTCAGCGAGGACGGCGGCACGACCTGGAACCGCGTCAAGGTGAGCGACAAGATCTCGGCCGCCGCGGTGCACCTCGCGGTGACGACCGACGCCGCCGACAACGTCTACTTCCTGTGGTGGGACAAGCAGGCGCGCCTGCCCTGGCTCGCCGTGTCGACCGACCACGGCAAGACCTTCGGCGAGCCGATGATGGTCGCGCCGCCAGGTGTGACCGAGGTGAACTTCCCGGTCATGACCGCCGGCGACGCCGGCCGTGTCGCGATCACCTTCCCGGGGACCACCGCGCCGCGTCCCTCCGGTCGTGACCGCAAGCGCCCGTGGAACCACTACCTCGTCGTGTCGACCGACGCGACCAAGCCGACGCCGCACTTCTTGTCGACGACGGCGAACGACCCCGCCGACCCGGTCCACCGCGGCGACTGCGGCCCCGGCCGCTGCGGCGCGCTGTGGGACTTCGAGGACATCGTCGTCTCGCCGAAGGACGGCCGCTTCTGGGCTGCCGTGGCCGACGCCTGCACTGCCGTGGAAGGGTGCAACGCGCCCGGTGGGTCCGCTCCCGGCATCCTCGAGATGCCGGTCGGCGACGGCCTCGCGGTGCGCCAGCTCACCGGGCCGGTGCTGCGCACCCGGGACCGGGGCGCGGAGAAGGCGGCCGCCCGCGGCCGCCGGCCGTAGTCGCGGCTACGGCTCCTCGGGCGTGAACGCCAGCCCGAACAGCGGGCGGTCGTAGCGGAAGAGCCGCCGCAGTGGTCCGCCGGGGCCGCGGGACCGCCATACGGCGGCGTCCCGGCGCCCGTCGTCACCGCGACCGTGGAACGCGGTGAAGTACAGGGTGCTGCTGTCGGGCCCCCACGCGGGGAACTCCGCGCGCGCCCGCCCGCGGAACCGGACGCGTGCCGTGCCGCCGCCGCTCGGCTCGACCAGGACGCGGGCGCGGCGCGCGGTCCGGGTCCGCACGTAGGCGATGCGCTGTCCGTCGGGTGACCAGGCCGGGTCGCTGACCCGGCCCCGGGCGAGGACGCGCTTGCCGGACCCGTCGATCTGCACGACGCGCAGGCGGTGCGGCAGCTGCACCACGAGCCGGCGCGAGTTCGGCGACCACGCCGGCTTGATCGCCCCTCGGGTGTTGCGGATCGTGCGGCTGCCGCCGCTTCCGTCGGCGCGGATGACGCGGACGACGCAGCACGTGGCGCGGCGGAGGTTGCCCCGCACGTTGCGCGAGAAGGCGATGTGGCGGCCGTCGGGCGACCACGCCGGGTCGAAGTCGGCGAAGCGGGGGCGCGTCAGGCGGCGCAGCCCCGACCCGTCGCGGTTGACGACGAAGATCGCGTAGCGCCCGTCGCTGTCGTCGGTGAGCGGGCCGGAGAAGGCGAGCCGCCGGCCGTCGGGCGAGAACGCCGGCCGCCCGACGATCCGCCGGCGCGTCACCAGGCTGCGGTCGCGGCCGTTGGTGTTGGCCAGGCGTGGGGTGTAGCTGAAGCCGCGGTCGTCGCTCTGCACGAACGCGAAGGTGCCCGGATCGCGCTTGCCCGCGCCAGGGCTCGCGTCCGGCACGGCGACGGCGACCACGACCGCGGCGGCCAACGTGAGCACGAGCGTCTTGACTGCGCCCCGGCGACGCGGCGGCTGGTTAGCGGAGGACATCGGGCACCTCCGGCACGACGACGCTGTCGCCGTCGAGCACGATCGTGACGAGCACCGCGTAGACGCGCGCGAGAAGCGCGTCGCGGTCGTCGTAGCTGCCGAGCACCACGTACAGGCACCAGCCGCGCCCCGCGGCGGTGAAGAAGAACTGGCTGCCGCCCTGGCCGGGGATCACGTGCTGGAGCTTGTTGCGGGCGAACGACGAGGAGCGCGGGCGCCGTGGCAGCCCCTGGCGCGCGAACAGCGGCGTGCCGGCGACCGCGGCGTCGTAACCCACCAGGGCGACGAACGCGTCCCCCGGTCCCATCAACTCGACCGCGCCGCCGCCGAAGTCGCCGCGCTCCTCGGGCAGCGCGAAGGTCGCCGCGTGCAGCACCGGGGCGGTCGTCGCGCCGGGCTCGTCGTCGGTGCGCCGGTAGATGCGGGCCTCCCAGCCGGGCGGCACGTCGGCGCTGATGCCGTGGTGGGCGATTCTCACGCGACCACCGCCAGCAGTGCCAGCGACGCCAGTGCCTGCGCCGCCGCGACGCCGCGGTGCACGGCGGGTGCCCACCGCTGCATGCGCCGATGCGTGCGGCTCAGTCCTGTGGGCGTCGTGACGCGCCGCAGAGCGAGCACGGGCACAGCGCGCACCGTCCCGAACGTCGCGCCGATCACCATGCCGGCGACCGGTGAGGCGGTCAGCAGCGCCAGCGCGAACGCGGCGTAGACGGTCGCGGTCGTCACGATCGTGACGACGCCCATGCCGAGCTGCACGCCGTAGCCGACGCCGACGACCCAGCCGCGGTAGGTGTGCAGCCAGTCCTCGTTGACCTGGCGGTGCAGCGTCGGCAGGAGCCGGCGGCCGGCCGGGTGCAGGTCTGCCGCGGCGCTCAGCGCGAACACGACGGCGAGGATGGCGGCTGCCGCGGCGCCGGACGGGCGCAGCGGCGACGGTCCCCGCGCGCCGAGCACGCCGCCGAGCAGCGCCCCGACCCCCGCGCCGAGCGCGCCGAGCAGCGCCCCCACCGCCGCGCCGCCGGCCGCGGACCCCAGCAGGTAGGACGTCACCGTGACGCCCCAGCGCCTGCGCCGTCCCCGCTCACCGAGCGGGGTGATGCTCGACAGCATCGACTCCCCTCACGGTGACCAGCTCGACCGGATTCCGGCGAGCGCCGCCACGGCGACGCCACCGGCGAGCAGCAGCGACGCGCCGGTCACGCCGCGCCCTCCGCGTCGCCGCCGGCCTCCGGGTACAGGCTTGGGTGGCCCGGGTGGATGCCCGCCGCGCGCAGCTCCCGGTCCGCGCGGGCCTCGCGCGCGGCGTCGCCCAAGCCCGCCTCCGGCCGCCCCCGCTGGCGCCGGCCGCGCCCGCCGCGCCCGCCGCCGCGCCGGTCCTGTCCACCGCTGTCGGCCACCGCCTGGGAGAGCAGGCTCGCGACCTGCGGCCAGCTCGTCGCGGCCCCCTCGCCGGCGACGCGGCCGCTGGGGCCGTCGACGTAGACGACGTACGGCGACCCCGGCACCCCGTAGTCGTCCCACGCCGCCGAGGACATGACCACCGGCACGCCGGCAGGCGTGAGCCGGCGCAGCGCCGACTCGCTCTCCTGGTCGGGGCCTTTGGTGACGACGACGAGCCGCGTCGCGGGGGGTAGCGCCGGCCCGTCGGCGAAGGCGCGCCAGAAGCCGGCGCACGTCGTGCAGCCGCTGGACAGAAACGCGAGCAGGGTGTGCTGTTCGGCGCCGGCGACACGGACGGCGACGGCCTCGTCGAACGGCGTGACGCCGGCGATGTCCGCGGCGTCGGGCGCCGGCGTGCCGCCGGGCGCCGGAACGCCCGCCGCGACGCGGAAGCGCGGGGGCGCCGCCTCCTCGCCCGTACCCACGCCGGCCCCGAGTTCGTGGAGACGGCGCAGGATCTCGGCGTGGCTGCGCAGCAGCCCGGCGACGAGCAAGCCGAGCAGGCCGATGGCGACGGCCTCGACGACGATCAGCGCGGTCACGGGGTGGGTGCTCCTCGGCGGGTGAGCTCGCGGTCCATGGGCTAGGCGCAGCGCGGCGCGAGACACGGGGCGGTGTGGCCGACGGTGCGCTGGTCGAACAGCGTCGTCGTGCCGCAGTCGTCGTACAGCTTGTACGGCGGCGTGCAGGTCACGACGCGGCACGCCACCGGGCCGCCGCAGCCGATCTCGGTGTGGCACTGCCCGTAACGGAAGTAGTTGCAGCACACTCGCCGCTGGTCGCAGGTGCCTTGCGCGCCGCGGCACGAGCAGTTGACGCACGACGGGTCGCAGAAGCCGTCGCCGCAGCCGTCGCGGCAGCGGGTGCAGCGCCCCTGGCAGTCGATGTAGTAGCGCGCGCTAGGTTGGCCGTCGCGGCAGCAGTACGCCGACCCTGCCGCCTTCCACCAGCCGCCCACGAAGGTCCCGGGCGGGCACTTGTTCATCCCGCGGTTGATCGTGCAGCAGAACACGGAGTAACCGTCGGAGAAGTCGGCGTCGGGCCCGCACAGCGCCGCGTACGCCGACTGCGGCCGTAGCAGGTAGGTGGCGGGCGCCGCGACCAGCGCGGAGCCGACCAGGGCGAGCTTGGCGAGGAACCCCCGCCGCGACGTGCGCGCCTGCAAAAAGGCGGCGCTGCGCTCGACGAGGTCGCTCACCCGCGGCTCCCCGCGGCAACCAGCGCTGGCAGCCCCGCGAGCGCGAGGTAGGCGAACCACACGCACAGCGCCGCCAGCGCCACGAACGGGACACCGGCGAGCGGTTGGTCGCGGAGGATCGCGCCGACACCGCCGAGCGGGCGGGCAGCAACCGCGAGCGCGACCCCGCCGGCGGCGAGGTCGACCACGACGTGCAGCGCCGTCGGCGGCGTGTCGTCGCGTCCGAAGCACCCGCACGAGGCGAGGACGCCGCCGCGGCGCAGTGCCAGCGCGACAAAGCCCGCGAACGCGAGGTACGACGCCGCGACGAGCAGCGCGAAGGTGGTTGAGCCCACCACGACCGCTCCGATTCCGACGACGACCTCGGCGGCGCCCAGCGCCCGCACCAGCGGGGCGGCCGCGGGCAGGCGGGCCGACGCGAGCGCCCGCACGGCGGAGGCGGGCCGCACGACCTTTGGCGCCCCTGCGATGGCGAGCAGGAGCGCGGCGGCGTAGAAGGGGCCCGCCAACGACGGCATGCGGATACTGTCGCCAGTGCCGCCCGATGCGTCAAGCCTATGGTGATATGCGTCGGCGTCCGCAGCCGGTGCGGCGACGAGAAAGGCGATCCGCGTGGCCCAGCGCGAGCCCGACATCCACGTCGCCGACCTGCGAAAGACCTTCCGCGTCCCCGAGCGCGAGGGCGGCCTGCGCGCGGCGCTGCGCAGCCTCGCACACCGCGAGTACCGCGACGTCGACGCGGTCGCCGGCATCTCGTTCGACATCGCCCCGGGTGAGGTCGTCGGCTTCCTCGGCCCCAACGGCGCCGGCAAGACGACCACGCTGAAGATGCTCTCCGGCCTGTTGCACCCGACGTCCGGCGCGGTCGCCGTCCTCGGCCGCGCGCCCGCGCGGCGCGAGCCGTCGTTCCTGCGCCAGATCACCCTGGTGATGGGCAACCGCAACCAGCTGCAGTGGGACCTGCCGGTGCTCGACTCGTTCGAGATGAACCGCGCGATCTACCGCATCCCGCCGGAGGAATTTCGCCGCACCCGCGACGAGCTGGTCGACCTGCTCGACTTCGGCGACCTCGTGCGCACGCCGGTGCGCAACCTGTCGCTGGGCGAACGGATGAAGGCCGAGATCGCCGGGGCGCTGCTGCACCGTCCCCGCGTGCTGTTCCTCGACGAGCCGACGATCGGCTTGGACGTCACGATGCAGAAGCGCATCCGCACCTTCATCGCCGAGTACAACCGTCGCCACGAGGCGACGGTCCTGCTGACCAGCCACTACATGGCCGACATCGCCGCGCTGTGCCGGCGCGTCGTGGTGATCCACCACGGCGAGATCCTCTACGACGGGCAGCTGTCCGCCCTCGGCGACCAGTTCGAGGCGGTCAAGACCATCAGCGTCACGCTGGGCGACGGCGGGACCGATCTCAGCGTCTACGGCGAGGTGACCGCGCGCGACGGTGCGACGGTGACGCTGAAGGTGCCGCGCGCCGACGCTTCGCGCGTCGCGGCGACGTTGCTGCGCGACCACGTCGTCAGCGACCTCACCATCGAGGACACCCCGGTCGAGGACGTCATCGAGCGCGTTTTCGCGCGTGAGGCGACGCGCGCATGACGGCGGTCGCGGCCGACCGGCGCGCCGGCGGCATGGCCGACTTCTACCGGACCGTGATGCGCACGGCGGTGATCGAGCAGTTCCAGTACCGTGCGGCGAACTACGCGTACATGGTCGGGATGATCACCGAGCCGGTGATCTATCTGGTGGTGTGGAGCACCGTCGCGCGGGCGCAGGGCGGCGCGGTCGAGGGCATCACACCCGGCGAGTTCGCCGCCTACTACATCGTGTGGACGCTGGTGCGCAACATGAACATCGTCTTCACGCCGTACGGCTGGGAGCAGCGCATCCGCGAGGGGCACTTGTCGGCGATGCTGCTGCGGCCGGTCCACCCGATCCACTACGACCTCGCCTTCTTCGCGGGCTGGAAGTTCGTCGTCATCGTGCTGTGGCTGCCGCTGGCAGCGGTCCTGTCGCTGGTGTTCCGCCCGACCTTCGCGATCACGCCACTGGAAGCGGTGGTCTTCACGGTCGCGATCTGGGGCGCGTACCTCATCCGCTCGTTCATGCTCTGGGTGCTCGGGATGGTCACGTTCTGGACGACACGCGTGTCGGCGCTGTACGAGCTGTACTTCACCGCCGAGCTGCTGCTTTCAGGCCGGCTGGTGCCGCTCGTGCTGATGCCGACCTGGGTGCTCGCCGTCAGCAACGTGCTGCCGTTTCGCTGGACCTTCGGCTTTCCGATCGAGGTGCTCGCCGGCGACCTCGCGCCGCGCGAGCTGCTCGTCGGACTCGCCGTGCAGGTGCTGTGGGTCGCGCTCGGCGCGGCGCTCGTCGCCGGTGTGTGGCGGCTGGGCATCGCGCGCTACGCGGCGGTGGGCAACTGATGCGCGAGCCGTTGCGGCCGCTGCGGCTGGCCTGGACGTTCTTCCGGATCAGCGCCCTGAACGAGCTGCAGTACCGCGTCAACTTCTTTTTGCAGCTGGTCCAGTCGCTCGTCGCCGTGGCGACGGCGCTGGCGGTGCTCGCGCTGGTGTTCTCCCACACCGCGCAGCTCGGCGGCTGGTCGCGCGACGAACTGCTCGCCGTCCTCGGCGTGCACATCCTGATGGGCGGTGTCATCCGCGCCGTGATCCAGCCGAACATGCAGCGGCTCATCGACGACGTGCGCCAGGGCACGCTCGACTACGCGCTGACCAAGCCTGCGGACGCGCAGCTGCTCGCCAGCACCCGCGAGTTCCGCATCTGGCAGGGCGTCGACGTGCTCGTCGGGGCGGTCGTGCTCGCCGTGGCGGCCGTCCGGGTCGAGGCCGCCGTCGGAATCTGGTCGGCGCTGGGGTTCGCCGTCGCGCTGCTGCTCGGCGCGATCCTCGTCTACTGCTTCTGGCTGGCCCTGACGATCGGCGCGTTCTGGATCGTGCGCATGGAGTTCATCGTCGAGCTGTTCGACGGCGTGTACCAGGCGGGGCGCTGGCCGGTGACGATTTATCCCGGCTGGCTGCGGATCGGCTTCACGTTCCTGGTGCCGATCGCGTTCGCCGTGACGCTGCCCGCCGAAGGCGTCACCGGGCGCCTCGACGGGGCGACGCTCGCGGGGGCGGCCGCGTTCACCGCGGCGCTGCTCGCCTTCACCCGTTGGCTGTGGCGCACCGGCCTGCGGCGCTACGCGGGGGCGTCGGCGTGACGCGCTACACCGAGCTCGGCGGGCCGAGGAAGGCGTAGCCGACGGCCGTGACCGCCGCGGCGAACACGCAGTAGCGCGCGAAGCCGGTGAGCCGCTCGCGCGACAGCAGTCGCACGAGGAAGCGGATGGCGGCGTAGCCGGAGACGAATGCGGCGACCACCGCCGCCGCGACGGCGGCGCCGGAGTACGGCCCCGGTTCACCGAGGTCCGGCAAGCTCAAGACGAACGCGCCGAGCAGCGCCGGCAGCGACAGCAGGAACGAGAAGCGCGCCGCCGCCTCCCGCGTCAGGCCCGCCGCGACGCCGGCGGCGATCGTCATGCCCGACCGCGACACGCCCGGCAGCAGCGCGACGATCTGTGCCGCGCCGACGAGCAGCGCCTGGCGCAGCCCGATCCCGTCGAGCGTCTCGCCGGCCGGGTCGCCGGGGTCGTCGCCCACCGGCAGCGACAGCGACGCCGGCGCGGCGGTCACCGTCGCCGTCGTCCCGATCCAGTCGCCGGTCCAGACGGGGACGTCCGCGCCGTCGGGCGCCGCCGGTCGCGTGGCGGCGGCGACGCGGCGGTCACGGCGCCGCTCGCCGAGGGTGAGCACGACGGCCGTGACGAGAAAGAACGCCGCGACCGCGAGCGGGGACCGGAACGCCTGGGTGACGAGATCCTCGGCGAGCAGCCCGACGACGGCAACGGGGACGGATGCGGCGACGATCAACAGCGCCAGGCGCCGCGCGAGCGCGGCGTCGGGACCGCCGCCGCGGCTGAGCACCCCGCGTGCGAGTGCGGCGAGCTCGCGCCGGAAGAAGACGACCACCGCCCCGGCGGTTCCGAGATGCAGGGCCACGTCGAACGCGAGGCCAGGCGACTGCCAGCCGGCGAGGTAGGGGACCACGACCAGGTGGCCCGACGACGACACCGGGATGAACTCCGTCAGCCCCTGGACGATGCCGAGCACAACGGCCTGCAACCAGACAGGCATCGCGTGGAGTCCTTTGAACCGGCGGCGGGTCGCAAAGGATGCTAGTCCGGTGGTGCGGGCGCGTGGGCGAGCAGCACCCGCCCCAGCGCCAACCCGGTCGTGGCCGGGCCGACCTCGTCGGCGGCGAGCCCGACGAGCGCGGTCGTGCCGGTGGTGTCGCCGCGGACCTCGAGCACCGGGCGCGAACGGGCCACCAGCTCGGCCGGCGTGTCGCCGGCCCCCAGCACCCACACGTCGACCCAGCCGCCGGCGGTGACGCCCCAGCCCTGCTCGGCCGGCACGGGCACGGCGCGCAGTCCCGCCGGCAGCCCCGCGGCGGGGCCGCGGGGATCGAGGTGGTCGCGCGTGAGCACCGCCCCGGCCGGCAGCGCCAGCGCGAGGACCGCCTCGCCGGCGACGGTGGCCACCGCGTCGGCCGGCACGGCGGCCGGCGGCAGCACGGTGGGGCGCAGGCCGGTGGCGCGCGCCCCGACCGGCAGGTCGGTGGTCGCGACCAGCGCGGGGCGCGGCGCACCGCCCCAGCGCGACTCCGCCGCGCGGACGCGCGCGTCGACCGCGAGCAGTGCGGCCACGACGAGCAGCGCCGCCGCCAGCGTGCGGGAACGCGGGCGCAGCCGCGACCACTGCTCGCTGCAGGCGTCCAGCGGGCGCGGCAGCCGCGGATACGGTCCCCGCAGCAGTGCTTCGATCCGTCGCATGGCGTCACTGTCGCCGCCGCGACGGCCGCGCACCCCGCCGGCCGCCGGACGCTTGTGGACGCCGCGGGATCAGACCTCGAAGCGCGCCCCGCGCAGCGCCGTGAGCGCAGGCCGGTCGGCGGACAGCGGCAGGGCCGGCACGATCTCGAACAGCAGCTCGCGCAGCTTGGCGTTGTTCGCGGTGAAGACCTCGACGACGCCGGCGTGGGTGACCGGGGGGATGTCGGGGTCGTCGGCCAGCCCGACGTCGTAGTCGGTGATCAGCGAGATGTTGAGCGCCGCCATCTCGAGCTCCCGGGCGAGGATCACCTCCGGGTACTGGGTCATGTTGATGACCTCCCAGCCCAGCGACGAGAACCAGCGCGACTCGGCCTTCGTCGAGAAGCGCGGACCCTGGATCACCACGATCGTGCCGGTCTCGTGGACCTCGATGCCGAGTCGTCGCGCCGCCGCGATCGCGACCGCGCGCATCTCGGCGTCGTAGGGCTCGGCGAAGGTGACGTGGGTCGTCTCGGGACCGTCGTAGAAGGTGTCGGCGCGACCGGTCGTGCGGTCGACGACCTGGTCGGCGATGACAAAGTGCCCTGGGGCGACGTGCTTCTGCAAGCTGCCGGCGGCGCACGGCAGGATGACGTCGGTGGCGCCGAGCTGCTTCATCGCCCACAGGTTCGCCCGGTAGTTGATCCGGTGCGGTGGCAGCTCGTGGCGCACGCCGTGGCGGGGCATGAACCCGACGCTGCGCCCGCCGATCTGGCCGATGACCACGGGCGCCGACGGGTCGCCGTAGGGCGTGGAGACGGCGACCTCGCGGGCGCTGGACAGCAGCGAGTAGAAGCCCGAGCCGCCGAAGATGCCGACGGCGATCCGCTCGTCCGCCACCGTCAGGCTGACTTCGCCGGCTTGGCGTCGGGCTTGGCGGGCGGCTTGGCGGCGGGGGCACCGCCGCTCGACGAGCCGCCGTCGGGCGTCGTCGACGCTGGTGCCTTGCCCGAGGTGGTGGACTCGGCGGTCGCCGCCTCCGACGGCTCGGACGTCGTCGTGTCGCCCTTGCCCGCCGCGGCGCGACGCGAGTCGGTGACGTAGTAGCCCGAGCCCTTGAACACGATGCCGGCGGCACTGAAGACCTTGCGCAGCGCCCCGCCGCAGTGACCGCACACCGTCAGCGGGTCGTCACGGAAGCTCTGCACGACCTCGATGTGCTGGTCGCAGTCGCGGCAGACGTACTCGTACGTGGGCATCGTCGTCACTCCGACAGCGCGGGAAGGGAACCCAAGTGCGGCCACGGTGGCCCGCTCCGCCAGTATGACGGGCGGCCCTTGACGCGGCCAACGTCACGCACGCAGCGTGCGCGTCGGCGTGACGACGACGTCCACGCGACGGTCGTGCGCCGCGACGGGGACCGTGTCGACGACCTGCTCGTCGAACGCCACGCCGATCACCGGCACACCGCGGCCCAGCTGAGCGAGCAGGCGGTCGAAGTGCCCACCGCCGGCACCGAGCCGGCGTCCGGCCGCGTCGAACGCGACGCCCGGCGCGACGACCGCGTCGAGCAGCGATGGACGCACGGCCCGCCGCCCGCCGGGCGGCGGCTCGCGCACGCCGCGCCAGCCGGCGGTCAGCTCGTTGAGGTCGGCGACCTCGGCGACGCCGAGCCGTTCACCGTCGACCCACGGCAGGTGCAGCCGCGCGCCGGCGGCGGCAAGCGCGCGCAGGAAGGCGTCGACGTCGACCTCGGTGAGGGTCGCGGCGTAGCCGAGCACGGCACGCGCCCCGGCGAGCTCGGGCAGCCGCGCCAGCCGCGCGCACACCGCGGCCGACGCCTCGCGCCGCAGTGCCGGCGGTAGCGCGGCGCGCGTGGCGACCATCCGCCGCCGCAGCGTCGCCTTCGCGGCGCCGACCGGGTCGGACGCGACCGGGTCGGACGCGTTGGTGTCGTCGCCGCCACCCCGGGGCGTGGGACCGCCGGCGGGGGGTGGGTGCCGGGGGTGGCAAGCCCCCGGTCGTTGTGGCGGATCGACGCGGTCCGCCGTCTCGTCGCTGCCCACGGTGCCAGAATGCCGCCGATGGGACTGCGCACCCGCCTGGCCCTGTTCTTCGTCGCCATCACCGTCGTGCCGTTGCTGGTGGCGGTCCTCGTGCTGCAGTGGCAGCTCGGGGCGCGGTTGACCGGTCTGGCGGAGCGGGAGCTGGCCGGGGCGCGCACTGCCGCGGAGCTCGCCGTGGCGACGGTGCGGGCCCGCGCCGGCGACCTCGCGACGGCGCTGAGCCGCGACGCCGGGCCGATCCTCGCCGCGGGCGCCGCCCGCCGCGCCGACGCGCGGCTCGCCCGGATCGCGGGCGAGGCGGTGCCGGAGCGTGCCGCCATCGTCGGGCTCGGCCCCGCCGCCGGGCGGGTTCTGGCCGCACGGCGCTCGCCCCCTGCCGAGGGCGCCACGCCGGCCGACGCCGCGGCCGTCGCGCGTGCGGTCGTGGCGGGCACCACCGTCCCTGGGTTGCTGCTTGAGGTCCGCGAGGTCCGTGGCGGCGCCCGCGACGCCCCCGCCGAGGTGCTCGGCTGGGTCGTCGCGGGGGTGTGGACCGACGCCGAGCTGCTCGAGCAGGTGCCCGTTCCCGGCGGCGTGGCGCTGATCGACGGCACGCGCGTCCTTGCCGCCCGCGGCGCTCCGGCAGCGGCGGTGCCCGCGGTGGCGGCTCCCGCGCCGGGTGGCGTGGCGACGCTGCGCGTCGGCGAGCAGACGGTCACCGCGACGACGGCGCCGCTCGCGCCCGGCGCGGGCGCCGACGGACCGGTGCTGCTGATCTGGCAGCCCGCCGACCCGGGCGTCGCGCTGCCGGTGCTGGCGCTCGCGGTGCTCGCGCCGTCGGTGCTGCTCGCCGGGCTGCTCGGTTGGATCCTCGCCGGCTCGGTCGTCGCGCCGGTACGCCGCGCCGCGGGCGTCGCCCGCGCCGTCGCCGCCGGCGACCTGGATCACCGTGTCGAGCCCACCGGCGGGCGCGAGGTCGCCGAGCTGGCGGTGGCGCTGAACACCATGTCCGACGAGCTTGCGGCACGCCTCGCCGAGCTCGAGCGCAGCCGCGACGAGGCGCGCCAGTCGCTCGCGCGCCTCGGTCGGACGCTGTCGAGCAGCCTGGATCTGGACCGCACGCTCGCCGTCGTCGTCGAGACCGCGATCCAGACCCTGGCGGCCGACCGTGGGTTGCTGCGGCTGTACACGCCGGAGCGCGACGCGCTCTACGTCAAGGTGGGACGCGGGGTCGGGCGCAACGTTCCCCGGTTGGCCGTCGGCGAGGGCGTCGCGGGAGCCGTCGCGCGTGTCGGCACCCCCGTGCGCCTGCCCGACCCCGGAGCGCCCACCCCGGCGCCCGGCGAGCCGGTCGGTGCTGCGCAGCTCGCCGTGCCCATGATCGGCCGGGGCCGCGTCATCGGCGTGCTGAGCCTGCTGCGCGACGACGGCGATCGCCCGTTCACCCAGGACGATCTCGACACGGTGCGCAGCTTCGCCGCGCAGGCGTCCGTCGCGATCGAGAACGTGCTGCTGCACCAGGAGGCGCAACGGCTGTCGGTCACCGATCCGCTGACCGGACTGTGGAACTTCCGCTACTTCCAGCTGCAGGCGGACCGTGAACTGGAGAGCGCCGCGCGTTTCGAGCGCCCTCTGTCGCTGGTCATCGCCGACCTCGACCACTTCAAGACCGTCAACGACGAGTTCGGCCACCAGGTCGGCGACGAGGTGCTCATCACCGTCGCCCGCCGCATCCAGGCCGCCACCCGCGTGCCCGACGTCGTGGCGCGCTACGGCGGTGAGGAGTTCGTCGTGCTGCTCCCCGGCACCGACCTCGAGGGCGCGGTCGCGACCGCTGAGCGCATCCGGGCGGCGGTCAGCGGCGCCGCGGTCGCGGTCGAGGTCGATGCTGCCCTGCCCGGCCTGGCGGTGACGTGCAGCCTCGGCGTGGCGACGCACCCTCAGCACGGCACGACCGTCGCGCGGCTGCTGCGCAGCGCCGACGGGGCGATGTACGCCGCGAAGGCGCGGGGGCGCAACCGCGTCGTGGAGGCGCAGCGCCGGCCCGACGACGACGACGTGCGCCGCCGCCCGTCGCTGGAGGCCGACCCGGCGTAACGCGTCCGGCACGGGTCCCGCGCGTAGGATCGCGACGACCCGCCGCAGCCTTTACGCGAAAGGACTCAGGTGCGTGCGCGCAAGGCGGTCATCCCGGCCGCCGGGCTGGGCACCCGCTTTTTGCCGGCCACGAAGGCGCAGCCGAAGGAGATGCTGCCGATCGTCGACAAGCCGGCGATCCAGTACGTCGTCGAGGAGGCCGTCACCGCCGGGCTCGAGGACGTCCTGCTCGTCACCGGTCGCGGCAAGCGTGCGTTGGAGGACCACTTCGACCAGGCGGTCGAGCTGGAGCGACAGCTCGCGGCGGCGGGCAAGGAGGACCTGCTCGCCGCGGTGCGTGCCGTCTCGCAGCTCGCGTCGGTCCACTACGTGCGGCAGGGCCAGCCGCTGGGCCTCGGGCACGCCATCGGCTGCGCGAGCCGCCACGTCGGCGCGGAGCCGTTCGCGGTGCTGCTCGGCGACGATCTGCTCGGCGCGAACGAACGCCTACTGCGGCGGATGGTCGACCTGTGCGCAACGACGGGGCGCAGCGTCGTCGCCGTCATGGAGTTCGGCCCGTCGGAGCTGGACAAGTACGGCGTCATCGCCGGCGAGCCCGACCCCGACGACCCCGACGTCTACCGGGTCACCGACATGGTCGAAAAGCCGGGCCGCGCGAACGCGCCGTCGAACCTGTGCATTATCGGGCGCTACGTGCTGACCCCCGACATCTTCGACATCATCGCGGCGACGCGACCGGGACGGGGCGGCGAGATCCAGATCACCGACGCGATGCGCACGCAGGCGCGCGACGAGCCGATCCGGGCGGTGCGCTTCTCGGGCGTGCGCTACGACGTCGGGTCCAAGCAGGACTACCTGCGCGCGACGGTCGAGCTGGCGGCACGCCGGTCCGACCTCGGTCCGGAGTTTCGTGCGTTCCTCCGCGACTTCGTGAAGAGGCTGTAGTGCACGCGCCTGAACCGGCTCCCGCCGGACATTCGCACAGCGTCGACCCTGACGAGCTCGTCGCGCTGGAGGTCCATCGCCGCGAGGTGCTGAGCCGCGTCGCGCCGCTCGAGCCGATCGAGCTGGGCTTGCTCGAGGCCCACGGCTGCGTCCTCGTCGGCGACGTCGTCGCCGACGCCGACGTGCCGGCGTTCGCCAACTCGGCGATGGACGGCTACGCCGTCGCGGCCGGCGACCTGCACGACGGTGTCGAGCTCGACGTCGTCGGCGAGGTCGCGGCCGGCGCGCCCGACGTCGTCGAGATGCGCCCCGGGCGCGCGGTGCGGATCATGACCGGTGCGCCGCTGCCGGGGGGCGCCGACGCCGTCGTCCCGGTGGAGCTCGTCGACGAGGGGCCCGGGAGGGTGCGGCTGCGCACTGCGCCGCGGTCCGGCGACCACGTTCGCCCCCCGGGCGGCGACGTGCGCGCAGGCACGACGGTGCTGCCGGCCGGTCGGCGCCTCGGAGCCGCCGACATGGGGATGCTCGCCGCGGTCGGTCGCTCGCAGGTGCTCGTCCACCCCCGCCCGCGCGTGGCGGTGCTCTCCACCGGCGACGAGCTCGCGGAGCCGGGGGTCGCGCTGCGCCCGGGGCAGATCCGCGACGTGAACTCGTTCATGTTGACGGCGATGGCGCGCGAGGCGGGCGCGACGGCGGTGCGCAGCCCGATCGTGCGCGACGACCGGCGTGCGCTGGCCGAGGCGATCGAAGGCGCGCTGTCCCACGCCGACCTCCTCGTCACCTCCGGCGGGGTGAGCGCGGGGCGTTACGACTTCGTCAAACAGGTGCTCTCCCAGCTCGGCGACGTGGCGTTCCGCAAGGTCGGCATGCAGCCAGGGATGCCGCAGGCCTTCGGGTTCATCAGCGGGGTGCCGTGCTTTGGGCTGCCGGGCAACCCGGTGAGCGCCTTCGTCAGCTTCGAGGTGTTCGTCCGCCCGGCGCTGCGCCGGCTGCAGGGCCGCACGGACTTGAACCGGCCGCGCGTCAGCGCGGTGCTCGACGAGCCGCTGTCGAGCGCGCCGCACCGCGTCGCGTTCCTGCGCGTGAAGCTGCGCCGCAGCGACGGCGTGTGGCACGCGCGGCCGACCGGGCCGCAGGGCAGCTCGCTGCTGCACTCGGCAGTTGACGCCGACGGGCTCGCGGAGGTGCCGGCGAACCGCACCGACGTGCCCGCCGGCGAGACCGTCGTCGTCCACCTGCTCGTGTCGCAGTGACCGGCGACGCGTCCGAGGGCCTCACGCATCTCGACGCCGCCGGCCGCGCCCGCATGGTCGACGTCGGTGACAAGGCGGTGACGCAGCGGCGGGCCGTCGCGCGCGCGCTGGTGCGCATGGCACCCGGCACGGCCGCGCGGCTGGCGGCGGGCGACCTCCCCAAGGGCGACGCCCTCCCGGTCGCGCGAGTCGCCGGGATCATGGCCGCCAAGCGCACGCCTGAGCTGATCCCGCTGTGCCACCCCGTCGCCTTGGCGTCCGTCGCGGTCGACGTGCGCGTCGACGCGGGGACCGGGGTCGCGGAGGTCACCGTCGAGGCGACCGCCGCCGACCGCACCGGCGTGGAGATGGAGGCGCTGGTCGCCGCGTCGACCGCCGCGCTGACGCTGTACGACATGGTCAAGGCGGTCGAACGGGGGGTCGTCGTGGAACGCGTCGAGCTGCTGCGCAAGACCGGCGGGGCGCGGGGCGACTGGGAGCGCGCGTAGCGGTGCGCGCGAGGGTGGTCACCGTGTCGACCCGCGTCGCCACGGGCGTCTACGACGACGCCGCCGGCCCCGCCGTCGCGGCGCTGCTGCGCGACGCTGGCTTCGACGTCGGTGACGTCGTCGTCGTCGCGGACGGCCGGGAGCGCGTGGCCGACGCCATCGTTGCCGCCTGCGGGGACGCCGACGTCGTCGTGACCAGCGGTGGCACCGGGCTGCATCCCGGGGATGCGACCCCCGAGGCGACGCTCGACGTCATCGACCGGCTGGCGCCGGGGATCGCCGAGGCGATGCGCGCGGCGTCGCTGGCGGTGACCCCGATGGCGATGCTGTCGCGCGGCGTCGCGGGCACGCGTGGGCGCACGTTGGTCGTCAACCTCCCCGGCTCACCGAAGGCCGCGGTCGAGAACCTCGCCGCGATCGTGCCGGTGCTCCGCCACGCCGTGGACCAGTTGCGGGGCGGCGACCACCGGCGCTGACGGGCCGCGTTTGCCTCGGTGGCGGTTGCGCCGGTTTGAATCACAGCGGTGCTATTTTCCGCCCTCGATGGGCTGGCTCGTCGTGGTGTTGCTTGCCGCGGTCTGGGGCTCGATACTGCTCCCCGGCGCCGTGCGGGATCGGCGCGCCTCTTCCCCGCTGGAATCCATCTCGGCCTTCGAGCGGAGCATGAGCATGCTTGCCCCCCCGCGGACCGTCGAACGGCTGCCCAGCCGCCCGGTTCTCGTCCTCGCCGACCCCGCCCGCGTCACCGGCTCGCGCAACCGCGCCCGGATCCGTGCTCGCCGGCGCGCCGCCTTGGCCCGGCTCTCGGTCGCGACCGGCGTCGCGGCGGTCCTCGCACTCATCGTCGGCGGCGTCTTCACCGTGGCGTTCGTCGTGTCGGTCGGGGCGCTGCTCGGCTACGTCGGACTGCTGCGCCGGAGCACCGCCCGCGCGGCCGAGGCTCGCGCGAAGACGCGGATGCTGCGCCCGCCCGCGGCTCCTCCGGTCGCGGCCGGCGACGCCGAGCCACTGCGCCGCTACGGGACCTGACGCCGGCGTGGCCGACCTGTCGGCGGTCGCGTCGCTCGTCACGCGCCGGCTGGCGGCCAAACACGCGGCGCGCGAGGCGACGCTGACGGCGTCGCGCGCGTCGATCCGCTGCTCGGCCAACGCCATCCGTGCCGCCCACCGCGACGACCGCGACGCGGCGGCCGCGCTGCTCGACGAGGCACAGCAGGCGCTGGCGACCGCGCGCGCCGCGTGCGCCGGCCAGCCGGAGGTCGAGCACGCCGGCTTTCTGCTCGACGCGCAGAAGGAGTACGCCGAGGCCCGCACGACCTTCGCGTTGGTCACGGATGCCCCGCTGCCGACGCCCGACGACCTCGGCGTGTCCGACGCGGCCTACCTCAACGGTTTGGCGGAGACCGTGGGGGAGCTGCGTCGCCACCTGCTCGACGCGCTGCGCGCCGGTCATCTCGAGCGCAGCGAGGCGCTGCTCGGGGCGATGGACGACATCTACGCGCTGCTCGTCACGATCGACTTCCCCGACGGCGTGACCGCCGGCCTGCGCCGCTCCACCGACGTCGCGCGCTCCATCATCGAGCGCACACGCGGCGACCTCACCGTCGCCCTGGTCCAGGCCCGCCTCCACGACGCGCTCGACGCCCACCGCCGCGGCCTCAGCGCCGACGACGCATAGCCGGGGCGCGGCGGCCGCTGCTACCATGCCCGCGCCCCACGGGGCTGTAGCTCAGTTGGTAGAGCGCCTCGGTCGCATCGAGGAGGCCAGGGGTTCGATTCCCCTCAGCTCCACAACCGCCTGCACATACCAACACCACGGGTCAGGGGTTGGCGATCCGTTGGCCGGCACGTCGCTATTGGCTTGGCCGAAGCCCACTTCACGTATAGGTAGGGCAACCGGTGTCAGCCGCTATCGGAAGGTGCCAGCGGGAAGCGGTGTTGGTCTTTCGGGTCAAGGGCCGGCATCACGCGGTGTGGTGAGCGGGGTGGCATGGGCAGGTGCGATCACCGGCGCCGTTCAGACTTCAAGCCGTTCAGACTTCAACCGGGGGTAACGGTTAGCGGCGCGCAGAACTCGTCGCCGGCGTTGGCCACACGCGGTACTCGCCGCTTTGGATGTCGTCAGGTAGCGCCACACGGTCCGGGCCAGGCCCGCCGACCCCCACGTCGATGGAGCCGAACCCATCCGTGCCGACCGGCGCAGTTCCGGCGTACTCGATGCCGTTCGCGTCGAGTTCATCCAGTGAGTGGTCACCCACCCCCGGTCGGTGCGGCGATGCAGCTCGAAAGCGATCCCGCGCGGCGTTTCCTCGGGGAACCGAAGCGCCAGCTGCTCGCCCGGTGCCGTGACAGCCGGCTCGATAACCATGAGATCGGGGCGCATCTTGGGCTCCGGTGGGGACGGGTCGGGCACGCTCCGGTCCGCTGCGACCAGCGAACAGTCCTCGGCCTCTGCCATAGTTCCGGCCAGCGCATTCTCCCCGTCCTCTCTATGACTCGCGCCGCCGCCGACGAGATGCGGACTGCCTCGTCGTTGATGGCGATGAGCGTGCCCTTGTCGACCATCCAGGCAGCGCTCCGGCGCTCCACGCCCGGACTCTCATACGTGGTGGTCGCTACGACCGCCTGGTCATCGGTCCCGGCGACCACCAGCGGACCGTGTGAGACGGCATCTTCGATCGCCGCCAACATGCGGTCATGCAGATCCGGGTCCCACGACTCGAGAAGCTGGCAATCCCCCGGGACGCCTGTCAGGAGGTCGGACCCGTCGCCGCTCGGACCTGCACGCGTTGCCGCTGCCCCGCAACCGGCAGCGAGCACCGCAGTCAGCACCACCCGCGCGGTCCATGTGCGTCGCAGCATGTGTGAGGGCCTCCCAGCGTCTCATTGTGGGACGACACAGATCCACGGGAGGTTCCCACAGCGGTTGGCTGGGCGCAGACTGCAGCAGCAACAGCAGCGGGAGCCCTACCGAAGTCGGTACCTGCGGCGAAAGACTGCCATAGGCGTTCAGCCGACATCCGATGGTGTACGTGGTGGACGCATCCACGCCGTTCCGTGGACTCCGGCGACCGGTTGACTGCGCGGTGACGAGCCGCCCGTTGGTCCTCGGGCAGGCGCTTACGGTAGCGTGAACTCGACAATCAGTTCCCGGCCGTCCCCGTAGGCCTCACCGCCGTAGCCGCCGTGCCGTTCGAGAATCCGCAGGCCGCGGGAGGTGAAGAGCGCGAGGAACTCGTCCGGGTAGTAGACCCGCATCGCGATTTGCAGGACCCCGACATCCTGCACTTCCTCGTCACCGACAACGAGTTCGTAGCGCAGTTCGGGGTAGAGGACCAACGGCTGCTCCTGCACGCCGGCGAGGTGCTCGACCAGCCGCACGCGGCCGATCGCAGTATCGCGAGGTTCGTACACCCGCTCCGATCCAGAGGACCATGCTGCGACAAGACCCTCGCGGTCCATTTTCGGGTTGAAGGCGTTGAGGATGGCCCGACCTTCGGGAGCCAAAGGCCGCTGGATCGTCCCGAAGAGTCCATCCAACTGCGCATCCGTCGCGAGGTTCTGCATCACGCGGAACGGTGCGATCACCAGATCGAAAGGCTCACCAAGATCAAGGGACGCGACGTCGCCCTCCGTCAGCCGTACGCGATCGGCGGGAAGCGGTTGAGTTGAGTCCGCCATCGTCGCGTCCACCTTCCCACGGGCATGCGCGAGCATGGCGGGCGAATGATCGACGCCGTGCACGTAGGCACACCGGGCAGCGAGTGGCAGAGTGACCGCGCCCGTACCGCAGCCCAGCTCAAGCACGCGCAGCGTCGGAGTCACGCGCGCTCCAGGTAGAAGCCGATGTCATCGAAGTCGCGGAAGACGTCGTAGAAGTGAGCAGCGCGCTGACGCGGTAGTCGTTCACACGGAGCCTTCCTGTAACCCGAAGCGGTGGTCGGTCTGGCCGGCAGAAGCTGGTTGGCACGAGACGATACGACGACGTGGCCCAGGCGAGAACGGCGGGGACGGCCGATATCCGAAGGCTGTCCCCGTTGTGTGACCGCTGGTCTCGCCAGAACGGAGTCGCGTCATGTGCCTCTGTCAGTCCCGGCGGCGGGCAATGTGCAGGACGGCACCCCAGTGACGCCGGACGAGTCCATGCGGGCGTGCAGCGATGCGACGTCGGATCTCGGTGTAGAGGTAGCGTCGTTTGGACTCCTCCATCGCGATGTGACCAGAGAAGGTCTCAAGCAGGTTGATGTATCTGTTGGCGTCGTAGATGGTTTCCCAGTCGAAGTGGCGGACATCAACGACGTCGAAAAAACCGCTCGCCTCTATTTCGTCGCGATGCTCTTCTAATTCGCCCGGTCGTGGCCAGCGACCGTTCGCAAGCGACTCTCCGATCTCGTCGTAGATGTCCTGGATCTCCATGAAGAACCGGTCGCCGTCATCGGGGAACACATGGCTGGCGCTCCAAAAAGCCAGGTAACCGTGGGAGCGCAACAGCTCCCATGCCTTGCCGTACCGCAACGTGGGATCGATCCAATGCCATGCTGTCGCAGCCACCACCAGGCGGAAGTCGCCCTCTTCAGGAGGGCCCACTCCTCGAATGCGCTTTGTATGACCTGGACGTTGGTGAAGCCGGATAGGTTCTCGCGAGCGGCTGCGGCAAGCTCCGCGCCCAGCTCAACACACGTGAGCCGGAAGGCTCGCCGCGCCAACGGCAGCGTCGCTTTGCCCGAACCACACCCAACCTCCAGAACAGAATCACCGGCCGCTAGGCGGGTGACGTCTATGAGGTGGTCGAACAGTTCCTGCGGGTAGTCCGGTCGTGCGCTGGTACAGCGCGGGCACCTGATCGAACGTCCGCCGCAGCGATTCCCGGTCGTGGCCTTCCACCATCGGTGACAGCCTGCCCCAAGGCTGGCCGCGGGGAAGTCGCAGGACCGGACCCCGCGCGCCTAGCAGAGCAGCCGATACCCGACGGAGAGCACCCGATGTGCGCTTTCTCGAGTCGGTCGGAACGAGCAAGCGTAGACTCCCGGAGTGAGTCGTCGCCCGACGCCCGCTGAGGCCTGTTCGTCGACCAGGGCGTCGTACGACTCGTTGGTCGACGAGTACGAGCGACGAACCGCAGACGTGCCTGCCGAATACCGGTCGTTCCGCAATGCCTTCGTCGCTGCAATGGGTGGCAAGGGAACCGTCGCGGACTTGGGGTGTGGCCCAGGCCGCGACGCGCGGTACTTCACCGCGTCGGGTTTGTCAGTGATCGGCCTTGACATTTCACAGCGGATGGCTGCACGCGCTCGTACAAACGGCGTTCGCGTCCTCATTGGGGATCTTCGCCGCCCACCACTTCGTGCTGATTGTCTCGATGCGCTTTGGTCTTCGGCGAGCCTGCTCCACGTTCCACGCGAGCACGTCGCGAGCACCCTTCGTCGGTGGCGCAAATGCCTCCGGCGCTCGGGTCTCCTCGGGCTGTCAACGTCGATCGGTGACGGCGAGGGGTGGAAGACATCCCGTACGACGCCGCGTCGCAGTCAGCACGCGCGGCAATCCGCCGGTGGTTCGTTCACCACCAACCCGAGCCACTCTTGGAACTCGTTCGATCTGCCGGCTTCCACGTGATTGAAGCAGGCGAGAGCGTGGGGCACCGTCGGTGGCTACACGTGCTGGCTCGCAACGATCAGTGACCTCGAACCTCAGCCGATATCGGACCCTTGACCCGCGGTGAAGCGCCAAAGACTTGAGTATGGCTGCGGTGGTAGCTGCAGCGGCCCGATCGCCCTGCCAGTCACTCGGTATGACTTGGAGTTGCCGCGCCAGACGCCACATGTCCGACGCCTGCTGGACGGACGACCTTGCCGTCATGAGGTCGTCGAGGCAGTCGCCTTGATCGCGACCGAACGTCCCGTAGGAGGGCATCGCGAACATCGGCCCTCGTCGTTCCCCTCATCACCCATACCGTCGTGACTCGGTCAGCGGCGCCGGCCATGTCGACGACCTCAAGTGTGAGGTCAGGAGACGTTCGGTGGAGATCCTCACGCGTCTGATCGTCGTCGTCCGCGTTATCAATCCGGCATCGCTGCGTAGGCGCTCATCGAAGCCGGTCTATCAGCATGGCCCGTCGCGCGCGCCGCCATGGCGAAGTACCTGCCCTGCAACGTGTTGCCGCTTGAGCGTTCCGCTGCGTGAAGAAGTCGTTATCACAGATGAGTTCCCGCGGAAACGGCCTTGGCGATAAAGCCCCGTACCACAAAGCGCATCGCGCGAGCGGTGTGAAAGGGGCCTCATTCGGTAGACTGATAGGCGTATGGAACGCTTTCTCGGAGTTGACCTCGCCTGGTCGCACGAGCCCACGGTCCCGGCCAGCGGCGTCGCGGCACTTGACCGGGACGGAGTTGTCGTCGATGCAGGTTGGAGGTTTGGCACGGGCGACGTCGTGAACTGGCTGGAGGATCTTGCTTTAGAGGGCGCCACCCTTGCGGCTGTGGATGCTCCTCTTGTTGTTACCAACACAGCAAGAGGTCGGGAGTGCGATCGGCAGATCGGCCGCGCCTACGGCCGATGGAAGGTCTCGGCAAATTCCGTGAACACCGCTTCGCCGCGACTCGCGGGGTGACTGTGCACGCGGCGCTCAATGGCTTCGGGTGGCGCTACGACGCTGGCCGGGATGGCGCTCCGTCCAACGGCAAGCGGCTCGTCGAGTGCTATCCGTACGTAATGATCGTCGGCGTCGAAGAGCTTCGCTATGACGTCGTGCGGCCTGCGTACAAGCGGCGCGATGCTGCGGGGTGGCGAGCCGGCGCGCGGGCTTGGCGTCGGCGGCGCGCAGCCACTTGCGATGAACTCATTCAGCGGCTGGCGGCGCTGAGAGCGGCTGACCCGCCGCTGGACCTTTGATCTCAGGCAGCTACGGCATCCCTGTTGGAAGTGGCGTCACCGCACGACGACAATCGTGTGGGCATTGAGGTAGGCCAGATCGAGGCTGAGTACAAACGCCATGAGGATCTCCTTGATGCCGTCATATGCGCGTGGACCGCAAGCTTTTGGAGCCGCCACGGTTCGAGTCGCTGTCAGGTGCTCGGGGACTCCGGAGAGGGGAACAGCCGCGCGACGATCATCGCCCCAGCACGGCTCGAACAGCGCCGGGACAGATAGCGGCCGATACCATCAGCCTCGTGGTGGTGCCTCAAGCGGACCGAGCCCGAGCGCCAGCTCGAGCTGCCGCGTCCACCACCGGAGCTGGGCGGTGGGGTCGTCGGCGGCCGCGCCGGTGAGCCCGGCGCTGCGGCGGAAGGCCGTGCCGTAGAGGCCGTCGGTCGCCACCGCTTGGTGCAGCGCGGCGACTGCGAGCCGCGTGTCGTCGATTGAGCTGCCGGGCGGCCGCAGGCGGTGGAGCGCATCGACGACCGGGTTGAGCATCCCGCTGCCCCGATCGCGCCACCCGGCGGCGTGGAGCGCGACCGCCAGCTCGCCGTAGCCCCGCCAGTACAGCGCATCGAGGGACGCCACGAGGTCGTGCAGGTCGGCGTCGCCTTCGAGCCATGACGCCACCACCTCTCGCAGCGCAGCCCGGAGCTGCCGCCCGCCGTGGCGGAGGAGCTCCGTCAGGAGGTTCTGGCGGTTGCCGAAGTGGTGGGTGATCCCGGCGTCGGTCAGCCCGACACGCGCCGCGACCGCACGCACCTGCACGGCGACGACACCCCCTTCGGCGAGCAGCGACGCAGCCGCGTCGAGGATCAACCGACGAGCCTCGTCCGGAGAACGGCGTGCTGTCCCTCTCGACACGCCCCGATCATACCTTGACGTGACAAGGTAAGGACGTCATGGTGTACCTTGACCGCTCAAGGTAGTGGGAGGAGTGACCATGCCGATGATCGACGTCACCGCCCCCGCGCGGACGGTTCTCCGAGGGGGAGCTGGAGGATCTCCCCGCTCGGCTGACCGAGATTGTGATCAGGTGGCAGGGAGGCACGGACGCTCGTCCCGACTACGACGAGGCGGCGTGGGCGTTCATCGACGAGGCGAACCTCGTTGCCGTCGGTGGTCGGCGCGGCGGCCGGACGGTCGGCAGGTGTACCGGGGGTTGGCGTCGGTGCCGAAGGGCTCTCGACGACCGCCGGCGGCGCGGGCAGTGACCCCCGGGAGCGAGCGCTGGAACAAGCTGCGCTTCGACCAGCGGTGAGCGATGTCCGCCTCGGCCGAGGTGGCGTCACGCTGCGCGGAACGGTGAACGGCACTGGACCGACGCTCCTGCTCCTGCATGCCGGCGGGGAGCGTCGCAGCGTCTGGGATCCGCTCCTCGCGGCGCTGAACGCCTCGGGGCTGCGGGCGGTCGCCTACGACCTGCGAGGGCACGGCGAGAGTTCCGGGCTGGCGACGACCCTCCAGACGCTAGCCGAGGACGTGCGGGCCATGATCGACCGGGAACGAGCTCCGGTCGTCGTGGTCGGGGCCTCCCTCGGCGGCCTCGCCGCGCTCGCTGCCCTGGCCGAGCCGTTGACGGCGGGCCGGGTCGTCGGGCTGGCGCTCGTGGACGTGGTCCCCGACCCGACCCCCGGACCGGTCCGTGCGTGGCTCGACGAGCTCGGACTGCAACGCGATCGGGCCGTGCTCGTGGACGAAATCCTCGCACGGGGCCCGCAGCTGCTGGCCACGGCGACGGGGCTGGACATGCCGATTCTGCTCGTGCGCGGCGGCGGCCGGTCGCCGCTCGGAGACGAGGATGTCGACCGCCTCCGAGGCGCGAACGCGCGGGTCATGGTGACGACCGTGGCGAGCGCCGGCCACCTCGTGGCGCGCGACGCGCCCACCGAGCTCGCCGGGATCGTCGCCGAACATGCCGCGAGGTGGCTCGCGGCTGACGTGGTCGTGCAGCGGGCGTTCGCGCTGCAGCGCTCGCTCGGGGCGGACCGGGTCGACCACCCGGGTGGGACGCTCCTCGCGCACCTCCGCCGGGTGCACGCGCTCGCCGTCGAGTGCCACGCCGCCCCCCGCGCGCAGCTGGCGGCGATCTGCCACGCCTCCTACGGCACCGACGGGTTCCCGCACGCCCTCCTGGCGGGCGACGAGCGGCGACGGCTCCGTGACGTGATCGGACCCGAGGCCGAGGCGCTCGTCCACGTCTACGGCATGTGCGACCGGTCCCGCACCTACCCGGCGCTCGGGATGGAACCGCTGCCCGTCGTCGACCGGTTCACCGGCGACGTCACCGCGATCAGGGGGGCCGACCTCCGCGACTTCGCCGTGCTGACGATCGTCAACGAACTCGACGTGGCGAGGCACGCGTCGCTGCCGGCTTCGACCCTCGGGCGGATCCGCGTCCTCGTCGCAGCACTCGCTGCACAGGCCCCCGACGAGGCGGCGCGAGCGCTCGCCGACGAGGCGCTCGCCTGACGGACTGGCGGGAGCCGCTCGTCGACTACGAGCGTAACGCCGACCGCTACCGGCAGGGCCGCGGGCTCGCCCCCGGAGCAGCTCGACGGGTGGCGGACGGCCGTGGTGACGCGCCTCCCCGACACCGCCCTGTCGCTCGTCGTCGACGTCGGAGCCGGGACCGGCGTGTTCCTGCCGAGGTATGTGGGCTTACCACGACCACCGTCCAGCGATCTCTACGAATGCGGTTTCAGCGGTCACCATCGCCGAACCGGTGAACTGTGTTTGGAGTCGCAGGCGAATCGCTGGCCCGGCAACCACGGGCCACGCCGGCGCCTACAGCCGACACTGTCGGAGTACGGCGACCGCCTCGGGCTGCCGGATGGGGCTCGCCGGCGGGCTGGAGGATCGGACCACCGGGCTCGTCCGGTTCGGGGTCCGTGACTACGAGCCGGCATTAAGAACAACGCCAAGGTCACCGGCATCTACTGGCGGACCTGCCAGATGTTCACGGCCGGGGCCTGCCGAGCCGCGACCTGGTCCTGAACGAGGTGATGCGGGCACCGGCCGAAGCGGTCGGTGCCCGCGTCGCCTATGCGTCGCCCCGGCGTACCGCCCAGACCCGGCGCAACCCCCAGCCGACGCGCGCTCCGACCGTGGCCGACGGCGGACCGGGGTGGCGAACGTCGATGGGGCCGGCGGGGGTGTCGAGTCGGTAGTCGGTGTGCGGTCCGCGGTACCACAGCTGCGTCACGACGCCGTCGAGGTCGCCGCCCAGCGTGGTCCAGTCCGGCCGGACGAGCAGGTCCGGGTCGGCGCCGGCGTCCGGGGTCCGGCCTCCGGCGACGTGCGCCGTCCGCCCTGACAGGGTGACCTCGATGTTGCCATCGTCGGCCACGTGCACGTCGGCGCGGAGCACCGACGCCGGGCCGGTGAGCCGGGCGGCCCACACGTCCACCGGCTGCTCGTAGATCTGCACCGGCGGTCCGATCTGGATGACCCGGCCGTGGCGCAGCAGGGCTACCCGGTCCGCGACGGCCAGCGCCTCGCCGGCATCGTGGGTGGCATAGACGGCCGCCGCGCCGAGCATCCGCCGGCGTTCGGCGAGCTCGTGCTGCAGTTGCGCCCGCAGCGGGGTGTCGAGGTGGGCGGTCGGTTCGTCGAACAGGTAGAGCGACGCCTCTGCCGCGAGCGCTCGGGCGAGCCCCACGCGCTGCTGCTGTCCGCCCGACATCTCGGCTGGCCGACGCTCCGACAGGTCAGCGACGCTCAGGCGTTCGAGCAGTTCGATTGCCTGTCGGTTCGCCTCCGCGACGCCGACGCCGCGTCGGCGCAGCGGATACGCGACCGTCTCCACCGCGGCCAGATGTGGCCACAGCGCGTAGTTCTGGAACACGAGGCCGACCTTGCGCGACTCCGGCGGCACTCGGGTGCGCGGCGACGCCACGACACGGCCGTCGATCGTGACCTCTCCCGCGTGCGGATGGACGAATCCGGCGACGGTGTACAGCAGCGTGCTCTTACCCGAGCCGGACGGGCCGAGCAGCGCCAGGACCTCGTCGCGCTCCACGCGCAGGTCCAGCGCCGACAGCACCGGCTCGCGGCCGTACGCCACCTCCAGGCCGCGGCACTCCAGCGCGGCGGCGCCGTATCCGCCGTCGTTCACCGCTTGGCTCGGACCACCAACAGCAGCGGCGTGGCCACCGCGAGCAGCAGCGCAGTCAGCAGCACGGCGAGCGCCGAGGTCACCGTCGGGTCACCGAGCTGAGCGAGGTTGAGGATGACCACCGCCAGCGTCTTGCTGCCGGGCCCGTACAGCAGGCTCGACATCGTCAGCTCGTGCAGCCCGAACAGGAACACCGCAAGCCACGCCGCCGCGAACGCGGGGCGCAGCAGCGGAACCACGACGGTACGGATCGCGGTCAGCGCATTCGCGCCGCTCACCCGGGCGGCGCGCGACAGGTCCGCCGGCAGGCCGTCGGCTGCCCCGGCGACCGTCCGGTGGCCCAGCGCCCAGAACTTCGCGACGTAGGCGAGCAGGATCAGCGCGACGGTGTCGCGCAACCACGGCCCGTACGCCAGCAGCATCGCCACCGCAAGCGTCGTGCCGGGGACCGCGAACGAGAGGATGGCCACGGTGCCGAGACCCCGCCCCAGGCGCCGGTGTCGCAGGACGGTGAGCAGCCCGCCGAGCAGGACCACCACCGTCGCCGCCGCCCCCGCGAGGACAACGCTGCGACCGAGCGCAGCGACGGTGTCGCCGTCGAGCGCCTCCGCGAAGTGCGCGAGCGTCCAGTTCGCCGGCGTCGGCACGACGCCCACCGCGCGGGTCAACGCCATCAGCACCAGCGCCAGCAGCGGGACGGCGGTCACGACAACGACGTAGGCCCAGGCGGCGACGCCCGGCCAGCGGGCGCTCGTCCCGGTGGATCCGCCCCCGGCCGGCACCGCCGTGCGCACCGCACCCCGACCAAGGCCCCTGGCGTCCGCGGGTGCGACGACGGCGAGCGTCAACACGACCAGCGCCGCGCTCAGCGTCACGGCGCGCGCGAACGCGGCGGGACTCGCGGCGAACGCCAGGTCGGAGTAGATGCGCGTCGTCACCGTCGAGAAGCGCGCCGGCAACCCGAGAATCGCCGGCGCTCCGAAGGCGTTGACGGTGGTCACGAAGACCAGCGCGGCCGCGCCAGCCAGCGCCGGCCGCAACAGCGGCAGTGTGACCGTCACGAGGACCTGGCGGGCGCTCGCGCCGCTGGCCCGCGCGGCGCGCTCGAGGTCCGGCTCCGCCCGCGACGCCAGTCCGGACGCGACGGCGAGGTAGGCCAGTGGCAGCGCCTCGACCACGAGCACCGCGACGACCCCGAACGGCCCGTACACCCCGGGCACCGCCACGCCGAGCAGGTCGTCGACCAGTCCGGCAGGCCCGTACGCCTGCGCCCAGCTGAGCGCCGCGACGAACGACGGAATGACCAGCGGCAGCAGCAACGCCAGTCGCAGCCATCGCCGAGCGGGCGCCGCGCTGCGTTCGGTCGCGATCGCGGCCGCGGTGCCGCCGGCCACGGCCACCGCGGTCACCATGGCACCGGTCCACAGCGTGTTGACCACCGGCGCGGCCGTCGCGGCCCCCACCAGTGACCTGGCGGCGTTGACCCACCCCTGCGCCGCGGCGGCCGCGAGCAGCTCGAACAGCGGGAATCCCGCCAGCAGCATCACGGCGGCGGCCGCCGTCGCCGTGCCCGCCCAGCGCCACGCCGAGGCGGGATCGCGTGGCTCAGCCACCGAAGATGGCGCGGTACTCCTCGAGCAGCTGCTCTTGCTGGTCGGAGATCGCGGCCCAGTCCGGCGCGACCTGTGGCAGGTCGTGTGGCCAGGCGACGTCGTCGCGGATGGGTTCCCAGCCGGTCTTGGCGATCGCCTCCTGCGCCTCCTCGGTCAACACGAAGTCCGTGAAGGACGTCGCCGCGTCGGGGTCCGCGGCGCTGGTGAGGACCGCGATGGGGCTGTAGATCGCGATCGCGCCGGGCTCGGGCGCGATCAGCTCGATCGGAGACCCGTTCTCCATCGCCGTGCGCGCCGAGTTGTCCAGCGTCATGCCGACGGCGTAGCGCCCTTCCGCGACGCCGGTGACGACGTCGTCGGGTGCGGAGACCTGGACGGCCCCGTTCTCTGCCAGTTGTCGGTAGTAGTCGAGCCCGAAGTCGTCGTCCTGCGCGAAGTAGCCGAGCGCCCCGAACGCCGACCCCGCGAACGACGGGTCGGGGATCGCGACAGCGTCGGCGAATCGCGGATCGGCGAGATCCGACCAGCTCTGCGGAGCCGGATCGACGTCCTCGCCGGCGACGATCACCATGTTGAGGATGCGCGTGCCGACGAAGGTGTCCGAGCGGTACTCGGGTGGCACCACCGCCTCGGCCGTCGGCGGCACGGGCGCGAGCAGCCCGTCGGCGTCGTACTGCTGCATCGACAGGGGGTCGGTCAGCCACAGCACGTCGGCGCGGACGCCGCCCTCGCGCTGCTCGGCCGCGATGCGCGCGGTCAGCTCGCCCGTCGGGGCGCGGAAGACCTCCACCTTGGTGCCGGGGAAGGCGTCCTGGTACCCGTCGACGACCGCCTCGACGGTGTCCTCGGTGACGCTGGTGTACAGCCGTACCGTCGCTGCCGACGCCGACGGCGCGGTGGTCTCGACCGGCGACGGCTGGTCCTGCGCCGCCTCGGTGCCGCACGCCGCCAGCAGCCCGGCGAGCATCACCGTCGAGAGCCGCCTCCACATGACCCGGCGCCTCACGCCATCACCATTCCGGGTCCAGAGTGGCTGACGCGGTGGTTGGTGATCTCGAGCTGCAGCGCCGTGTACCGGCGCAGGTTCCGCAGCTGCCGGGGCGAGATGCGGTCACAGACCCAGTCCCAGTGCAATGCGACCCAGTCACCGGCGACCAAGTCGGGGACGAACCCGACACCCCCGATTGCCCGCCGTGCGGTTTCCGGCTGGGCGTCGCCGATGCCGAGGCGCAGACCGTCCCACGTCAGCGACTGCGACGTCACGGTCACCTCGTCGCCTGCAACGGCCGTCACCCTGCCCCAGCGAATGCGACAGCGGTCGAGGATGCGCAGCGGCTCGCCGCCACGTTCGGGTCCGAGCAGCCCCACCCACGGATACACCCCGAGGACGTGGAAGCTGTGGTGCGCCACCGCGCCGGCAGGGATCGCCTCGGCGAGATGGCTCCACGACGGCCCCGCGACCTTCCCGAACCGCTCGAGCATCCCGTTGCCGAACGCCGTCATGTCCACGCGATCGAGCAGCTCGTTGCCGATCCAGTACGCCTCGACGACGCGCGCGTCGAACGGGTCGGCGATGCCGGCGCTGCCCGCGATGAGCGTCAGGTAGGGCCACGGCCCGGTGAACGAGCTGGCGAGTTTGATCAGCCCCGCGTCGCTGACCTGCTCGGAGCCGTACTCGAGCATCGCCCGGTGGTCGGGCGGTCCGCAGAAGCCGCGCTCGTTGGGGGCGTAGGCGTACCGCGCGAAGAGCACGGGCCCGGCCACGCCTCGGGAGGCCGACAGCGGTCGTTGCGTTGCGACGATGAGACCCTCCGGTGCCAGGCGGTCGATACCCCGACGCTACTGCACTGGTTGCGGGACGACCGCTTTCAGGCGGAGCTTTCGAGGCCGGCGGTGCCGACGGTAGTGTGCTCGGCGCAGCGACCGCGCGTCTGGTGTCGGGTGTGTGGCGCTCACCCGACGGGAGGGTGGCGATGACGACGTTGGCGGTCGGCACGGACAAAGGCGCGTGGCTGCTCCACAGCGACGACCAGCGCAGCTGGGCGGTCGACGGCCCGTTGTTTCCGGGGTGGGGTGTCACCGCGTTCGGCCGCGCGGCGGACGGCACCTACCTCGCAGCGACCGGCAGCGGATGGTTTGGACCAGGTGTGCACCGCAGCCCCGACCTGCACGCATGGGACCAGGTCGCCGCCGGGCCGGCGTTCGGCGACAGCGGTCCACGGCTGGAACAGATCTGGACGTTCACGACCTCGCTGGACGGGCGTGTGTTCTGCGGGGTCGCGGAGGCTGGTGTGTTCGTCAGCGACGACCACGGCGTCACGTGGGAGCCGCTGCGGGCGTTCAACGGGCACCCGACTCGGGCGGCGTGGCAGCCCGGCGCTGGCGGCATGTGCGCGCACCGGGTGTTGCTCGACGGCGACCGGATGTGGGTGGCGGCCTCCGCGATCGGCGTCTTTCGCTCCGATGACGCCGGGGCGACGTTCGTGCCGCGCAACGACGGCGTCGAGGGAGCCGTTCCCGATGGCGAACCGGGCATCGGCTACTGCGTCCACGCCGTCGTCGCGGATCCTGCCAACGCCGACGTCATCTGGCGCCAGGACCACAAGGGGGTCTACCGGACCGACGACGGCGGCGACTCGTGGGAGCGCATCGAGCGCGGCCTGCCTGCGGGGTTCGGGTTCCCCATCGCCCGAGACGACGCCAGCGGCGCGCTGTTCGTCGTGCCGCTCGCGGCCGACGAGAACCGCGTCCCCGTCGACGGCCGGTTCGCGGCGTGGCGTTCGCTGGACGGCGGGGACTCGTGGAGCGTCGCCGGCAAGGGCTGGCCCGACGAGCCGACGTACACGTCGGTGCTGCGCGGTGCGATCGCCACCGACGGTGACGGCGGCGTCTATCTCGGCAGCACGGGTGGGGAGCTGTGGGCGACCGCCGACGCCGGCGACACGTGGCAACGCCTGCCGGGGCGCTATCCCAGGATCGCCACCGTCGCGCTGGTCTAGCGGTGGCCACGACCACGGTCCGCCTCCCGCGCGTGCTGGAACCGGCCGTCGGGGCGGTGCGCGAGGTCACCGTGTCCGGCGCCACCGTGCAGGAGGCGCTGGCCGACCTGTGCGCGCAACACCCGACCCTGACGGTGCGTCTGTTCGACGAAGCAGGCGAGTTGCGCCGCCACGTCCTGTGCATCCATAACGCCCAGGCCACCCGGCTGACGCAGCCAGAACCGCTGGCTGACGGCGACGAGCTCGCGATCCTGCCGGCCGTCTCGGGCGGCAGTGGCGACGGACGCTTCGAACACCGGCGCTAGGAACGGCGTGGACGCCGACTCTCCGGCACCCCAACAGTGGCCGGCGTGGGCCACCGCGCCGGTCATCGTCGAGGCGGCCGATCCACGGTGGCCCGCCCGCGCAGCGGCCGAGGCTGCGCGACTCGAACGGCTGCTGGCGCCGTGGCTGACCACGCCGGTTCACCACGTCGGCAGCACGGCGGTGCCAGGGCTCGCGGCCAAGCCGACGATCGACCTGATGGCCGGCGTCGCGACACTCGACGTCGCCGACCACGTCGCCGCGGCGCTGTCCGAGGACGGGTGGCACCTGGTCCCGCCGCCGTTGGACGAACGGCCCTGGCGGCGGTTCTTCGTCGAGGGCCGACGGCGAGCGGCGCGTCGCCCACTTGCACCTGCTCGACCCGGACGCCGAGGCATGGACGGACAGGCTGGAGTTCCGCGACCGCCTTCGCGCCGACCTCGCGTTGGCTACCGAGTACGCCGAGCTGAAGCGACAGGGGCGACGCCGACGCGCTATCGGCGATCTTCACGTATGCGCTGGAGCCCCTGGGACTGCGCGCCCCGGAGACGTGGTACCTGGGCGACACCGTCGCCTATGACATGGTCGCGGCCGACGCCGCGGGGCTCACGGGCTGGGTGGTCGACCACCGCGGCCTGCACACCGTCGAGCACCCCCGGCGGGTGCGGTCGCTGGAGGGGTTCACCGACCGGGTGCTCGCCGCCAGGTCCTGACGCTCGTCAGGACTGGACGGTGGGGTCCACCGTGATGGTCTCGCCTCGCCGTGGACCCGTTACCGTCACCCGGCTGGCCCACGTCGTCCCGCCCTCGCGTTCGAGACCTTTATGTCCGACTCGTCGAGGCCCTCGACCACAAGCGACGGCTCGCCGCACTGCGGGGGTAGGACTCGAGCATCGCAGCACACAGCCGCGGCGGCTCGCCCTCGGCGTGGACGTAGGAGCCGGTCACCAGCAGCGGTCCGGTCGCGTCCGTTTCCAGCGCCTCCTGCACCGTAAGCCCTCCGGGCTTGGCCGCGCCCGCGTTGGTGACCCCGGCGCCACCCGTGCCCGCGCCCGCGCTGGCGCCACAGGCCGTCAGCACCACCAGCAGCACCACCGTCGTCTTTCTCATGCGTTTTCCTCCGCCTCGTCGGTCTCCGCTGTTGAATAGACGCCGGCGGGTCGCAATCGGTTCCCGTTTCGCTAGGTCATCGGAGCGCCGATAGCCGTCGCGGCCCCATGGACTCCTCGGAACTGGTCGACCGTCTGCTGCGCGTCGAACGCCGCGCGCTGGCGCGATTGCTGACCCGTGTCGAGGACGGTTCAGTCGACCGCCTGCGCGAGGTGGTGCGCCTGCTCCACCCGCACACCGGCACCGGAAGTCCACCTCACGCACGAGGTGATCGCGCACCTGCTCGGCGCCCGACGTCAGTCCGTCAGTCGCGTCGTTGCTGACCTTCGCGAGCCATGGACCGGCTCAGGCCATCCACGGCCACGGCTCCAGGTCCCCGTCGCTGCGACCATCCCGGCACGGGGACCTGCCATGTCCGGGCGCGTGAAACTGCTCCGCTGTGCCCGTATCGGACCCTTGCGGACGAAGCCATGCGGTCTGCCGGGTCGGCAGCGGCGTCTGAAGGGTCGTGCAGGCCGCCCTTAGTGGACGGTTGGGCTAGTTCGGTGGCCCTTACCTGGACGGTTGATCGGGCGGATACGGTCACGTTCGGGCACCTGTGCGACCGTTCCCCCTCCCGGAAGCGGCCCGGCGCATGAACGCGGACACCGGGACCGCTCCGGGTCAGGAGGACCGCCCCCCACCGGGAGGGACGCCTGGTGCGCTGGCAGGGTCGAGGCCCAGCGTCAGGTCTGCTACAGGTCCTTGCCGATCGTCAGGACCTGGTTCGCGACCACGGGCCTGCCACCGACCACGGGACGTTCCCCGCCAGCCGTAGGTGCGCCAGCAGCCCAGTCCTTCTGCTGCTGGTCGCTGTAGTGCGCGTCCTCAGCGGGTGCCGTCCGCCGACGACGAGCCACGCCGAGCCGCGCCAGCGCGCCATGAGGGCGGCGAGGCGTGCCAGCATGAGCACGGCGATGGCGCCCCACAGCCAGCCAACGCCGAGGTTCAGGACTAGGACGGCGCCGGCGACCGGCACGAACGCCGCCGCCGCGCCGGTCATCGCCCACGCGAGGTAGCGCACGTCACCGGCGCCGATCAGCACGCCGTCGAGGACGAACACCACCGCGTTGACCGGCTGCAGCACGGCGACGAACAGCAGTAGGAACGCGGTCACCGCCTGCACCGCAGCGTCGCCGGTGAACAGCGCCGGCAGCACCCCGCGCAGCGCGGCGATGCCGACGGCGAACACGAGACCCGCGGCCAGCCCCCACTGCACCATGCGGTCGGCGGCGGCGCGCGCGCCCGCGGCGTCGCTTGCGCCGAGCAGTCGCCCGACGAGTGCCTGGCCGGCGATGGCGATCCCGTCGAGCAGCAGCGCCAAAAGGCTCCACAACTCGAAGGCGATCTGGTGGGCGCCGAGCTCGACGACGCCGATGCGCGCGGCGACGGCGGTCGCAAGGGTCAACGACATCCGCAGCGCCGCCGTCCGCAAGAACAGGTCACGGCTGACGCCCGCGAGCGTGCGCAAGGCGCTCAAGTCCGGGCGGACACTGACTCCCGTCGCGCGGACGTGGCGGGCGACGAAGGTCACGTACACGCCGGCCGCGCCGAGCTGGCTGACGACCGTCGACCACGCCGAGCCGGCGATGCCGAGGTCCAGCCCGAACACCAGCACCAACTCGATGACGAGGTTGGCGAGCGCCGAACCGACGGCGACGAGCAGCGGCGTGCGCGTGTCCTGCAGGCCGCGCAGGTAGCCGGTGCCCGCGAGCACGACGAGCAGCGCGGGGACGCCGGCCATGCTGATGCGCAGGTACGTCAGGGCGAACGGGCGGACCTGCTCGCCGGCGCCCATGAGTGCAACCGCCGGCTCGGCCGCGGCGAGTCCGACGGCGGCGAGCGCGACGCCGACGCCGGCGGCGAGCCACAGCGCCTGCACGCCCTGGGACGCGGCCCGCGCGACGTCGCCCGCGCCGAGCAGCCGCGCGACGGTCCCCGTGGTGCCGTAGGCCAAAAAGACAAACAGCGCGTACCCGGTGAGGATCAGCGTGCTCGCGACGGCGAGCCCGCCGAGCTGCGGCGTGCCGATGCGCCCCACGATCGCGGTGTCGGTGAGGACGTACAGCGGCTCTGCCGCCAGCGCGACGACGGCTGGGATCGCAAGACGGAGGATCTCGCGGTCGTAGGTGGACGTCCGGGTCGCGGTCCGCACGGCGCCCACCGTAGGGCGGTCGTCGGGCACGACGGTGATCGCGCGCGACCGCACGGCTTACGCCAAGGGTTGAGTTGGGCCGTCGCGCGGTAGCGAAAGACCCATGAGCCTGCCCCGACGCATCGCCCGCCCCCTGGTCGCCGCGATGTTCATCGCCGGCGGTGTCGACGCGCTGGGCGACCCGGCCGCGAAGGCACCGGCGGCGGACAAGGTCACCAGGCAGATTCCCGGACTGCGCGAGCAGGACAGCGAGCTGCTGGTCAAGGTCAACGGCGGCGTCCAGCTCGTCGCGGGCACGATGTTCGCGTTCGGCCGCGTGCCGCGGCTGTCGGCGCTGGCGCTCGCGGTGAGCCTCGTCCCGACGACCATGGCCGGCCACCGCTTCTGGGAGTACGAAGACCCGGCGCAACGCCAGCAGCAGCAGATCCACTTCCTGAAGAACGCGAGCATGCTCGGTGGGCTGCTGCTCGCCGCCGTCGACACCGAGGGCAAGCCCGGCCTCGCCTGGCGCAGCCGCCACGCGGCCGGACACGCCGGGGCGGCGGTTCGCCGCAGCCGCCGCGAGGCGCGGCTGGCCGCGAAGGCTGCCCGCGCCAAGCTCGCCCGCTGACGCTCCCGGGCGTGGCGGCACGTTGCCGGTCTGCTCCACCGACCCCGCTGACGGACCGCTTCATCGCCCGCCACGACGTCCCGATCGTCGAGGGGTCGCGCTGCACCTTCCTGTATCGCGGCGACGCGGACGAGGTCGCGCTGACCCACGCGATCGTCGGCCTGCCACAGCGCATGCCGCTGCGCCGGCTCGCCGGCACGGACCTGTGGTACGTCGTCGTCGAGCTGCCGGAGGGGTCGCGCGTCGAGTACCAGCTCGAGGTGGTCCGCGGCGACGACCGGGCGATCATCGATGACCCGCTCAACCCGCGCCGTTCGCACAACCCGTTCGGCAGCAACTCGGTGTGCTATGCGGCCGGCTACGAGGTCCCCGACTGGACGTTGCACGATCGCGAGGCACGCCCAGGCGAACTGCTCGACCTCGTGGTCCCCAGCCGCGCTCTGCGACGCGACGCCGCCGTCACCGTGTACCTGCCGGCCGTTCCGCCGCACCGCCCGCTATCCGCTGCTCGTCGTCCACGACGGCGGCGACTACCTGGGCTGCGCGGCGATGAAGACGGTGCTCGACAACCTCATCCACCGGCTCGACGTCCGCGAGCTCGTCGTCGCGTTCAGCCACCCCGGCGATCGGCTCGTGGAGTACGCCAACTCGGCGGCGCACGCGCGCTACGTCGTCACGGAGCTGATCCCGCGGCTGGAGGCCGACCTGCCGCTGCTCGGGCAGACCACCGGTCGCTGCCTGATGGGATCGAGCTTCGGCGGCGTGGCGTCGTTGTCGACCGCCGTGCGCTACCCGAGACGTTCGGGGCGCTGGTGCTGCAGTCGGGGTCGTTCGTGTTCACCGACATCGGCAGCGACCACGGCGGCGGGTCGGTGTTCGACCCCGTCGTCAAGTTCGTGAACCGCTACCGCGCGGCCCCGCGACGCGTCGCCGACCGCGTCTACGTCAGCTGCGGCGTCTACGAGCCGCTGATCGTGCGCAACCGGTCGATGGTGCCCACGTTCGAGGCGGCCGGCATGCAGGTGCGCTACATGGAGGCGCGCGACGGGCACAACTGAGAGAACTGGCGCGACCGGCTGCGCGAGGCGCTGTCGTGGATCTTCCCGGGACCGCACAAGCTGTACTACGAGTGAGGGCCATGTGAAGGCGCACGAGCGGTGGTACTCGCAGCGGCTGGAGCAGGAGATCAGCCTCGTGCGTTGGGGGAGCTGGGGCGCGCCGGTGATGGTGTACCCGACCGCTGGCGGCGACGCCGAGGAGATCGAACGCGAGGGACTGGTCGCCGCGTGTGAGCCGCTGCTGTCGGCCGGCCGCGTCAAGCTGTACTCCTGCGACAGCGTCGCCGGCCGGGCGATGCTCGCCAAGACCGGCTCGCCCGCCTACCGCATCCGCCTGCTCGACGCGTTCCACCACTGCGTGCGCGACGAGATCGTCCCGGCCATCCGCGCCGACTGCGGCGGTCGCGAGCTGCCGGTGATCACCGCCGGTGCCTCGATCGGGGCGTTCAACGCGGTGGCGACGCTGTGCCGCTTCCCCGAGGTGGTCGCGGCCGCGGTCGGCATGAGCGGGACCTACGACCTGCAAGGCCTGTTCGAGGGCGCATGGGACGGCGCCCTGTACTTCGCCTCACCGCTGCACTTCGTGCCCGGCATCGAGGGCCGGCAGCTGGATCGGCTGCGCCAGCGCTTCGTGATCCTCGCGTCGGGCGAGGGCGCCTGGGAGGACGTCGGCGAGTCGTGGCGGCTCGCCGAGGCGCTCGGCGGCAAGGGCGTCCCCAACCGCGTCGACCCGTGGGGCCCGCAGTGGGACCACCAGTGGCCAACGTGGCGGCGCATGCTGCCGCAGTACCTCGACGAGCTGACGGCGTAGGTGGCCGGCCGGTGCCGCACGACACCCGCGGTCCGCGATGACCGAGGACAACCGGAATCGCTGGCTCGACGGTGACTACACCCGTGGTGCCGCCTACGACGAACGGTTCCGTGCGCTCGAGCGCAGCGGCGCGGACGTCCACGGCGAAGCGACCTTCGTCGCCTCGCTCGGCGTCAAGTCCGTGCTCGACGCCGGCTGCGGAACCGGGCGCGTCGCGGTAGAGCTGGCGCGGCGCGGCGTCGAGGTGGTCGGCGTCGACCTCGACCCGGCGATGCTCGCCGCTGCACGCGCGAAGGCGCCGGGGCTCGAGTGGATCGCGGGCGACCTCGCCGATGTCGCGGTCACCGATGCCGGTGGTGCGCTGCGTTGCTTCGACGCGGTGGTGCTCGCCGGCAACGTGATGATCTTCCTCGCGCCGGGCACGGAAGCGGCGGTCGTCGCGAACCTCGCCCGCCACCTGTGCCCCGGCGGACGACTGGTCGCCGGCTTTCAGCTGCAGGCGGGTCGGCTGGACGTCGCAACGTACGACGCGGTCGCGGCCGCTGGCGGCCTCGTGCTGGAACAGCGCTGGGCCGCGTGGGACCGGGTGCCGTTCCGGGATGGCGGGGACTACGCGGTCTCGGTCCACCGGCGCCCGGCCTGAGCCGAGACGCACGACGCCCCCGGGCTGGGGCGACCCCGGGGCGTCGTGCGTGCGGCGGGAGGTGATCAGGTGTCGCTGTCGTCGTCGTCGCGCGAGTCGCGCGAATCGTCGAACCCGTCGTCGTCGTCGTCGTCGTCCTCACGGTCGGTGTCGCAGCGGTCGTCGGCGTGGTCGTCCTCGTCCTCGGCGTCGACTCCGTCGGCGTCGAGGTCTTCCTCGCCGTCGACCAGGCCGTCGTCGTCACCGTCGGCGTCCGCGACGTCGGGCAGGCCGTCGCCGTCGTCGTCGGCGTCGCGGCGGTCCGGACGGCCGTCGTCGTCCACGTCGCGGTCGTCCGCGTCGTGGCGCTGCTCGTTCTCGTCCTCGTCGTCGATGCCGTCGGCGTCACGGTCGTCGTCGTCGGCCCGGCACGACTCGCGAGCGTCGTCCTCGTCCTCGTTGTCGAGGCCGTCGCGGTCGGCGTCCTCGTCGCGGTCGTCGACGTCGAGATCGAGGCGCAGCTCGTCGCCGTCGTCGACGCCGTCGTTGTCGCTGTCCTCGTCGCGCGGTCGGCCGCCGTGCGTGTACTCGTCGAGGTTCTCGAGGCCGTCGAGGTCGGGATCGCCCTCGGCGGTGGCACGCAGCGGGTCGAGCGAGTGGCGGCTCTCCCACCGGTTGGGCATCCCGTCGCGGTCGGCGTCGGCGCCGGCGGCGGCCGCCGGCAACGCGAGCAGGGCCGCGAGGGCGGTTGCCGCGAGGGTCGTCGCGGCGGTTTTTCTGCGCAGCATCATCGTCACGTCCTTCGGTAACTGGGCTGCCTCGCGATGCGAGGCCCCTGGCTTTGCGCCCCCGCCTCACGACGGGTTTGCCGTTGTCGTCGACGTGCCGGGTGCGACACGGTGACATCCGCGTAGACGTTGCGCTTCGGGTCGGGGACACGGGTCGTCGGAAAAAGTCGTCGGAAAGAGCCTGGCAAAGACCCAGCGAGGTCAACCGGTGGCTGGTTGCGCCGATCAATGCACTATGGCGACCGTGGAGGGCTCGCCGCTGACACCGTCGCTGGGCGCGGAGCTCGACGGCGTCGTCGCGGCCGCACAGGCGAACGCGCCGTGGGCGTACCGCGTGCTGTTCGACGCCCTCGGTCCACCGGTCGCCGGGTATCTGCGCGCGTCCGGCGTCGAGGATCCGGACGGTCTGGCCAACGAGGTGTTCCTGCGAGCGTTCACCCGTATCGAGACCTTCACCGGTGAGGGGCAGCAGTTCCGGGCGTGGGTGTTCACCATCGCCCACAACCTGGTGATCGATGACCGCCGGCGCCGCAGCCGGCGAGTGCGACCAGAACCCCTCACCCCGGCGCACGCCGACCGTGTCGTCGCGCCGGCGGCCGAGGACGTCGCGCTCGCCGGCATCGCCGATGTGTCGCTGCGGCGCCTGATCGACGGGCTGCCCACCGACCAGCGCGACGTGCTGATGCTGCGGATCGTGGCCGACCTCACCGTCCCCCAGATCTCCGCCGCCCTCGGCAAGTCGGTCGGTGCCGTCAAGGCGCTGCAACGCCGCGCGCTCGCGCGCCTGCGGCGCACGCTGGACTCGCAAGGCGTACCCCTGTGAGCCGGCGAGACGTTTCAGACGGCGAGATGCGACGCAGCTGGCAGGACCAGGCCGCCGAAGCGGTGCTCGGCGCGACGCCCGGAGCGGGCGCCGTAGCCGACCCTGCGCTGGCCGACTTCGCCGCGCGTCTCCGCGACGTCTACGCGACCGGGGCGCCGCCGGTCGCGGGACCGGCACTTGCGGCCATCCTCGCCGAGGGCGTCTCGCCGGCACAGCGCATCGCGGCCGCGCCCGCCAGCGCAGCGCCGTCCCGGTCGCGATGGGCGACACGCGCGGCGGCGTTCCTGGGCACCCTCGGTGGCAAGCTCGCCGTCGCGGCTGTCGCCGGCGCGACGACCCTGACCGTGATGGCCGCGACCGGGACGCTGCCGCCCCCGGTGCAGGAATGGATCGACGACGCCGCCCGCGCGTTCGCGATCGCGCCGGCAGACCCGCCGCCGGCGCCGATCGTGCCCGACCTTCCTTCTCCGGACGCTTCGGCCGTAGCCCCGACCGACGAACCCGACGCGCGGCGAGACGCGCCGACCACGACGCCCGCGGATGGGGACGGTCGCACCTCCGAGGGCGATCGCGACGGTTCGCGACGCGAGCGGCGCGGCGGGAACGACGCCGCCGACCAGGGCGATGACGACGAGCGGGTCGCGGACGTTCGCGGCAGCGACGAGTCGTCCGGCGACAGCGAAAGCGACGACCGCGGCGGGCCGCGCGAGCCCTCCGGCGACGGCGACGACGCGGAGGATGACCGTAGCGACCGCGCTCGCGACCGCGGCGATGACGGGGGCAGCGACCGCGAGGACGACAGTGGGTCCGACGGCGACGGCGATCGCGACGGCGACCGCAACGGTGGCGATGACCGCGACGGCGGGTTCGACGACGGCGACAGCGACCGCGACGACGACCGCGGATCCGACGACGGTGACGGCGACGACGATGGTGACCGCGACGATGACCGCGACGGTGGCGACGACGACGCCGGCGACCGCGACCGCCACCGCAACCGCGACCGCGACGATGACGCCGACGGGGACGACGGCGGATTCGATGACGACGGCGACCGCGACGGCGACGACGCGACGGACGACGACGACATCGACGACATCGACGAGCCCGACGCCGGGGACGACGGTGGCCGCGACCGCGACGACGAACTCGACGACGTGTCCGACGGCGACGAGCTCGACGAGGACGCGCCCGACGACGAGCTCGACGACGACCGGGGCGTGGACAGCGGTCGGGAGCGCGATACCGACGGCGACGCCGACGAGGACATCGAGCATGGCGGTGACGCCGAGGCCGACGAAGCGTCCGAGCCCGACGACGACTGACGCGAGCCCCGCCCCGGCAGTTCAGCACTCGCGACGACGTCCAGGTGCAGCGGCGTCCACCGTTTCGCGAAGCGGCTCACGCGGGTAGGCGAGCCGGGGGCTGAACAAGGGGACGCGCGATGGCAACAGCGGCGAGCAACGGTGGGCCGCCTGCGGCCGCGGCGCGCGGCAACCCCGACGGATTCGGCCGTTCGTCGTCACGCGCGGCGGAGCGCGTCAGCGACGACCTGCGTCGCGGCAGCGGTCCGTACCTGACGAGCCGGCGTCGCACCGTCGGCTTGTCGCTCGGGGCCGCCGCGTCGCTCGGCGTCGTGGCGCTGTACCAGACCGGGATCCTGAAACACCTGCCGGAACCGCCGTTGCGGTTCCTCGACGCCGACAAGGTCGACGCCTCCGGTGAGGCGTACCAGATGTTCAAGCTGCCCGACGCGCTGCTCGGGATCGGCAGCTACACCGCGACCGCCGCGCTGGCCGCCATGGGGGGCGCACGGCGCCACCGCGACTCGCCGTGGCTGCCGCTGCTGCTCGCGGCGAAGGTCGCGATGGACGCGCTGTGGGCGGGCGGGCTGACCGTCGAGCAGGTGTCCAAGCACAAGGCGCTGTGCAGCTGGTGCCTCGCGACCGCGGCCGCCACCTTCGCGACCGTGCCGCAGGTTGTGCCGGAAGCCCGCGCTGCGGTCGCGGCGCTGCGGCGCTCGGTCTGACGGTTGGTTGACTCTGGCGGTCCCCGCTGGGACGGGCCGCCGATCGGCGCGCACCGCTTGCTCGGCGACGGTTCCGCTACCGCTCTGCTGCTGCCCACCGGCGAGGTCGACTGGTGGTGCGCCCCGGCGATGGACTCGCCGCCGGTGCTGTGGTCGCTGCTCGACCCGGCCGGCGCGAGCGCGCGCTGGTGCGGCGTGCGGGCGGTCGGGACCCGAGGCCCCGCCGCCGGGCCGACCGCGCGGACCATCCTGCGCGGGCCGCGCGGAATGATCGAGACCTGGGACGGCCTGCGCTGCCCCGACGGTCGCGGCTCGGCGCTGATCCGCCTGGTCCGCGGCCTCGACGACGACCTCGAGATCGTCCATGCGCTGGAGCTCGGCGGCTTCGACGCCCCGGAGGCGGTGTGGGGTGACGGCGAGGCGGCGCTCAACAGCGGCGCCGTCGTCGCCGTCGGCGGGGCCCCGAAGCTCCCCGAGAACCGCCGCACGCGGCGCCCGCGGCGCACCCCCCCGCGGGGGCGCTCGGCGGCGTGCGTGGTGACGTTCGACCCGGGACGCACCGCCGACGTCGGCAGCCGGCTGCGTCAGCGCGACGCGGCCGCGCGTGCCGCCGGCGCGGGGCGGTGCCGCGCCCGGTTGCCACGGACGCATCCCGAACGCGCGGCGCAGGCGCTGGCGGTGCTGCAGGCGTGCACCTACCGGCCGACCGGTGCGGTCATCGCCGCCCCGACGACGTCGCTGCCGGAGGCCCCCGGCGCAGACCGGCAGTTCGACTACCGCTACACCTGGCTGCGCGACGCGTCGCTCGCGGTGTCGGTCGCGGCGCTGCTCGGCCACCGCGACGTCGGCGAGCAGTACCTCGGCTTCCTCCACGGCCAACTCGATCGGCTGCTCGACGCCCCGCTGAGCGACGTGCGCGGCGATGCGGTGCCGGCCGAGCGCGAGGTCGACGGCGTCACCGGCTGGCGCGGATCGCGGCCGGTGCGGGTCGGCAACGCCGCGGCGACGCAGGTGCAGTACGACGCGCTGGGCATGGTCGTCGAGGCGGTGTCGGTGTACCTCCAGCAGGGCGGCACGCTGCGCGAAGAGACGTGGCGCCTGGTCACCACGATCGCCGACCGCTGCGCCGAAGCGCCCGCGGAGCGCACCAGCGGCATCTGGGAGCTGCGCGAGCCGCGACGGCTGGTGTCGGCGGACATCGGCCGCTGGCTGGCGCTGGACCGCGCGATCTGGATCGCGCGCGGCTGGCGGCCGCTGACCCGCCGCGGGCGCTGGAAGCGCGCCCGGGCGGCGGCGCGTGACCGCGTGCTGTCGGCGCTGCGCGACGACGGCGGCCTGCCCCAGAGCTACGACGAGGACGGCGTCGGCGCCGACGCGTCCGCGCTGATGGCGCCGCTGTTCCGGCTGCTCGACCGGCGCGACCCGCGCGCTGCCCGCCTGGTCGACGCGACGATCCGCGCTCTCGGCGCCGGGCGGTTTCTGTACCGCTACGAGCCGGGCGGCGACGACGGCTTCGCCGGCTTCGAGGGCGCCTTCCTGCCGGCGTCGTGGTGGGCCGTGTCGGCGCTCGCCGCCGTCGGTCGCGTCGACGAGGCGCGCCGCCGCGCCGACGCGATGTGCGCCGCGCTGCCCGAGCTGCTCGCCGAGGAGGTCGCCCCGTTCGGCGGCGAGAGCCTTGGCAACGTCCCGCTGGTGTGGTCGCACATGGAGGCCGCGCGCGCGATGTACGTGCTCGACGCCGCGGTCCGCCGTGAGCGCTGGGGCGTCGTGGGCCTTGCACTGTGGCGGGTGGGACGGGTTCTGTCACTGCGACGAGGAGCGACGCCATGACGACCGGCGACGCGGAGCAACTCGGCCGGCGGGTGTGGGCCATTCCCGAGGGGTTCATCCCTGGGCGCAGCAGCGGCGACGACCCGGCGTTGCGCAGCCACGAGACGGTGTCGATCCTCAACGCCGGCGACGCGGACGCGCACGTCGAGATCACCGTGTACTTCGAGGACCGCGACCCGGTCGGCCCGTACCGCTGCACGGTGCCGGCGCGCCGCACCCGCCACGTGCGCTTCGACCAGCTCGACGACCCGGCACCCGTCCCGCGTGACACCGCCTACGCCAGCGTCGTGCGCGCCGACGTGGCGGTGGTGTGCCAGCACACGCGGCTGGACTCGCGGCAGGCGGCGAACGCGCTGCTGTCGACCGTGGCCTACCCCGGCTGACCGCTCGCCACGAGGCGGCGGAGCCTACGCTGGCGCCGATGGACGACGTCGTGCCGGCCGGCGAGGGCGCGTTGTTCGCCTTCCAGGCGGTCAGCGTCGGCGACCCCAGTGCGCCGATCCTCTCGGCGGTGACGGCGACGGTGCCCGCCACCGGCATCACCGTCGTCGCCGGCCCCTCCGGTGCCGGCAAGACGACGCTGCTGCGGCTGTGCAACCGTCTCGAGGTTCCCAGCGCCGGCCGCGTGCTGCTGCGCGGGCGCGACGTGGCGACTCTCGATGTTCTCGCGCTGCGCCGGCGCGTCGGCATGGTGTTCCAGCAGCCGGTGCTGTTCGGTGGCACGGTGCGCGACAACCTGCGGGTCGCCGCACCCGCCGCCGACGACGCGACGTACGCGCGGGCGCTGGAACTCGCCGCGCTCGACGCCGCGATGCTCGACCGCGACGCCGCCGGCCTGTCGGGCGGCGAGGCGCAGCGGGCGTGTCTGGCGCGCACGCTGGTCACCCAGCCCGAGGTGCTGTTGCTCGACGAGCCCACCTCGTCGCTCGACGCGGGGCCGCGGCGGATCTTCGAGACGGCCGCCCGGTCGCTGGCCGACCGGGGCGTGCCCGTGCTGTGGGTCACCCACGACGAGGAGCAGCTGCGCCGTCTCGCGGACTTTCTGCTCATGCTCGCCCGCGGCACCGTCGTCTCCAGCGGCGCGGCGGCGACCGTCGAAGGGCAGCCCCGTGGCGGGTGACGTCAACGCTGCGGGCGTCGTCGCGTCCCTGACGCTCGTCGCGGTGGCGGTGGCCGTGTCGCGCTGGCGCGGTCTGCGCCTCGAGCGGGCGATCGTCGTCGCCGCCGTCCGCGCGCTCGGGCAGCTGCTCGTCGTCGGCGTCGCGCTGACGCTCGTGCTCGACCCCGACCGGCCGCTGGTCTGGTCGTGGCTGTGGGTCGCCGGCATGACCGCGTTCGCCGCCGACATCGTGCGGCGGCGGGCGCCCGAGGTCCCGGGCGTCCTGCCGCTGGCGCTGCTCGCCTTCGCGGCGGCCGCCGTCGTGACGCTCGGCGCCATCTTTGGTCTCGGCGTGTTTCCCGTCGAGGGACGCACCGTCGTGCCGCTGGCCGGGATGATGGTCGGCAACTCGATGAACGCGACCGTGGTGGCGGCGCGGCGCCTCGTCGAGGAGCTGCGCGACCGGCGCGCCGAGGTCGAAGCACGGCTCGCGTTGGGTCAGCCGTCGGGCACGGCCGCTCGGCCCTACCTCGCCCGCACGCTGCGCACCGCGTTGACCCCGCAGGTCGAGACGACCAAGGCGGTCGGCCTGGTGTTTCTTCCCGGGGCGATGACGGGGCTGATCCTCGCCGGCGTCGACCCGCTCGACGCGGTGCTCGTCCAGGCGGTCGTCATGTTCCTGGTCCTCGGCTCGACCGCGACGGCGACGACGGTGGTCGCCCTCGGGCTCGTACGCCGGCTCTTCACCCCCGACCACCGGCTGGTGCCGCTGCTGCGCCCCGCGGAGGGCTGACCCCGCCGGCCCGAAGCGCCGGCCCAGCGACCTGGTTCGCGGGTCATCGCTGCGGTAATGGTGCGCCTTAGGACTCGACTTGTCCCACGATCAACACCGTGTCGGTCTGGCAGGAATTGGGGAGCTTGCCGACCGGGACCTCGCCCCCTCCGAACGTGATGGTGTCGCCCTCTTCGGCAACGAGGTTTCCTTCAGCGTCAACGATGCGGTACGGGTTTCGCTGCAGCGTGAACCCCTCCGGCCACAGCGCGCCATGCAGCTGACCTCCGCTCTCCAACCCCACGCACCGACGTGCGCCGTCATCGACGACGACGACCACGGCCTCCCCCAAGGCTGACGGGATGTCGTCGGCGGCGTAGACCGGAAGGGCGCCCTCGAAGGGGGCATTGGGCGCTGGCGCCGACCCGCCACCACAGCCAGCGCCGAGGGCGAGCGCAATCGTGGCGGCGAGCAGTCGAATACCTGGCGTTCTTGCGGCGCTGCGCCATGCGAACCCGACCGGAGCGCCTCTCACCGACACACAATCCTGACGCTCGGCTGCGGTCAGATCCACGAGCCGAACCACATCCGCAGCTTCCACGACTCCGTCGGCATCTCGATGCCGACCCACACGGGGTACCAGAACAAAAAGCCGACGACCGCCAGCCCGGCGATGGTCGCCGGCAGCCACCGGGTCGGCTCGCGGTCGCCGAGGCGCCCCGCCACGTACGCCAGGGTCAGGCACAAGAACGGCACCACGGGGGTCATGTAGAACAAGAAGTTCGGGCGCGACACCGCCAGCCACGGCAGGTACTGGACCAACCACAGGCCGAGGACGGTCGCCGCCCGCCAGTCGCGCCGGCGCACCGCCCACCACCCCGCGAGCGGGACGGCGACCAGCGCCCCCCACCACACCGCCGGGTTGCCGATGCCGAGGATCTCCTCGACGTTGCCCTGCTGCGTCACGCACTCGTCCTTGGCGAGCTTCTCGTCGTTGCACGACTCGTAGTAGTACGCGACCGGGCGCAGCAGCAGCGGCCACGTCGTGGGCAGACTGCGGTACGGGTGCTCCGCCTCGAGGTTGCCGTGGAAGCTCGCGATCTCGCGCTGCTCGCGCCACCACACGCCGAGCACCTGCGGCGCCGACACGTCGCAGACGCCGTCGGTGCACTCGCGTTGCCCCAGCCGCGTCTCGGAGAAGTTCGCGAACCACCCCGCGTAGCTGGCGAGGTAGACCAGCAGCGGCACGGCCACGAGCGCGGCGAGGCCGCTGCCCACCGCGCGCGGCCACGCCCGCCACGGCGAACCCGTCAGCCGGCGCCGCCAGGCAAGCTCGCTGACGACCAGGAACACCCCAGCGCCGGCGATCGCGAGCAGCGCCGACCACTTCGTCGCGAGCGCCAGCCCGAACGCGACCCCGGCGAGCCAACGCCAGCGGCGCGGCCGGCGCGGCGGCGGGCGGCCCCCGGCCGGCGGCGCCCCGCGGGGGCCGTCACTGCCGGCCCACAACGTGTCGCGGTCGACGAGGACCAGCCACACGCCGACGGTGACGAACAGCGCGAGGAACACGTCCAGCATCGCGATGCGGCTCATCGTGAACGCGAGGCCGTCGACGGTGAGCAGGAACGCCGCGAGGGCCGCGACGCCGCGGCGGCGGAACAGCCGGACGCCGATGAGGTACGTCATGACGACGGTCACGGTTCCGGCCAGCGCCGCCGCGGCGCGCCAGCCGAACGCGTCGTAGCCGAACGCCGCGATGCCAGAGGCGATGAGCCACTTGCCGACCGGCGGGTGGACCGCGAAGCCCTTCTCGACACCACGGTCGAGGTACTCCTGGCCCTGCGGGGCGTAGTACGTCTCGTCGAAGTAGATGCGGTCGGGATAGCCCAGGCGGTAGAACCGCAGCGTCGCCGCGACGGCGAGCAGCACCAGCGGCAACAGCACTGCGCTCGTTCGGCGCGACCGCAGCCCGTCGAGCCCTCGGCCTGGGTCCGCCGCGGGTGGCGTCGGCGGCGCGCTGATGTCGACGGCCATACGCCAAGGAGTGTACGGGTGTCAGGGGACGCGACCGCGGCGGCGGACCACGACGGCGACGAGCACAGGACCGGCCGGCTCGTGCTCGTCGCGACCCCGATCGGCAACCTCGGCGACCTGTCGCCGCGCGCCGGGGCGGTGCTCGCCGCGGCCGACGTGGTCGCCGCCGAGGACACCCGCCGGTCGCGTGTGCTGCTCGACGCGATCGGGGTGCGCGTGCCGCTGACCAGCTACCACGACCACAACGAGGACGCCCGCACCGACCCGCTGCTCGACCGCGTCGCCCGCGGTGAGACCGTCGCGCTCGTCAGCGACGCCGGCACCCCGGGACTGGCCGATCCCGGCTTTCGGATCGTGCGCGCGGCGATCGCGCGCGGCCTGACCGTCGAGGCGGTGCCCGGCCCGGCGGCGGCGCTCCACGCGCTGCTCCTGTCGGGCCTGCCGATGGACCGTTTCAGCTTCGAGGGCTTCCTCCCCCGCAAGGCCGGCCCCCGCGCGCGCCGGCTGAACGAGGTGGCCGGCGACCCCCGAACGCTGGTGTTCTACGTCGCCCCGCACCGCCTGAGCGACGACCTCGCCGCGATGGCGGCGGCGCTTGGCGACCGCCCCGCCGCCGTCGCGCGTGAGCTGACGAAGCTGCACGAGGAGGTGTGGCGCGGCGGGCTCGCGGCGCTCGCTGCGCGCGCCGCCGAAGCGCGGGTGCGCGGCGAGGTCACCGTGGTGGTCGCGGGGGCACCGGCCCGGGAGCCGCCGACGCCGGCGGAGCTCGCCGCCCGGGTCCGCGAGCTGGTCGCCGGCGGCCTGGACCGCAAGGCCGCGATCGCCGACGTCGCCGCCGCGACGGGCGTTGGCAAGCGCGCCGTCTACCAGGCGGTGCTCGACGCCGGCTGACCCGGGCTCCGCCTCGCGCCGTCAGAAGCCGAACGGGTCGAGCGGCTCGTCGCTGCGCTCGCGGTCCAAGGCGCGCAGCGCGGCGGTGCACGACCAGCACACGAGCTTGTCGTGGAACGCCTCGAGCTCGTCCGTGGCGCCGCAGAAGGTGCAGCGCTCCACCGGCTTGGCGAGGACCACGCGCTCGGCGTCGACGCTGACCTCGAGCTCGTCGCCGACGCCGATGCCGAGGCTTCGCCGCATGCTCGCCGGGATCACCACGCGGCCGAGGTCGTCGACCTTGCGGCGGATGCCGGTCGGCTTCATCGCCTGGATAGTATCGGCGCCATGTCGGGCGAGAAGGACACGTTCTTCCTCACGACCGCCATCTACTACGTCAACGACCTGCCCCACATCGGCTCGGCGTACGAGATGGTGGCGGCCGACGTGCTCGCCCGCTGGCGCCGGCTCAACGGCGACCGGGTCCACTTCCTCACCGGCACCGACGAGCACGGCGAGAAGATCGCCCGCTCCGCCGAGCAGCGCGGCCGCACGCCCAGCGAACACGTCGACGACATCGTCCCGCGCTGGACCGACGTCATGGCGCTGCTGCGCATCTCCTACGACGACTTCATCCGCACGACGCAGCCGCGCCACACCGCCCGCGTGCAGGAGTTCATGCAGCGCCTGTACGACCGCGGCGACATCTACCTCGACACCTACCGCGGTGCGTACTGCGTGTCGTGCGAGGCGTACTACGGCCCGGGGGACCTCCTCGACGGCGACCTGTGCCCGGTCCACCGCCGCCCCGTCGAGCAGCGCGAGCAGGACAACTACTTCTTCCGCCTGTCGAAGTACGCGCCGGACCTGCTGCGCCTGTACGACGAGCATCCCGAGTTCATGCAGCCCGAGGTCCGGCGCAACGAGGTCCGCAGCTTCGTCGAAGCCGGCCTGCAGGACGTGTCGATCAGCCGCTCGTCGTTCACCTGGGGCGTGCCGGTCCCGTGGGACGACGACCACGTCTTCTACGTCTGGTTCGACGCGCTGCTCAACTACGTCACCGCGGTCGGGTGGGGCGCCGACGACGAGGCGTTCGCCCGCCGCTGGCCCGCCGACGTCCACATCGTCGGCAAGGACATCATCCGCCCGCACGCCGTCTACTGGCCCGCGATGCTCATGGCGGCCGGGGTCGCGCTGCCCCAGCAGGTCTACGCCCACGGCTTTGTGCTCGTCAGCGGCGAGAAGATGGGCAAGACGAACGCGACCGGGATCGCGCCGGCGCAGCTGGTCGACCACTTCGGCGTCGACTGCTACCGCTACTACTTTCTGCGCGAGCTGAGCTTCGGCCAGGACGGGTCGTTCTCGTGGGAGTCGATGGAGCAGCGCTACACCACCGACCTCGCCAACGACCTCGGCAACCTCGCCAACCGGGTGCTGACGATGGTCACCTCCTACTGCGGCGGCACGGTGCCCGACCCGGCGGGTCCGCCGGGAGAGGCCGAGGACGCGCTCGCGGCCGACTGGCGCATCGCCGTCGAGGGGATGGCGGCGATCGACCGGCTCGACTTCAAGAAGGCGCTCGAGGACCTGTGGGTGCTGGTCGGCGGGGTCAACCGCTACGTCGAGGCGCGCGCCCCGTGGCGGCTGCACAAGCAGGGCGCCGGCAACGACCTGGGCCGCTGCCTGTACACCTGCGTCGACGCGCTGCGCACCATCGCGGTGCTCGTCAGCCCGGTCATGCCCGACGCCGCGGCGGCGCTGTGGTCCAAGCTCGGCTTGGACGGGGCGGTCGCCGACCAGTGCTTGCCCGCGGCCGCCGCCGCGGGGCTGACCCCCGTCGGCGCCACGGTCGAGCGCGGGGCGCTGCTGTTCCCCAAACTCGACGAGTAGCCGCGGCAACCTCTCCGCCGTCTCGTGCGTCTACGTGCCGGAGGGGGATGGTGCGAAGGTGACGACCGTGGCGGTGGGGCGGACAACGGCAGCCGACGAGTTCGCGGCCGTCTACGCGACCCATCACGCGGAGGCGCTGCGGCTGGCGTACCTGCTGTGCGGCGACCGGCATCGCGCCGAGGACGCTGTCGCGGACGCGTTCGTCAAGGTCTACCGCGCGATGCGCCGGCAACCGCTCACGTTCCCGCGTGCCTACGTCCGCCGCGCCGTTGTCAACGAGGTCAACTCGCGCTTTCGCCGGCTGGCGCTGGAGCGACGCGAGTCCCGTCGACGGACCGGCGACGACCGGGGGTCGCGCGCCGCCGAGGACCAGGTCGCCGACGCTGACGAGGTCTTCACCGCACTCCAAGCGCTGCCCCGGCGGCAGCGCACCGCGGTGGTGCTGCGCTACTACGGCGACCTGTCCGAGGCCGACGTCGCCAGCGTCATGGGCTGCAGCGTCGGGACGGTCAAGAGCAGCGTGGCCCGGGGGCTGGAGCGCTTGCGCGCCCTGCTCGCCCAGGAGGTGGTCTGAGTGCCGGCCGACATCGAAGAGGTGCTGCGCCGGGCGCTCGCGGCGCGCGCCGACGACGTCGCCCCCGACCCAGCGACCTGGGGGAAGGTGGAGTCGCGGATCCGCCGCAACAGGACCATCCGCGTGGGCATGGCCGGCGTCGCGGTCGGCGCCGTGCTCGTCGTCGCGCTCGGGGTCGCGACGCTCGGCGGAGCCGCCCGGGTCGAGTTCGAGCCGGCCGACCCGGCCGCGCAACCCCGGAGCGATACCGCCCCGTCCCCGCGCCCCACCGCGTCGGCGGCACCGGCTCGCGGCGGCCCTGTCTGCACCAGCGACGATCCCGTGGTCGTGGTGGCAGCCACCGCGGGCGGCGAGCTCGTCGCTGTGTGCTCCAGCGGCGCGCAGGAGCAGCTCGTGCAGACGGCCGACGCCGTCGACTCCGAGCCCGCGTTCTCGCCGGACGGCCGGCGGATCGCCTTCACGCGGCGCCCCACAAACCACGGTGGTCAACCGCGCGTCGTGCTGCTCGACGTGACCACCGGCGAGCAGACGGTGGTCGCCAAGGGCTACGGGGCGGTCTTCGGCCCGCGTGGACAGCTCGCGTGGTTCCGTGACCGCAGCGGCGACGGACAGCAGCCGATCATCTCCATCCGCAGCAATCCCAGCGGCCGCACGCGGATGGCGTTCCCGGTGGCCGCTCCAGGCGCCGGCGAGCTGTCCGCGCGCCACTTGGTCTGGGACACCGGCGGCACGCGGCTGTGGTGGGAGACCCGCGGCGACGGCCCCGCCTTGTGGACCAGCGACCTGCAGACCGAAGGCCCCGCGACACTGCCGGTCGACGTGAAGGGCCGAGGCGGCACATGGTTCCTCGCGCCCTCCGCGGCGGCGCCCGAGCAGGTGGCCGTCGTTGCGGCCTGCTGTGCCGGAACCGACGGTGAGCTGCCGACCGAGGGCGAGTTCGGGACCGTGACGTTGACCGGGCAGCGGTTCGACGCGGCGGAGGGCCGTTACGAGCGGCTCAGCGAACCTGGCGCGGTGCCGCTCGGAGATCTCGGCACGCCGCTGTACAGCGCCGACGCGGGCGCGCTCAGCGTGGTCGCCGGCGACGGCGGACCGCGCTTTACGCGCGGCGAGCGGCCGTCCTGGATCGTCGGCGACGGCGCGGCGACCGCCCTCGTCGACAGCGGCGGCCGGGTCGACGACCTCGGCACCGCCTGGCACGGGATGGCGGTCAACCCGACGTTCGCGCCGGCGGGGGCGCCCTGAGCGGCCCTGTTACCCTGGCGGGACACGCCCGCGAGTACGCGGGCGTCGTCGTGTCCGGCGAAACCCGCAAGGAACCCGGTGTACACCGACACTCACTGCCATCTCGAGCTGCTGTTCGAGGGGCAGAGCCAGCATGACGCCGTCGCCCGCGCGCGCGAGGCGGGCGTCACGACGATGGTCACCGTCGGCGTCGACCTTGCCTCGTCGGCCGAGAGTGTCGAGACCGCCGCCCGCTACGACGGCGTGTACGCCGCGGTGGGGATCCACCCGAACAACGCGATCGAGGCGACCGAGCACGTCCTGCGCCGCCTCGCGGCCATCGCGCGCCACCCGAAGGTCGTGGGCATCGGCGAGACGGGGCTGGACTGGTTTCGCGAGGGCGCCCCGCGCGTCCGTCAGGAGGACTCGTTCCGCGACCACATTCGCCTTGCCAAGGAGCTCGACAAGGCGCTGGTCATCCACAACCGCGACGCGTCCGACGACGTCGTCGCGGTGCTCACCGACGAGCACGCCCCGGAGCGCACGGTGTTCCACTGCTTCTCGGGGGACGCCGCGCTCGTCGAGGCCTGCGCCACCAACGGCTGGTTCTTGTCGTTCGCCGGCAACGTCACGTTCCCCAACGCCCCGGCGCTGCGCGAGGCGGCCGCCGCTGCGCCGGTGGAGCTGCTCGTCGTCGAGACCGACTCGCCGTACCTGTCGCCGCACCCCCACCGCGGCCAGCCCAACGAGCCGGCGCGGGTGATGCTGACGACGGCACAGCTCGCCGAGCTGCACGGCATGCCGGTCGAGCAGATGGCCGAGGTCACCTCGGCCAACGCTCGCCGGCTGTTCCGGCTGCCAGCGCCCGAAGGGCGTTGACGACCGCCCGTCGACGCGCGCGCGGCGCATCGGCCGAGGGCGCTGACACGAGCGGCGCGACGCCGTGCTGACCCCGGCTGACGTGAAGCGGCTGCTGGCCACGCACGGGCTGGCGCCGCACAAGGCGCTCGGACAGAACTTCGTCGTCGACCCGAACACCGTTCGCAAGGTCGTGCGCGACGCCGGGGTCGCCGCGGGCGATCTGGTCGTCGAGATCGGACCGGGGCTGGGCAGCCTGACCCTCGCACTGCGCGCGGCGGGTGCGACCGTCGTCGCCGTCGAGGTCGACGCCGGGCTGGTCCGCGCGCTCGGCGACGTGGTCGGCGACGACCCGCACGTCACGGTCGTCCATGCCGACGCGCGCAGCGTCGACTACGCGGGTCTCGTCGGTGAGCGCACCGCGGCGCTCGTCGCGAACCTGCCCTACGCGGTCGCCACGCCGATCCTGTTCGCGGCGCTGGACGCGGGCGTCTTCGCGCGGCTGCTCGTCATGGTGCAGCGCGAGGTGGGCCGGCGCTGGACCGCCGGCGTGGGTGACCCGCTGTACGGCGCCGTCAGCGTGAAGGTCGCCGCGCTCGCGGCGGCGCAGGTCGTCGCGCCGGTCAGCCGCAACGCCTTTCTCCCCGTGCCGCGCGTCGACTCGGTCACCGTGCGGCTCGAGCCCCACGCGTGGCGCGAGCCGGTGACGCGCGAGGCGCTGTTCGCGTTGGTCGAGGCCGGCTTCGCGCAGCGGCGCAAACGTCTGCGCAACGCGCTCGCCGGCGCCGGCCACGCCCCCGCCGCGGTCGAGGCCGCGCTGCGGACAACCGGGCTGCCGGCCGGCGCCCGCGCCGAGGAGCTCGACCTGGGGTTGTGGTCGCGGCTCGCGGTCGCGTTGTCGCACGGCCCTCCAGCGCCCGACGACACGTCCGCGCACGTGTCTTAGAGCACCCGACGACCCGTCGGGCGTCCGGCCGGTGCCCGACTTTGCCGCCCCGTCAGCGCGCCGCCTACGATGCCAGCGGTGGAACCGGGCACGGGGCGAACCGCGCGCCGGCGACGGGAGGACGCTCCCGGCGTGCGACACGACGCAGGCGCCGAGGGCCCGTGCGTCGCCGTTCGCGTTCCCGCCAAGATCAACCTGTTCCTCGGCGTGCGGGGACGCCGGCCGGACGGCTACCACGAGCTCGTCACCGTCTTCCAGACCCTGTCGCTGTACGACCGGCTGCGCGTCGGCCTCATCGGCCCGCCGGGACAGGGGCAGCACCCGGCGGCGCGGCGGCGCATGCGTCTGCGCCTGTGGCACGACGGTGGCGCGACCGTTCCCTCCGCCGAGGACAACCTCGCCGTGCAGGCGGCGCGCGCGTTGGGCGACGCGGCGGGCGTGATCGACCTCGCGTTCGTCGATGAACGCGCCGCGCGGCGTGCCTTGCCCGACGTCGACCCCGCGGCGACGCCGTACACGGTGCTCGACCTGCGCAAAGGCATCCCCGTGGCCGGCGGGATGGCCGGCGGGTCGGCCGACGCGGCCGCGGCGCTCGTTGCGCTCAACGAGCTGTGGAGCTGCCGCCTGGACCGCGACACCCTGCGGTCGCTGGGCGCCGACCTCGGCAGCGACGTGCCGTTCTGCGTGGTCGGCGGCACGGCGCTGGCCACGGGGCGTGGCACGGCGCTCGCCCAGGTGCTGTGCCGCGGCACGTTTCACTGGGTGGTGTGCACCACGGAACAGCCGCTGTCGACCGCCGAGGTGTACCGGGCGTGGGACGCCCACTGCGACGCCAACGAGGTCCAGCCCGACGCCGTGCTGCAGGCGTTGCGCAACGAGGACGCCGAGGCGCTCGGCGCGGCGCTGCACAACGACTTGGAGCCGGCGGCCTTCGTGCTGCGCCCCGAGCTGGCCGAGCACAAGGCGGCGCTGCTCGACGCCGGTGCGCTCGGCGCGGTGCTGTCGGGCAGCGGGCCGACCCTGCTCGCGCTCAGCGAGTCGGAGTCCGGCGCCGCGGCGGTCGCCGACGCCGTCGCGTCGCGCTTCGCCGCGGTGTCGGTCGCCCATTCGCCGGCGGGCGGCCCGGAGCTCGCCAAGGGATGACGGGTACAGTGACGCCGCCCGCAGCCCCCGCGCGCCGGGGCGCCGCGTCGCGATGGGAGGTGGTGAAATGGCATCACGTCGTCCTTTGGAGTCGAAGTTGAAGGTTCGATACCTTCCCTCCCAGCTCTCCCGCCCCGGTCTGTTTCGCCGCGAGCGCAGGCGCCGCGAGGCGCCGCGAGGATGACGACCGCCGCGGTCGTCCTGGCGGCCGGCAAGGGCACGAGGTTCCACTCGGACCTGCCCAAGGTGCTCCACCGCGTCGCGGGACGGTCGTTGCTGCGCTGGGTCCTCGAGGCGCTGCGACCGCTGAACCTGCCGCGCGTCGTCGTCGTCGTCGGCCACGGGGCCGAGGCGGTGCGCGCCGACGCCGAGGCGGCCGGCATCGACGGTCTGGTTCCCGTCGTCCAGGCCGAGCAGCGCGGCACCGGCCACGCGGTGCGCGTCGCCGCCGACGCCGGCCTGCTCGACGACGTCGACGACGTGCTCGTCGTGCCGGGCGACGCGCCGCTGGTCACGGCGGACCTCCTCGCCGAACTGCTCGACCGCTCAGGCGACGCCGCGGCGACGCTGCTCACCGCGTCGCTGGTGGACCCGAGCGGCTACGGCCGTGTCGTGCGCGGCGCCGACGGCACGGTCGCGTGCGTCGTCGAGGATCGGGACGCCACCGCCGCGCAGCGGGCGATCACGGAGGTCAACACCTCGGTGTACCGCTTCGCCCGCGCCCCGCTCGTGCGCGAGCTGCAGCGGCTCACCAGCGACAACGCCCAGGGTGAGCAGTACCTGACCGACGTCGTCGCCCCGCTCGCGGCGGCGGGACTCGACGCGCTGCTCGCGCCGGCGGAGCTCGTCGCCGGCGTCAACGACCGCGCGGAGCTCGCGGCCGCCGGCGCGGTGCTGCGCGGGCGTGTGCTGACTGCGCTCATGCGCGCCGGCGTCACCGTGGTCGACCCTGCCGCGACGTACGTCGACGCCGACGTGACGGTCGCGGCCGACGCGGTGCTGCTGCCCGGCACGCACCTCGAGGGCGCCACCGCCGTCGGGCGTGCCGCCACCGTCGGGCCCGACACCCGCCTGGTCGACACGACCGTGGCGGACGGGGCGACCGTGACCTACAGCCTTGCCGTGGGGGCCTTCGTGGGACCCGGCGCGACCGTCGGCCCGTTCACCTATCTGCGCCCCGGCGCCCGCCTGGAGCGCGGCGCGAAGGCCGGGGCGTTCGTCGAGATCAAGCAGTCCACCGTCGGCGAGAACAGCAAGGTTCCCCACCTGTCGTACGTGGGCGACACCACGATCGGGCGCGACGCGAACATCGGCGCGGCGACGGTGACGGTGAACTACGACGGCTACCGCAAGCACAAGACGGTGATCGGCGACGGCGCCCGGGTCGGCAGCGACACGATGCTCGTCGCGCCGGTGACCGTCGGCGCGCGCGCCTACACGGGCGCGGGCTCGGTGATCACCAAGGACGTTCCCGACGGCGCGTTGGCGGTCGAGCGGGGGGAGCAACGCGTCGTCGAGGGGTACGCCGACCGTCGCAGGCAGCGTCACGACCGAGGCGAGTGAGGACGCGGCATGGAGATCGTCACCAAGAAGCGGATGCAGATCTTCGCGGGCAGGGGGTTCCCCGAGCTCGCCCGCGAGGTGGCCGACCACCTCGGGATGCGCCTCGGCGACGTCGACATCCACGAGTTCGCCAACGGCGAGATCTACTGTCGCTACCGCGAGAACGTGCGTGGCAGCGACGTGTTCGTCATCCAGACCCACTGCTCGCCGGTCAACGACAACATCTTCGAGCAGCTCGCGCTGATCGACGCCGCGAAGCGCGCGTCGGCCAAGCGGATCATCGCGGTGGTGCCGCACTACGGCTACGCGCGGCAGGACCGCAAGGCACGCTCCCGTGAGCCGATCACCGCCCGGCTGGTCGCCGACATGCTGGCGGTGGCCGGCGCCGACCGCGTCGTGTCGGTGGATCTGCACAGCGGTCAGATCCAGGGGTTCTTCGACCAGCCGCTGGACCACCTGACCGCGCTGCCGCTGCTCGTCGGCTGGCTGCACGAGCAGTACGACGACGAGCACCTCGTCGTCGCGTCGCCCGACGCCGGCGGCGTGCGCCTGGCGCAGAAGTTCCAGTCGCGGCTGCCCAACGCCTCGATCGCGTTTCTGGCCAAGACGCGCACCGCGCACAACGTCGCGAAGACGCTCGCCCTGGTCGGCGACGTCGAGGGCCGCACCTGCGTGCTCGTCGACGACATCATCGACACCGCCGGCACGATCTGCGGCGCGGCGGAGGCGCTGCGCGACCACGGCGCCCGGTCGGTGATCGCCGTGGCGACGCACCCGGTGCTCGCCGGTCCCGCGATCGAACGGCTGGCCGCCAGCCCGCTCGAGCGCGTCGTCGTCACGAACACGCTGCCGCTGCCCGCCGGCTGCTCGCTGGCCAAGATCGAGGTCGTCTCGGTGGCGTCGATCGTCGCGTCGACGATGAAGGCGATCTTCGAGGACGAGTCGGTCAGCGACCTGTTCGACGACGACAACCAGCGCTGACAGCCGCCGCGGCCGCACGCCGACGGTTGCCGCGGCGCAGCCTGCGTCGCTAGCATGCCCCCGAGCAGCGCCGGCTTCGCCGCGCGCGCATCCCAGGCCGCAACCGCAGGAGCGTCCCGTCATGTCCGAGCAGGTCTCCCTCGCGGCGCGCCCGCGCCCCGGCAACGGCAAGGGCGAGGCCCGCAGCCTGCGGCGGGAAGGTCGCGTACCCGCCGTCGTCTACGGCACTGGGGTCGCCCCCGTGCCGATCTCGGTCAACGCGCGCGAGCTGTACCACGCGCTGCACACCGACGCCGGCGCGAACGCCGTCGTGCGCCTGGACGTCGGCGGCGACGTCCACCTCGCGCTCGCCCGTGAGCTGCAGCGCCACCCCGTGCGCCGCGACGTGCTCCACGTCGACTTCGTCACGGTGTCGCGCAACGTCAAGGTCAGCGTCGAGGTGCCGATCCACCTCGTCGGCGCCGACGACGCGCCCGGCGTGACCGAGGGCGGCGTGCTGAGCCAGGAGCTGTACGCGCTGCCCGTCGAGGTGCTGCCGCTGGAGGTCCCCGACGAGGTGACGCTGGACGTGTCGGCGATGACGGTCGGCGACACACTGCGTGTCTCCGACGTGCGCGTCCCGGACGGCGTGGAGGTGACCGCCGACCCCGAGACGACCGTGGCGACGCTCGTCGTGCCCGACCTCGACGTGCCCGAGCCGCACGACGCCGTCGAGGGTGCGGCCGGGGAGCAGGCCGCCGGCGCGACCGCCGCGGACGCCGACGCCGACGAGCCCGGCGACGGCGGCGACGGCGGCGACGGCGGGGAGAGCTAGGGCCGCAACCGCGAGCGACGCGTCACGTCCGGCGGGGCTCGTGGCGTGGGACTGCTCGGTCGCCGGCGACAGCGGTCGGACGTGATCGGGGACCGTTGGCTCGTCGTCGGACTGGGCAACCCGGGACCGGAGTACGCGGGCAGCCGCCACAACGTCGGCGCCGACACGGTGCGGCAGCTCGCCGAACGGCTCGGCGCGACGTTCAAGCCGCACAAGGCGCAGGCGCAGGTCGCTGACACATGGGACCGGCCTGGTGGCACCCCGCTGTCGCTGGCCTTGCCCTTCGGCTACATGAACACCTCCGGCGGCCCGGTGCAGCAGGCGCTCGCCTTCTACAAGACGCCGCTCGAGCGGCTCGTCGTCGTCCACGACGACCTCGACCTGGAGCTCGCCACAGTCCGCCTGAAGCGCGGCGGCGGGACCGGCGGCCACAACGGCCTGCGCGACATCCAGCGGCGCTGCGGCGGGCCGGACTTTCTGCGCGTGCGCATCGGCATCGGCCGGCCGCCCGGGCGCCAGGACCCCGCCGACTTCGTCCTCAAGCGCTTCGCGGCCCGGGAGCGCGAGGCCGTCGACGTCGCCGTCGAGCGCGCCGTCGACGCGATCCTCGACCTCGTCACCCTCGGCCTGGAGGCGGCACAGAACCGCCACCACGGCGCTTGACGGCGTCTGGACCGCCGGGCGCGCGGGTACAGGCGACGACGACGAAGCCGTCGACGAGGAGCAGCGCATGGGTGGGGCCGCCGGCCCAGTGGTGGTCGTCACCGGCGCAAGCGCCGGCGTGGGGCGCGCCGTCGTCCGCGAGTTCGCCCGGCGTGGTGCGCGTCTGGGCCTGCTCGCCCGCGGCCAGGCAGGTCTGGACGCCGCCCGCCGCGAGGCCGAACGCTACGGCGCGCCGCAGGCGGTGGCCGTGCCGACCGACGTCGCCGACGCCGACGCGGTCGAGTCGGCCGCGCAGCGCGTCACCGACGAGTTGGGCGTTCCCGACGTCTGGGTGAACAACGCGATGACGGCGGTCCTCGCGCCGGTGAAGGAGACCACCGCCGAGGAGTTCCGCCGCGTCACCGAGGTCGTCTACCTCGGCACCGTCCACGGGACGCTCGCCGCGCTGCGCCGGATGCTGCCGCGTGACCGGGGGACGATCGTGCAGGTCGGCTCTGCGCTGGCGTACCGCGGCATTCCGTTGCAGGCGACGTACTGCGCCGCCAAGCACGCCATCCAGGGGTTCCACGACTCGCTGCGCAGCGAGCTGCTGCACGACCGCAGCGGCGTGCGCACGACGATGGTGCAACTGCCCGGGCTCAACACCACCCAGTTCGGCTGGGTGCGTTCCCGGCTGCCGAACACGCCGCGGCCCGTCGCGCCCATCTACCAGCCCGAGGTCGCCGCGCGGGCGATCGTGTGGGCCGCCGAGCACGCCCCCCGTGAGCTCAACGTGGGCCTGTCGACGTCGCTGACGCTGCTCGGCAACGGCCTCGCTCCCGGACTGCTCGATCGCTACCTCGGCCGCACCGCTGTCAAGGGCCAGCAGACTGACCGGCCGGTGCCACGCGACCGGCCCGACAACCTGCTCGCGCCCGCGGACGACGAGCGCGATTACGGGGCGCACGGTCCGTTCGACGACGAGTCGCTCTCGCTGAGCCCGCAGCTGTGG
>JAUJMS010000015.1 GCA_030446745.1 Egibacteraceae bacterium | reverse complement strand
CATTCCCCTCTTTCCCTCCCCGACGCCCTTCCTATCTTCTCCCGGGGGAGTGGGCGCCGGCATCCTGTCGCTGTCCCCCGGCACGCCGTCGCGCGGGGGGACGTCGGTCGGCGTGCGGGTGAGGGGGTGGCGCGGCCCGCGCCGCCGGCGGGCGGTGCGGCGCGCCCCGACACTGTCGACCCGTGCCGCCGCGCCGACGGCCGCTCCGACGCCCGATCCGCTCGACCTCGCGCCGCTGGACGAGGGCTGATCACTCCTCGTCGTCGTAGAGGTCGTCGAGGTCGTCGTGCAGGCCGAGCGCGAACGCGACCGCCTCGCCGACCGCGAGACGGACGACCTCCTCGAGATCGCCCCGGCTTTCGGCACGCCCCTCCAGCGGCCGGCGGTACACCGTCAGCCGCGGCGGCCTGAAGACGGCGAGCACGACGCTGCCGTCCGGGTGCGTCGCCGCCGGCGGCGGCACGTCGTCGACGAGGACGTCGGCGTCGTCGAGCGGGTCGGCCAGCCGCGGCGGCAGCGTCGCGATGGCGTCCTCGACGACCGTCGCGAACCGCGCCGCGTCGCGCACGCGGAAGCCGTCGTGGGGGCGGCGCCGGCGGTCGTTGTCGGCACGGGTGGCGCGTCCGTGGCGGTCGCTGCGCATGGCTCCTCGTCGCGGGGCGGCAGGGACAGCCTAGGGCGATTCGCCGCCACGCGGTCCGGCGAGGGGCCGCACTTCCGCCCAGGGCGCGCTCGGCGACGCCGGCGCTGGTTCCGCGGAAATCGACCGCGCCTCGACTACGGTGCCGCGCATGCCCGACACGCTTCGCACCTGCGCGAAGACCGGCTGTCGTTGGCCGGCCGCCGCGTCGCTGTCCTACCGCTACGCCACCCGCCAGGTGTGGCTGCTCGACCTGTGCGCCGCGCCGGAGCCGTCGCTGTACGACCTGTGCCCTCACCACGCGGACGCGCTGACCGTGCCGCGTGGCTGGGAGCGCGTCGACGACCGCATCGACCGCCCCGCCGTCGTCGAGCCGTCCGCGCACGACCGCGCCGAAGCGGCTGCCCGGCGCCGCGAGCCGACCGAGCCGGCCACCGCCACCGCCACCGCCGACGACGAAACCGGCGGCGGCGGGGTGCCGGTGGGCGCCGGCGTCGGTGGCAGCCGCTACGCCCGGCTCGCGTTGGAGCTGCCGCGCCTGGCGGCGGAGGTGAGTGCCACCATCCCGGCGCGTCCAGTCCCCGCGCCGACGCCGGCGCGCCCGCACGTCACGTCCGCGCCGGCGCCTGGCGGCCCGAACGCCCCATCCGAACCGGCCTACCTTCCAGCGGTCGCCCCTCGGGCGCATCCCGCGACAGGAGCGCAGCGCGCCGACGCGGCCGGATGCTTGGCGCCCGGCGCGCTCCCGTTGCACGGCGCCGTCCCGGTGCCCAGTCGCGAGCTCGCCCCGGGCGCCGCCGTCGAACGCGCCTGGACGTCGCCGCCGGACCGCCCGCTGGACGGACAGCTCGTCATGCCGGTCGACCCGCTCGCGGCCGACGATCTCGGCGCCGACGAACTCGTCACAGACGCCGTGGTCGTGTCGATCGCGCGGGCGGGTTCGCGCCGCCGGGGACCGCGCGGCTGACCGGACTCAAGCCTTGACTGTCGGCGCTGTGACTTCTTATGTACGGCGGATGGCGGGGTGAGCCTGTCGCGCGACCTTGTCGCGCTGGTCCGCCGCTTGGACGAGTACCAGCTACGCCGGCTGCTCATCCTCGTCCGCGGCCTGCTCATCGGCTCCGAGGGGCCCCTCGTCGAGCTGACCGACGTCCCCGGCGTCCCGACGGTCAGCTATCGGCGCACCAGCGTGCGCTGCGGGAAGGGCTGCGCCCGCTGCCCCCACGGCCCGTACTGGTACGCGTACTGGAAGGAGGGCGGGCGCTCCCGTTCCCAGTACATCGGCCGTGAGCTGCCGGCCGACGTGCGGCGGCTGCTCGCCGCCGACGACGCGCTGCGCTCCGGCGCGGCCACCCCCTGACGACGGGCGGACTAGTTCATCTCGACCCGAAAGATGGCTCCAACGCGCCATGGGCAACGCGGCGGCCGGGACCGATCATCTCCTTGACGGAAACGAACCCGGACAGGAGCCCGCCGATGGCCGCGTGCGAGAAGTGCAGCTCGACCAATCTCGTGACCGTGGCACTGACCGTGCGCGGCGACGCCGTCGACTTCGCCCACTGCCGCGCCTGCGAGCACCGCTGGTGGCGTGACGCCACCGCGGGCACGGTCATCACCCTGCCGGACGTGCTGACGAAGGTGGCCGGCTAGCACCCCTTCTCCTGGCCCGGGCACGTGTCTCACGTGGTCCGGGCCAGCAAAACCGGCGCCGGCGCACGGCGCGCCGACCGAGCGGCGCCGCCCGAGCCCGCCGCGCCCGACGGCGCCGGGTCCGCACCCCCCGCGGAACCGGCGCCGTCACCATGCCCGCCGTCGCGGCCGGCGGCCGCGTCGACCGCGCCGCGTAGGATGCCCGCACCGCAGGGCGCCGACCGCAGGAGCGGTGCATGGGAGACCTCGCCTCGATCGTCAAGGCCTACGACGTGCGTGGCGTCGTCGGCGAGCAGCTCGACGCCGACGTCGCGCGGCGCCTCGGGCGCGCCGCCGCCGTCGCGCTGCACGGCGAGGCCGTCGTCGTGGCGCGCGACATGCGCCCGTCGGGCGTCGAGCTCGCCGAGGCGTTCATGGCGGGCGTGCGCGCCCAGGGGGTCGACACCGTCGACCTCGGCCTGGCGTCGACGGACCTGCTGTACTACGCCTCCGGCCGGTTGGGTCTGCCGGGGGCGATGTGGACGGCGAGCCACAACCCGGCGGCGTACAACGGGTTGAAGCTGTGCCGCGCCGGCGCGGAACCGGTCGCCATCGACACGGGGCTCGCGGAGATCCGCGACCGCGCCGCCGCCGGCGACTTCCCCGCCGCGTCGCGCGAGGGCGGCGCGCGCAGCGCCGACCTGCTGGGGGAGTACGCCGACCACGTCCGCGGCTTCGCCGACCTCGGGGCGTTGCGGCCGTTGAAGGTCGCGGTCGACGCCGGCAACGGCATGGCCGGTCTCGTCGTCCCCGCGGTGTTCGACGGGTTGTCGGTCGAGCTGGTGCCGCTGTTCTTCGAGCTCGACGGCAGCTTCCCCAACCACCCCGCCAACCCGATCGAGCCCGAGAACCTCGTGGACCTCCAGCGCACCGTCGTCGCGCAGGACTGCGACCTCGGGCTCGCGTTCGACGGCGACGCCGATCGGGTCTTCTGCATCGACGAGCACGGTCAGGCGGTCAGCCCGTCGCTGGTCACCGCGGTCATCGCGCGGGCGCTGCTCGAACGCAACCCTGGCGCGACGGTCCTGTACAACCTCATCTGCTCGCGCACCGTCCCGGAGACGATCGCCGCGGCCGGCGGTAACCCGGTCCGGACCCGGGTCGGCCACTCGTTCATCAAGGCGGTGATGAAACAGACCGGGGCGGTCTTCGCCGGCGAGCACTCCGGCCACTACTACTTCCGGGACAACTTCCGCGCCGACTCGGGACTCATCGCCGCCGTCATCCTGCTCGAGGCGCTGTCCGACGCCGGCGGCACGCTGTCGGCGCTCGTCGCGCCCTACGACCGCTACGCCGCGTCCGGTGAGCTCAACACCGTCGTGGCCGACCCGGGAGCGGCGCTGGAGCGGGTCGCCGCCGCGCACGCCGACGCCGGCGAGTGCGACTGGACCGACGGGCTGACCGTGACCGGCGACGGCTGGTGGTTCAACCTGCGGCCGTCGAACACCGAGCCGCTGCTGCGGCTCAACGTCGAGGCCGACGACGCGCCCGCCATGGCGCGCGTGCGCGACCGCGTGCTCGACCTCATCCGCGACTAGGAGCACCAGCCATGGCCGTCGACGCCGCCCTCGTCGAGCTGCTCGTCTGCCCCGACTGCCACGGGCAGGTCGAGTACAAGGACCGCCGCCACCTCATCATCTGCACCGCCTGCGGGCTGCACTACCCCGTGCGCGACGACATCCCCGTCATGCTCGTCGAGGAGGCGACGCGCCCGCAGCGGCGCGGGGCGCCGTAGTGGGCGGCGACGCGGTGGACCTCGACGCGCCGGAGCGTTTCGCCGCGGTCGACCCCGCCGACGCGCTCGGCGACGTCGAGGCGACCGCCGCGCAGTGGGCCACGGCGGCGGAGATCGCGACCGTGCGCCTTGACCTCGACCACACCGACGCGGTCGTGGTGACCGGCATGGGCGGCTCCGGCATCTGCGGCGACGTCGTGTGGGCGCTGGGCCTGGACACCTACCCGCTGCCGATCGTCGTGCACAAGGGCTACGGGCTGCCGGGCTTCGTCGGCCGGCGCACGCTCGTGCTCGCGGTCTCCTACTCGGGTGCGACCGAGGAAACGCGTTCGGCGTTCGCCGAGGCCGCGCGCCGCGGCGCCCGTCGCTTCGCGGTCGCCAGCGGCGGTCCGCTCACCGCGGACTGCGGCGGCGACGACGTGCCGTGCATCGTCGTGCCGGCGGGGCGCCAGCCACGCCACTCGCTGGGCTACCTGCTCGTGCCGGCGCTCGTCGCGCTCGGCCTCGACGTCGGGCTGGACGAAGCCGTCGACGTCCTCGGGCGCCTCGCCGAGCAGCTCGGGCGCAGCGTCGCGACCGACGAGAACCCGGCGAAGCGTCTCGCGCTGCAGCTCGCCGGCGGTGGGGTGCCGCTGATCCTCGGCGGGCGGGGCGCCGGCGCCGTCGCCGGCTACCGGCTCAAGTGTCAGCTCAACGAGAACGCGAAGCTGCCCGCGATCGCCGGCGAGCTGCCAGAGGCCGACCACAACGAGGTCGTCGGCTGGGAGCACGCTGCGCCGACCGCGCCCGGCCGTGGGCTCGTGGCGCTGCGCGACCCGCAGGGCGAGCCCCCCCGGGTCCACCAGCGCTTCGCCGTGACCGCAGATCTGCTCGCCGACCGGCTCGCGTGGCGCGTGAACCTCGTCGCGTGCGGCGAGACGCCGCTCGCGCGGATGGCGTCGCTGCTGCTGCAGGCGGACCTCGTCAGCGTCTACACCGCGCTCGCGCTGGGGCGCGACCCCACCCCGGTCGCGGCGATCGACCGGCTCAAGGCCGCCCTCGCCTGACCCCGCACCCGGGGCTTGTCAGCGACGGCACCGGACGCGCAACGCCGGTGACAAACCCCGGGCCGGTTAGGCTGCCGGGGCCGTCCGCCGCCCACCCGAGCCAAAGGTGTTCCATGTCCGAGCTGCCACCGTCCGACGTCGCCGACCTCGGCCTCGCCGCGCAAGGCAGGACGAGGATCGAGTGGGCCGAGCGCTCGATGCCGGTCCTGCGCGCGATCCGCGAGCGCTTCGCGGCGGAGCGCCCGCTCGCCGGCCAGCGCATCGCCGCGTGCCTCCACGTCACGTCCGAGACGGCGAACCTGATGCGGACGCTCGTCGCGGGCGGGGCGGACGTGACGCTCGTCGCGAGCAACCCCCTGTCGACCCAGGACGACACCGCCGCCGCGCTGGTCGCCGAGTACGGCATCGCGACCCACGCGGTGCGCGCCGAGGACCACGACCGCTACTACCGCCACATCGACGCGGCGCTGGACACCGAACCCACGATCACGATGGACGACGGCTGCGACCTGGTGAACCGGTTGCTGTCGCAGCGCCCCGAGCAGGCCGCGACCGTCCTGGCCGGCACCGAGGAGACGACCACCGGGGTGATCCGGCTGCGCGCGATGGAGGCCGACGGGGCGCTGCGCTACCCGATCGTCGCGGTGAACGACACGCCCACGAAGCACCTGTTCGACAACCGTTACGGCACCGGGCAGTCGACGCTCGACGGCATCATCCGCGCGACGAACGTGCTGCTGGCCGGCAAGACCGTCGTCGTCGCCGGCTACGGCTACTGCGGGCGCGGCGTCGCCAGCCGGGCCAAGGGGCACGGCGCCGAGGTCGTCGTCACCGAGGTCGACCCGGTGCGTGCGCTGGAAGCGGCGATGGAGGGCTTCCGCGTGCTGCCGATGGCCGACGCCGCGCCGCTCGGCGACGTCTTCGTCACCGTCACCGGCAACACCTCGGTGCTGCGCGCCGAGCACTTCGAAGCGATGAAAGACGGGGCGATCGTCTGCAACTCGGGGCACTTCGACGTCGAGATCGACATCCCCGCGCTGGAGAAGCTCGCGACCGCCCGCGCCGTCGTGCGGCCCAACGCCGAGCAGGTCGAGCTGGCCGACGGCCGGCGGATCGTCCTGCTCGCCGACGGCCGCCTGGTCAACCTCGGCGCCGCCGAAGGCCATCCGGCGGCGGTGATGGACATGTCCTTCGCCGACCAGTCGCTTGCCGTCGAGTGGCTCGTCGCCAACGCCGCGACGCTGGAGCCGCGCGTCTACGACGTGCCGCTCGACCTCGACGCCGAGGTCGCCCGCCTGAAGCTCGCGTCGATGGGCCGGGCGATCGACACGCTGACCGCCGAGCAGCGCCACTACCTGTCGTCCTACGACATCGGGACCTGAGCCCCCGTGTCCCTCGCGGAGCTCGAGGCCGTCCTGCGCGACCGCAAGGTCGCCGCGCCCGCCGGCTCGTACGCCGCGACGCTGCTCGCCGACCCGGACCTGGCGTGCCGCAAGATCATGGAGGAGGCCTTCGAGTTGTGCCTCGAGCTGGGGCGCCCTCGCGACGCGGGCTTCGACGCGCAGCGCGCCGTGGAGGAGGCGGCCGACCTGCTGTTCCACGTCCTCGCCGGTCTCGTCGGCGCCGACGTGCCGCTGGAGTCGGTGCTCGCCGAGCTGACGGCACGCCGGCGATGACCGCCACGCGGCGGGCGGGAATCGCGCGGGTCGGCGTGCCGTCGAAGGGACGGCTGCGCGACGACTGCCTGGCACTGCTGTCCGCCGCCGGCTACACCACCTCGATGCTGCACGGCGCCGGCTCGATCGCCGCGGTCGGGGCGCTCGAACTGATCGAGATGCGCCCACGTGACGCGGCGGCGGCGCTCGCGGCGGGTCAGCTCGACGCCGCGTTTCTCGCCACCGACATCGTCGCTGAGCACGGCCTGGACGACTTGCCCGCGGTGCCGCTGGGCTTCAGCCGCTCGGATCTCGTCGTCGCCAGCCGCGACGACGACGGGCGCGGCGGCGTCGCCGACCTCGCCGGCGCCGTCGTCGCGACGCACCTGCCGCAGCTCACGGCGCGCTTCTTCGCCGGCAAGAGTGTGGACGTCACTGTCGTGCCGATGGGCGGCTCGCTGGAGGGCGTGTGCGCCGCCGGGCTCGCTGACGCGATCGTCGACCTGCGCGAGACCGGCACGAGCCTCGCGACGAACCGTCTGCGCGTGCTGGAGGTGATCGCCGCCTGCCAGGCGCTGTGGGTTCGCCGGGGCGACACGCCGGTGCTCGACGACGTGAGCCTGCGCCTGGACGCGGTGCTCGCCGCACGCCACCACCGCTACGTCATGCTCCACGTCCCCCGCGAGCGGCTCGACGACCTGCGCACGGTGTTTCCCGGGTTGGCGGCGCCGACGGTGCTGCCGCTGGCGGGGCGCTCCGACCTCGTCGCGGTGCACTTCGTCGTCGCCGCCGCCGACCTGTGGCAGCGCCTCGGCGACCTGCGCGCCCTCGGTGCGACCGGGATCGTCGCGCTGCAGCCACAGGCGCTGCTGGCCTGAGCCACGCCGAGGCTCGTCGTCCACTGCCGGCGCGCGCCGCCGGCGCCGCGGCACCGCGCGCTGCCGTACCGTCGCGGCCGATGGGCCGCCTGCTCGACCTCGTCCTGCCGCCCCGCTGCGCGGCGTGCGGCGCGCCGACCGACACCGGGCTGTGTCCGGCATGCCTCGCAGCGGCCGCCGCGCTGACGCTGCCCACGGCCGGCTGGGAGCGGCTCGCCGACGGTGTGGCGGCGGTGGGGCTGTTCGCCTACGACGGCGTCGTCCGCGACGCGGTGCACGGGCTGAAGGTCGCGGGGCGGTTCGGCGCTGCGGGGGCGCTGGGGGCGCTGCTGCGCGAGCGGTTGCCGCTGCCGCCAGGCTGGCCGCTGACGTGGGTCCCCGCGCCGGCGCGCCGCCGGCGCGAGCGCGGCTTCGACGTGCCGCGCCTGCTCGCGGGCGACGACGCGGTCGCGCTGCTGCGACGGACCGCGGCGCGCCCCGACCAGACGTCGCTGACGGCGGCGGCGCGGCGCTGCTCCCCGGCGGGGACGTTCGCCGCCCGCCGGGACGTCCCGCCCGCCGTGGTGCTCGTCGACGACGTCCGCACGACCGGAGCCACGGCGCTCGCCGCGGCCGACGCTCTGCGGCGCGCCGGCGCCTGCCGGGTGCTCGTCGCGACGCTGGCCGTGGGGGCGCCGCCGCCCGCGCAGAGGCGCATGCCGGCCTCTCGCCGCGCCGGCCAGCCGGCGCGTGAGCACCGCGCCGCGCGCCGGCGTCAGCGCCGCGCCGCGCGTGCCGGCTGTTCCCGCCGCTCGCCGGCCGACAGGTGGAACGGGATGCTCGTGACCACTACGCCGGGCTCGAACAGCAGTGCGCGCTTGATGAGCAGGGCGGTCTGGTTGTGCAGCGGGCGGTGGACCAGCCGCGGGAGGACGAACTCCGGCACGACGCAGCTGACGACGGTGCGCCGGCCGTCGGGCTCGAAGCCGCGCAGGTAGGCGCGGACGGTCTCGCCCAGGCTGCGGAACGGGCTGTCGACGAGCTCCAGCGGCAGCGCGCAGGCCCAGTCGTCCCACTGCTGGAGGATCGCGTTGGACTTCTCGGTCTCGAGGTTGATCGACAACGCCCGGCGCGACGTCGCGTCGAGCGCCTCGGCGTAGGCGAGCGCGCGCATCGTGGCTTTGTGCACCGCCGAGACCAGCACGACGACGTGGTGCTCGACCGGCTCGCGGATCTCGTACGGGCCGGGCATCTGCGGGGCGACGACGTTGGCGACGGCGATGCCGCGGCCGACGAGGCCCGACTTGATGCGCAGCGCGAGGCGGTGGCGCCGAACGACCTCGAGCAGGTTCTCCGACTGCGTCTCGGCGACCAGCGCGGTGGTGAACGCGTCCGGCCGCGCCTGCCGCTCGCGCTCGAGCGCCGCCGTGACGTCGTCGCCGGCGCGCCGGTCGGTCGCGGGGCGCAGCAGCCGCAGCGTGACGTCGGGCGCGAGCTGCGCCCAGTCGCGTTCGACGTCGCTGTCCGGCTGCGGGACCGCGTACGCGACGAGCGACGCCGGATTTGCCCCGCGCGCGTAGGACAGCGCACGCGCGACCGACTCGTCGACCCGGTCGAGCAGCACGACCATCGCGACGGGACGGGTCGGCTCCGGCTCCGCCACGCCGGCGCGCAGCTCCAGGCTCACCTCGGTGTAGTGGCGGTGGATGCGGCTCATCGCGACGACGACGAGCGGGATCGCGAGGATCACCAGCCACGCACCGCCGGCGAACTTCGTGATCGACACGACGACCAGCACGACGCCGGTCGTCACCGCCCCGACGCCGCTGATCAGGGCGCCTTGGCGCCACCCACGGTCGTGCAGTCGCAGCCGCCGGCGGACCATGCCGGTCTGCGACAGGGTGAACGAGGTGAACACCCCGACGACGTAGAGCTGGATCAGGCGGGTGACCTCGGCGTTGAACGCGACGAGCAGCAGCCCGGCGCTGACCGCCAGCACGATGACGCCGTTGCTGAACACCAGCCGGTCGCCGCGGGCGAGGAACTGCCGCGGCAGGAAGCGGTCGCCCGCGAGGATCGACGCGAGCCGCGGGAAGTCCGCGTAGGCGGTGTTCGCCGCGAGGATGAGGATCGCGGCGGTCACCACCTGGACGAGGTAGAAGCCGAAGCCGCGACCGAACACCGCGACGGCGATCTCGGCGACGACGGTCAGCTCCGCGCCCTCGCGCGCGACGACGTTCGTCGCGGTGGCGAGGAAGCTGATGCCCAGGAACATCGTCACCGCGATGCAGCCCATGATCCCCAGGGTCGCCGCGGCGTTGCGGCTCTGCGGGTAGCGAAACGCCGCGACGCCGTCGGAGATCGCCTCGACGCCGGTCAGCGCCGTCGCGCCGGACGAGAAGGCGCGCAGCACCAGGAACAGGCCGAGCCCCGCCTCGGCCTCGAGCAGCATGCCGGCACTCGGCGCCTGCGGGCAGCCGCCGAGGCACTGCACCAGCCCGCTGAGGATCAGCGCGTACATCGTCGCGACGAAGGTGTAGGTCGGCACGGCGAACAGCAGGCCGGCCTCCTTGACGCCGCGAAGGTTTGCGATCGTGACGACGGCGACGAACGCGAGCGCGACGAGCAGCCGGTAACTGTCCAGCGCCGGCACCGCCGAGATGATCGCCGCGACGCCGGCCGCGATCGACACCGCGACGGTCAGCGAGTAGTCGATGAGCAGCGCGCTGGCCGCCGTCAGCCCCGGCACGTTGCCGAGGTTCTCGCGCGACACGATGTAGGCGCCGCCGCCGCGCGGGTAGGCGCGCACCGTCTGGCGGTAGCTGATGACGACGATGATCAGCAGCGCCGCGACGCCGAGCGACAGCGGTCGCACCAGTGAGAAGGCACCGGCCCCCGCGAGCGCGAGGACGAGCATCATCTCCTCGGTGGCGTAGGCGACCGACGACATCGGGTCGGACGAGAACACCGGCAGCGCCATCCACTTGGGCAGCAGCTGGTGTTTCAGCTCCCGGCTCGCCCGCGGGCGCCCGATCACCACGCGCTTGAGCGTCGAAAGGTCGGTCACGAACCGCTCCTTGCCGGGCCCGCGTGCCGGTGGGGCGGGCCGCCGTGCGGTGGGTATCGTAGGTGCGCCCCGACCGGGGCGCGGCGCCGTCGGAGGGCAGATCGTGCACGTCATCATCGCGGGCTGTGGGCGGGTAGGGTCGCAGCTGGCCAAGGCGCTCACCGCCGACGGCAACGACGTCGTGGTCATCGACAAGAACCCGCAGGCCTTCCGCCGGCTCGGCGACGACTTCTCCGGGCGCACCCTGACCGGGATCGTGTTCGACCGCGAGACGCTCGAGGAGGCCGGCGTCAAACGCGCGCAGGCGTTCGTGGCGGTGACCAGCGGCGACAACTCCAACGTCGTGTCCGCGCGCACGGCGAAGGACCGCTACGGCGTCGAACGCGTCGTTGCCCGCATCTACGACCCGGAGCGTGCGGTCATCTACGAGCGGCTGGGCATCACGACCATCGCGTCGGCGCGCTGGACCGCCGAGGCCGCGCTGCGCGCGCTGGCGCCCGAAGGGGAGCGGATCGAGGGCAGCATCGGTCCGGGCGGCGGCGACGTCGTCCTGCTGACGATCCCGGTGCCCGACGAGGTCCACGGCGGCGACGCGGCGTCGCTGACGCAGGCCGGCACGTCGGTGCTCGTCGCGGTCACCCGCGAGGGCAGCACCCACCTGCCGGTCGCCAACGGCCTGCTCGAGGCAGGCGACCAGGTCCACCTCGCCGTCCAGCGCGACGCGGTCGACGCGGTCCGCCGCCGGCTGCACGCGCTGATCCAGGGAGAACACTGATGAAGGTCGTCATCGCGGGCGCCGGCAACATCGGTCGCTACCTGTCGGTCGACCTCGCGCGGCGCGACCACGACGTGACCCTGCTCGACTCGTCCGACGCGGCGCTGCGGATGGTGCCCGGCGCCGACCTGCGGATGATGCGCGGCGACGCCTGCGCTCCGGCGGTCCTGGAACGTGCCGGCGTCCGCGACGCCGACGTCGTCGTCGCGTCGCCCGGCGACGACGAGGACAACCTCGTCATCAGCTTGCTCGCCAAGCAGGAGTTCGCGGTGCCCCGCGTGCTCGCCCGGGTCAACCACCCGGTCAACGAGTGGCTGTTCGACGAGGCGTGGGGTGTCGACCTCGCGGTGAGCCCGCCGCACCTGCTGACGGCTCTGGTCGAGGAGGAGGTGTCCAGCGGCGACCTCGTGCCGCTGCTGAAGCTGCAACGCGGGGCGGTGGAGCTCGTCGAGGTGCGCCTCAACGCGACCTCTCCGGCGGTCGACAAGCGCGTCGAGGACCTCGGCCTGCCGTCGGACGTGACGCTCGTCGCGGCGGTGCGCGAGGGGCGCGTCGTCGTGTGCCGCAACACCACCCCGCTGGTCGACGGCGACGAGGTGCTCGCCCTCGTTCCGACCGGGCGCAGCGACGAGCTGCGGCAGCGCCTCGTCGGCCCGCGGGGGTGACCGTGGTCCGCCAGTGTCCGCGCTGTGAGCTGCGCTTCCGCGACGACGCCGAGCTGCGCGCGCACCTCGTCGACGACCACGGCGTCGACCCCGAGTCGCTCGAACACCGCTACCGCGGCGACGCCGACGACCCGCCGTCTAGCGGTACGGCTCGCTGACCGGCGCCCAGGTCGGGTTGCGGATCACCAGCCCGCCGTCGCGGTCTTCGGCGACGGTGCCCGACAGCCGCAGGCCGGCGCCGAGCTCGAGCCCGGGCAGGTTCGAGCGGCCGGTGAACACGGCGGTGACGCGGCCGCTGCCGTCCTCGATGGTGACCTCGAGCTGACGCCCGGGCACGACGCGGATCTTGTGGACGACGCCGACGCAGGTCGCCTTGTGCCGGGGGCGCAGCTCGTCGAGCGGCGTAACGTCGGCGAACTCGCCGCGCCAGGTCCGCAGGTCCGCGTCGCGCAGGACGAACGGATCGGTCGCCATCGGCGGGAGTGTACGGTCCTTGCGCAACGCGCCCGCGCGCGCCACGATGCCCCCGCAGGTGTCGAGGCGAAAGGCCGTGATGCGCGCCACTCCCGCATCGCCGTCGTCGTCGGCCCTGCGTAAAACCCCACGGCCCCGGACCATCGGTCCGGGGCCGCAGCGCGTCGAGGGCGTGACAGCGCGCCCCGCGGTGGAGCAGGCTTGGGAGCGGAGGAGCGCGTGGACATCATCGTCAAGGCCAAGAACTGCGAGGTTTCGAGCCGGCTGAAAGACGACGTGGTGACCAAGGTCACCCACGCCACCCGGTTCTTCGACCGGCTGCTCGCCGTGGAGGTCGTGTTCAGCGAGGAGCACAACCCGCGCATCGCCGAGCCGGCGGTCGTCGAGGTCACCGCGCGGACGAAGGGTCACCACATCCGCGCCGAGGGGTGCGCCGCCGACCACCGCGGTGCCGTCGACGTCGCCGTGACACGCTTCCAGCGCCAGCTCGCGCGCTACAAGGCCCGCCAGGTCGACCGCGCCCGCGGCCGTGGCCACCGCCCCCCGGTCGCCGCGGTCGCGGCCGGGGCGACGCCGCTGTCGCCCGCGCCGGCGGCACCGAGCGACGACGGCTGGCCGCACCCGACAATCGTGCGCACGAAGCGCTTCCAACTGCAGCCGATGCTGCCCGACGACGCCGCGGTGCAGCTCGAGCTGCTCAGCCACGAGTTCTTCGTGTTCGCCAACGCCGCGACCGGCGCGTGCAGCGTCGTGTACCGCCGCCGTGACGGCGACCTCGGGCTGATCGAGGGCACGACCGCCGAAGGCTGACCTTTACACTGCCGCTCCACCACGCCGGCCGGAGGACGAGATGGCGGAAGTCGAGGGACCCCCCGGCGACGTCATCCGCGTCGTCGTCGCCGACGACCACGCGCTGTTCCGGCGCGGCCTGGAGATGGTGCTGCAGTCCGAGCCCGACATCGAGGTCGTCGCCGAGGCCAACGACGGCAACGAAGTGGTCGCGGTCGCCGAGCAGCACATGCCCGACCTCGTCTTGATGGACGTGCGCATGCCCGGGCGGGGCGGCATCGACGCGGCGCGCGCCATCAAGGACGCCGTGCCGCACACGAAGATCCTCATGCTCACGATCAGCGACGAGGAGGAAGACCTCTACGACGCGATCAAGGCCGGCGCGAACGGCTACCTGCTCAAAGAGATCCCCATCGACGAGGTCGCCGACGCGATCCGCAGCGTCGCCGCCGGCCAGTCGCTCATCTCGCCGTCGATGGCGTCCAAACTGCTCACCGAGTTCGCGACGATGGCGCGCAAGGACGCCGAGAAGCCGCAGTTGGCGGCGCCGCGGCTCACCGACCGCGAGATGGAGGTGCTGACCCAGGTCGCGCAGGGCCTGAGCAACCGCGACATCGCGCGGGAGCTGTTCATCTCGGAGAACACCGTCAAGAACCACGTCCGCAACATCCTCGAGAAGCTGCAGCTGCACTCGCGGATGGAGGCCGTGATGTACGCGGTGCGCCAGAAGCTCCTCGAGATCACCTAGGGCCCGCCTGTCCGCCGCCGACCTCGGCCGTATCGGAACGCCACAGGTGCACGCACCTACACTGGGACGTCGGCTTTTCGGTGGAAGGCACATCCGTGGTACTCCAGAAGATCCTCCGACTGGGCGAGGGTCGCCACCTCAAGCGGCTGCAAGGTCTCGTCGGCCAGGTCAACGCCGCCGACGGCGCCGTCGCCGAGCTGTCCGACGAGGAGCTGCGCGCGCGCACCGGCCAGTTCAAGCAGCGGCTCGCCGACGGCGCCACGCTCGACGACCTGCTGCCCGAGGTCTTCGCCACCGTGCGCGAGGCGGCCGACCGGGTCCTGGGGCAGCGGCCCTACGACGTCCAGGTCCTCGGCGGCGTCGCGCTGCACCAGGGCAACATCGCCGAGATGCGCACCGGTGAGGGCAAGACCCTCACCTCCACGATGCCCGTCTACCTCAATGCGCTGGCCGGCAAGGGCGTCCACGTCGTCACGGTCAACCCCTACCTCGCCAGCCGCGACGCGGACTGGATGGGACGCATCCACCGCTTCCTCGGCCTGACCGTCGGCCTGGTGCAGCCGCAGGACTCCAAGATCGGCAAGCGCGCCGCGTACGCGGCGGACATCACCTACGGGACCAACAATGAGTTCGGCTTCGACTTTCTGCGCGACCACATGGTCTTGCGCCCCGACGAGAAGGTGCAGCGCGGGCACGCCTACGCCATCGTCGACGAGGTCGACTCGATCCTCGTCGACGAGGCCCGCACGCCGCTGATCATCTCGGGCCCAGCCGACCAGGCGACCGAGTGGTACAGCGTGTTCGCCAAGCGGGTCGTGCCCCGGCTGACGATCAACGAGCACTACGAGATCGACGAGGGCAAGCGCACCGTCGCCGTCACCGAGGAGGGCGTGGCCAAGGTCGAGCAGCTGCTCGGCGTCGAGAACCTCTACGAGAGCGTGAACACCCCGCTCATCCACCATCTCCAAAACGCGATCCGCGCGAAGGAGCTTTACCTGCGCGACCGCGAGTACATGGTCCGCGACGGCGAGGTGCTCATCGTCGACGAGTTCACCGGGCGCACGTTGCACGGCCGGCGCTACTCCGAGGGGCTGCACCAGGCGATCGAGGCGAAAGAGGGGGTGCAGATCAAAGAGGAGAACCAGACCCTCGCCACGATCACGCTGCAGAACTACTTCCGCCTCTACGACAAGCTCTCCGGCATGACCGGCACGGCGAAGACCGAGGAGAGCGAGTTCGCCCACATCTACTCGATCGGCGTCGTGACGGTGCCGACCAACCGCCCGCCGATCCGCGCCGACCACGGCGACCAGATCTACAAGTCGGAGAAGGCGAAGTACGAGGCCGTCGCCGACGACATCGAGGCGCGCCACGAGCGCGGGCAGCCGATCCTCGTCGGCACGGTGTCGATCGAGAAGTCGGAGAAGCTGTCGGGGATGCTGACCCGCCGCGGCATCCGCCACGAGGTCCTCAACGCCAAGAACCACTTCCGCGAGGCGGCGATCGTCGCGCAGGCCGGACGCATCGGCGCCGTGACAGTTGCGACGAACATGGCGGGGCGCGGTGTGGACATCATGCTCGGCGGCAACGCCGAGGCCCTCGCCGACGACGAGGTCCGCAAGCACTACGACCCCGAGACCGACCCCGAGGGCTACGCCGCCGCGTACGCCGAGGCGCTCGAGCGCTACAAGGGCGAGGTGAAGGTCGAGGGCGACAAGGTGCGCGAGCTCGGCGGCCTGTACGTCCTGGCCACGGAGCGCCATGAGTCGCGCCGCATCGACAACCAGCTGCGCGGTCGCTCGGGACGTCAGGGCGACCCGGGCGAGTCGCGCTTCTTCCTGTCGCTCGAAGACGACCTGATGCGGCTGTTCAACGCGAGCGCCGTCGAGTCGATCATGACCCGGCTGAAGCTGCCCGACGACATGCCCATCGAGCACAAGATGGTCTCGCGTGCCGTGGCCCGGGCGCAGGCACAGGTCGAGGCGCGCAACTTCGAGATCCGCAAGAACGTGCTGAAGTACGACGACGTGATGAACAAGCAGCGCGAGGTGATCTACCAGCAGCGCGACATCGTGTTGGAGGGCAGCGACGACAACGTCGCGGAGTACGCCGAGGACTTCATCGAGGACACGGTGCGCTCGCTGTGCGAGACCTACGCTCCCGAAGGCGTCTTCCCCGAGGAGTGGAACCTCGAGGACCTGTGGCTCGCGCTCGAGCAGATCTACCCGGTGACGGTCGACAGGGACAGCATCGACCTGGGCGCCACCACGGCGGAACAGCTGCGCGAGTCGCTGCTCGACGACTGCATGCGGGCCTACGAGCGCCGCGAGGAGGAGGTCGGCTCCGACACGCTGCGCGAGGTGGAGCGGCGGGTGATCCTGTCCGTCGTCGACCGCATCTGGCGCGAGCACCTCTACGAGATGGACCACCTGCGCGAGGGCATCGGCCTGCGCGCGATGGGCCAGCGCGACCCGCTGGTCGAGTACCAGCGCGAGGCCTACGACGCGTTCGCCGACATGATGGCCCACATCAAGGCCGAGGCGACCGGCTACTTCTTCAACCTGCCGGTGGCCGCGCCCGCGCAGGCGGCCCCGGCGCAGCCGGCGCCCGCCGGCCAGGCCGGCGGCAACGGCGCCGGCAACGGCAAGCCGATGGTGGCGCGGCCGGCGCTGCGCGACGAGCCGCGCGGGCTTGCCCCGACCAAGCTGTCGTACACCTCGTCGGTGACCGAGGGCACCACCCCCACCAAGCCGGGCAGCTCGACCTACAGCGTCGTGGCCGCCGGTGCGGGCACGCCCGTCGCGTCCGGCCAGCACGCCGCCAACGTCGCGGCGACTCGGTCACAGGGGACCGTGCGCAACGAGGAGAAGGTCGGGCGCAACGACCCGTGCCCGTGCGGCTCGGGACAGAAGTACAAGCGCTGCCACGGGGCGTGACGCGCGTCGCGACCAGGCGGTCGTGGCGCCGAAGCTTCCAGCGGACGACTCGGAGGACAACGTGGGAATCAGCTCGTATGTGCGGTGGGTCGCGTGGCTCACCCTGTGCCTGTGGCTGCTCGTGGTGCCCGCGGCCAACGCCTACCTCGACCCCGGCTCGGGCAGCCTGGTGTTCCAGGTCGTCGCGGGCGCGGCGATGGCGCTCAGCCTCGGCGTGAAGGTGTTCTGGCGGCGGATCCGGATGTTCTTCGCGCGCCGGAGCGACGAGTGACCGACGAGCGGGTCGCGGGCTCGTTCCGCGACCCCGCGGGGTTCGTGTTCACCCGCGACGGCGTGCTGTACCGGCAGGTCAACGAGCGCTTCGCTGCGTCCTACGATCGGCTGCTCGACTCGGGCCTGTACGCGGCGCTGACCGACGCGGGGCTGCTCGTCGCCCACGACGAGGTCGACGTCGCGCCGGCCGCGGCGGGCGCGTACCGGATCCTGCGCCCCGAGCGCGTGCCGTTCGTGTCGTTCCCGTACGAGTGGTGCCCCGGTCAGCTGCGCGACGCGGCGCTCGCCACGCTGCAGGCGCAGACGATCGCGATGGACCACGGGATGTCGCTGCGCGACGCGAGCGCCTACAACGTCCAGTTTCGCCGCGGCGGGGCCGTGCTCATCGACACGCTGTCGTTCGAGCCGCTGACCGAAGGCCGCCCCTGGGTCGCCTACCGCCAGTTCTGCGAGCACTTCCTCGCGCCGCTCGCGCTGACCAGCGGCTGCGACGTGCGCCTCGGGCAGCTGTTGCGCGTGCACCTCGACGGCATCCCGCTCGACCTCGCCGCGGCGCTGCTGCCACGGCGCACCCGCCTGCGGCCGGGTCTCGCGGTCCACATCCACGCCCACGCGCGAGCGCAGCGACGCCACGCCGGCGGGGCGTCCCCCGACGGAGGCCGGGAAGGCGGCGGTGCAGGCGGTGGCAGGCGCTTCGGCCTGCAGGCGTTCCGGGGACTGGTCGACAGCCTCGCCGGCGCGGTGCGCGGCCAGACCTGGGAGCCGGCGCCGTCGACGTGGCGCGACTACTACGCCACGCGGGAGAGCTACAGCGACGACGCCCTGCGGGCGAAGGAGGAGCTGGTCGCCAAGCTGCTCGCCGACCTTCGCCCGGCCACCGTGTGGGACCTCGGCGCGAACACCGGTCGGTTCTCGCGCGTCGCCGCCGCCGCCGGAGCCACGGTCGTCGCCTTCGAGCAGGACGTCTCGGCGGTCGAGGTGAGCTGGCGCGAGGCACGCGGCGACGCCGACGGGGCGGTCCTGCCGCTGGTCACCGACCTGACCAACCCGAGCCCGTCGCTCGGGTGGGAGCACCGCGAACGACCGTCGCTGACCGACCGCGGTCCGGCCGACGTCGCGCTGGCCCTGGCGCTCGTCCACCACCTCGCGATCGCCGGTAACGTGCCGCTGGAGCGTGTCGCGGCGTGGTTCGCGCGCCTGGCGCGCCACCTGCTCGTCGAGTGGGTTCCCAAGGACGACCCGATGGTGCGCCGGCTGCTCGCCAGCCGCGAGGACGTCTTCGACGACTACCGCCAGGACCACTTCGAGGGCGTCTTCGAGCAGCACTTCACCATCGAGCGCCGCGAGGCGGTGCCCGGGTCCGCGCGCACCCTCTACCTGCTCGCGAGCGGCTCGCCGTGACGCGGTCGTGGCGCCGCTGGGTGGTCGTGCACCCGCTGCTGTTCGCGGCGTGGCCGCTGTTGTTCCTCTACGGACGCAACGTGTTCGAGACGCCGCCGCGCGAGGCGCTGGCGAGCCTGGCGGTCATCGTCGGCGTCACCGCGGCGCTGCTCGCCGGGCTCACGGCCGTGGTCCGCGACGCCCGCCGGGCGGGCCTGGCCACGACGGTCGTGGCGCTCGCCGTGCTGCTCTACGGCCACGTCCGCAACCTGCTCGACGACCCGACCTGGCTGCTGCCACTGTGGCTGCTGGCGGCGGCGGTCCTCGTGGCGCTCGCCCTGCGCCTGCGCCGCGGGCTCGCCGAGGCGACGACGATCCTGACCGGGGTCGCGGCGACGCTCGTCGTGCTCGCCGTCGTCCCCATCGCGCAGGCGGTTGCGCCGATGCTGCTCGCCGCCCGCCCGGCGGTCGCCGCTGAGCGTGTCGACGGCGCGGTCGGCCCGTGGTCGGCGCCGGGACCGCCGCGCGACATCTACTACCTGGTGTTCGACCGCTACGGCTCCGAGGCGAACCTGCGCGAGCGTTTCGGTTTTGACAACAGCGCGTTCACCCGACGGCTCGAGCAGCGCGGTTTCTACGTCGCCCACGACAGCCGCGCGAACCACCTGAAGACGGCGCAGTCGCTCGCCTCGTCGCTGAACCTGCGCTACCTCGACGAGCTCGCCAAGCGTCACGGCCCCGACACGGGCAATCTCTTGCCGGTCTACGACCTGCTCCAGGAGCACACCGTGGGCCGGCTGCTGCGCGACCGCGGCTACGAGTACGTCCACATCGGGGCGTGGTGGGATCCGACGCAGGCGAACCGCCACGCGGCGCGCAACCTCGGCTACGAGCAGCGCTCCGACTTCCAGGTGCTGCTCTACGACACGACGCTGCTGTCCGAGCTCGGCACCCGGCCGTCGGACAAGACGGCCGACCAGCACCGCCGCGTGCACTACGACGGGGCGCTGTCGCAGTTCCGCCACCTGCGTGAGGTGGCGCAACGGCCCGGACCGACGTTCACCTTCGCCCACATCCTCCTGCCGCATGAGCCGTTCGTGTTCGACCGCGACGGCGACTTCGTCCGCCTGGCCGACGTGCCGGTGCGCGGGCGCACCCGCAACTACGTCGAACAGACGCAGTTCACCAACGACCAGATCGACGCGCTGCTCGACAGCCTGCTCGACGTGCCTCCGTCGCAGTCGCCGATCGTCGTCATCCAGGCCGACGAGGGGCCGCACCCGCTCCGCTACAAGGCCGACGAGGAGGGCTTCGACTGGGAGCAGGCGACCGACGCCGAGCTGCGCGAGAAGTTCTGGATCCTCAACGCCTACCACCTGCCGGGCGCCGGTGAGCAGCGCCTGTACCCGTCGATCTCACCGGTGAACACCTGGCGGGTCATCTTCAACGCCTACTTCGGCGCGGACCTGCCCCTGCTGGAGGACCGCAGCTTCATCTACCGCGACAGCCGCCACGTCTACGACTTTTCCGAGATCACCGAGCGGATCCGCTGAGGAGTGGGCGGCGCTGGCGGTCAGGCGGGGCCGCGTTGGACGAGGGTGCCGCCCGGGTCGGTGAGGCAGGCGCGGACCTGCTCGGCGACGTGGGGCGCGAGGCGCGCGAGCGCCTCGTCGAGGTGGACCCATTCGACGGCGGCGATCTCGTGGGCGTGGCGGGGGGCGGCCGCGGCGGGGTCGCTCAACGGCCGGGCGGCGTAGACGAAGACGATCCGGTCGGGCCACGAGCTGGCGAACACGCCGAGCACGCTGCCCGCCGCCACCCGCACGCCCGCCTCCTCCTCCGCCTCACGGACCGCGCCGCTGCGCGGGTCCTCGTCGGCGTCGACGACGCCACCCGGCAGCGTCCAGGCTTGCTTGAAGGTGTCGTACACCACGAGCACGCGCCCCGCGTCGTCGCGGCACAGCACCGCGGCGGCCACCACCTTGCGCGGCAGCGTTCCGAAGAACGCGGCGCTGCGCTCGGCGGCGTCGCGGCCGCGGCGTGCCACCGCAACGACGCGGGCCGCGGCGTCGAGCAGTCCTGGGCTGCGGTCCAGCTCCACCTGCAGCGGCCCCCTGGGATCTCCGGCGAGGGCGGCCGCGGCCCCCGGCGCCCACAGCTGCTCGACGGCGCACCCGCGGTGGCCCAAGGCGCGGCGCAGCTCCTCGGCGGTGTACCCGCGGGCGCCGGCGAGGTCGGCGCGGGTCGCCGCGGCGTACACCGCGCCGAGCACCGACACGACGAGCAGCCCGCCGGGGAGCGCACCGCGCGCGCCGCCTCGGCGACGAGCGCCTCGCCGCCGTCGCCGGCCGCCGACAGCTCGTCGTCGAGCAGCGCCACGGCGGCGCAGCCCTCGTCGGGCAGCTGCGCGAGGTCGGCCGCGCGGACCGCGACGCCGGCGGCGCCCAACGCCGCCGCGACCGTCGCCGACGGGGCGGCCACCACGCCGGCGCCGGGCACGGCGGCCGGGCCAGGCAGGCCACAGGTGTCGCGCAGCGCGCGGCGGCCCAGCTCGACGACGCGGCGGTCGACCATGGCGCCGACGCTACCCGCTACAAGGTCGACCCTTGGGCGCAGGCTGTCGACGAGCGCGAAGCTGTCCGGCTCGTCGTCGGGGATCGTGAACGGCGCGGGCGGCGGCGGTCCGTCCTCGGGTCGCGCGACCTCGTCGACGCGCCAGCCGGCCGGTGTGCGCACCAGCCGCAGCGCGACGGCGGCGCAGCGGCGTCCGCGACGGACCACCGCCACGGCCTCGTAGCGGTCGGCCGCGACTGCCGCGCCGCGCACCCGGACGACCGAGCCGGGCGTGCCGGGGCGGAACCACACCTCGCACAGTCGCGCGTAGAGCAGCGGGGTCATGAACGGTGCGAGCTGACGGCGCGGCCGGCAGCCGGCCTCGACCTCGAGGAACAGCGCCGCGAAGCCGGCGGCGAGCGCGTCGCACGGGTCGTGCCGGTCGTTCGCGCCGCGCGGCGACGCGGCGGGTGCCGCCGGGGCAGGGCGGCGTCCGGCGCGGCCCGCGGGACCGGCGCCGGCCGGCCCGCCGGGGACGGCGGCGCGCGCGGAAGGGCGAACGCAGGCGGGGCCGGTCATGGCGTGCTCCGATCGGTCGGGACGACGGGGACGGCGGGGGTGGGCGGCAACGCCCGGGCCGGGGCACCCGCCGCGAGGGCGTCGGCGGGCGGGGCGGACGGCGCGGTCGCGGTGTCGGCGCCGAGCACCGCCAAGGTCTCGCCGTCGGCCAGCCACACGGTGTGGCGGCGGGTGCTGCGCTCACCCGGACCGGTCGCGACGATCTGTGCGCGCACGACACCGGGCACCGCGTCGGCCGACGCCAGACGCAGGTTCGCGACGCGCTCGTATCCGGCGGCCGCGAGTGCGGCGACCGCTTCGGCGGCGCGGTCGACGTCGACGGGACGCCACGCCGGCGCCCCGGCCTGCGCTCCGACCGGCGGCAGCGGCCACGGGTCGGCAAGCGCGACGGCGCCACCGCCGGCGGCGGTGGCCACCGGCACGGCGTAGCGCGCGCCGCGCGCAGGTCCAGCGGCCGTCGCGCCCGTCGAGCAGCGCGGCGCGCACCGTGACCAGCGCGACGTCGCCGGTCCAGCGCAGCGACTCGACGGCGATGGCGTCGACGTAGCGGTTGCGCCCGGCACCGACGCGGGTCAGCGCCGTGCGGACGGCGACGTCGGCGGCCGCCACGACGCCGTCGCGCGGGCGTGCGGCGGCTGGCATGGACGCCGCGTCGTCCTGCGGCACGGACGCCGCGCCGTCCGGCGGCACGGATGCCGTCGGGGCACGGCCGCCGTCCCGAACGGCGCCCGCGCCGGCGCGGGCGCCGCCCCCAACCCCGCCGCCGCCGGCGCGGGCGCGGCGGCCAACGGCGTCGGGACCGCCTCGGCCGTTGTGGGCGCCCGGCCGGGGGCCCGTCGGGCGCGGCCGGCGCCGCGCGACCGAGCAGCGCGGCGCCCAGGCCGAGCACGACCAGCCAGGGCAGCACCGCGGCGGCGAGCAGCCGGGGCGCCGGCGTGCGTCGCCGCGGAGGGGCCAGCTCGTCCCACGGGGCGGACAGCGACGGTCGCGGCGAGGACGGCGACGGCGCGGCGCCCGGATCGTCCGGGGGCGGCGCCGGCTCCCGCAGCCACGCCGCAAGCGGATCGTCCTCGGCCATCGAAGCTCCTTGCGGGGGGTTGCGCGCGGGGGGCGGGGTGCGGGGGACAACGGTGAGTCAAGGTGTATGGCAGGACATGAAAGATGTCAAGAGGGAAGGAAAGGCTTGCGGGGGACGATGGCCGGGGTGGCGCCGCCTACACTCGGCTGCGACCGCGACGAAGGGACACGACGGTGGCGCCGAGCGGGACCGTCCGACAAGAGCTGACCGACGACGAACGCCGCGACGTGTTCGTCCGCGACGCGCTGCCCTACCTCGACCAGCTCTACTCCGCGGCACTGCGCTACACCCGCAACCCGGCCGACGCGGACGACCTCGTGCAAGAGGCCTTCGCCAAGGCCTACGCCGCGTTCCACCAGTTCCGCCCCGGCACGAACCTGCGCGCGTGGCTGTACCGGATCCTGGCGAACACCTACATCAATACCTACCGCAAACGCCAGCGACAGCCGACGGAGGTGTCAGCCGACGCCTACCGCGACGACGACGGCGGCGACTTCTCGCTGTACGACCGCATCGCGGCGACGACGCAGGCGCCGGCCGAGGCGGAGGCGCTGCGCCACCTGCCCGACGACGAGGTGAAAGAGGCGCTGGCCGCGCTGCCCGAGCAGTTTCGTATCGCGGTCTACCTCGCCGACGTCGAGGGTTTCAGCTACGCCGAGATCGCGGACATCATGGGCACGCCCGTCGGCACGGTCATGAGCCGGCTGCATCGGGGAAGAGCTGCGCTGCACAAACGGTTGTACGACTACGCAGCCCGCCGCGGCCTGCTGTCGCGCGGCAACCCGCCCGCGGACGGCACGCAGCCGGGCGACCGTGACGACCAAGGGGAGAACCGCCGCGATGACTGACCTTCGGCGGACCGGCGACGAGTGCCGCGAGGTGCTCGACGAGCTCGAGACCTACCTCGACGGCGAGTGCCCAGGGGACTTCGAGCGGTTCGTGCAGCGCCATCTGCGGGTCTGCACCTCATGTCTGGACCGCGCCGGTTTCGAGCAGGAGCTGCGCGCCCTCGTCGCCGCCAAGTGCAAGGACTGCGCCCCGCCCGGGCTGCTCGACCGCGTGCTGGCGCACCTGTGGGCGACGCGGTGACCCGCGTCCTGGTCACCGGCGGCGCCGGCTTCATCGGTTCGACGCTGACCGACCGCCTGCTCGCCGACGGTCACGAGGTCACCGTCGTCGACAACCTGTCGACCGGCAAGCTCGCGAACCTCCACGCAGCCCGGCGCGACCCCGACCTGCCCCTGACGTTCCAGCGCGTCGACATCACCTCCGACGCGCTCGAACGCGTCGTTGCGAAGGCACGGCCGCAGGTCGTGTTGCACCTCGCCGCGCAGATCGACGTCCGCGCCAGCGTTGCCGACCCCGTGCACGACGCGATGGTCAACGTCGTCGGCACCGTGAACCTGCTCGAGGCGAGCCGGCGCCACGGCGTGGAGAAGGTCGTGCTCACGACGTCGGGCGGCTGCATCTACGGCGAGCCGTCCGTCGACGAACTGCCGGTTGACGAGGACTACCCCGGGCATCCGCACAGCCCGTACGGAGCGAGCAAGCGGGGGGTGGAGGAGTACCTGCACACCTACGCGGCGCTGTACGACCTGCGGTGGACGTCGTTGGCGCTGGCCAACGTCTACGGCCCACGCCAGGATCCGGGCGGTGAGGCGGGCGTCGTGTCGATCTTCGGCGGGCGGATGCTCGCCGGCGAGCCGGTCACGATCTTCGGGGACGGCCGGCAGACGCGCGACTTCGTGTTCGTCGACGACGTCGTCCACGCCTTCGTGCTGGCGATGGAGCGCGGCGACGGCGTGCGCTGCAACATCGGCACGGGCGAGCGCACGAGCGTCAACGAGCTGTTCGGTGTTCTTGCCGACGTCACCGGCTATGCGGGGGCGCCGGAGTACGCCGCCGCGCGCCCCGGCGAGCTGGCGCACATCTCGCTGGCCACCGGCCGGGCCGCGACGGCGCTCGGGTGGAAGCCGTGGACGACGCTGCGCGAGGGCTTGACCGCGACGGTCGACTGGCTACGCGGCTGAGTCGGCGGTCGCGCGGGCGCGACGGCCCTCGATGCGCGGCGCCCGCAACATCAGGTTGCTCACCAGCAGCCCGATGCCAGCGGCCAGCACGACGTCGCCGACGCTGACCACGGTGCGCAGCAGCGGCAGCGCCACGACGTCGGCGAGCCACGGCAGCGGGTCACCCGGCTCGAGCAGGCGGTGCTTGCCGGGCGCGAACTCGTACGGGTGGCGCGCCACCGCGAGCAGCGCCTCGCGGGAGACGGGCATCGCCCCGTTGGCGAGGATCACCGCCGCGTTCAGCGCCGCGCCGACCACGACGAGCGCCATGCCCGGCAGCAGCCGGTTGACGACGACGAAGCCGAGCAGCGCCGCCTGGGACAGGCCCAGCAGAACCGGCGCGAGCCGCGGCCCGGCGCCGACCGCCGTCGCGACGGCCAGGACGGCCTGCGCCGCGACCGCGGCGACGACCAGCGGCGCACCACGCAGCGGAGCGTGACCGAGGTTGCGCACGCGCCCCCCGCGCAGCCACCCGACGGCGATCGCGACGGCGACGGTGACGGCGACGAGCACCATCCCGCCATGGTGGCACAGCCCTGTACGGCGCGGCGCTGAGCCCCATGCCGCCCTGGCGGCACTCCGTTACGTCGCGTCGTCGAGGGTGTCGGTGGCGTCGACGGCCCAGGCGAGGCCGTCGACGGGGTCGGCGACCGCCAGGCGCAGCACCCAGCCGGGCTCGCGCTGCGGCGGCGCCCAGCGGTACCAGTGCAGCTCCGGGAGCGCAGCCCCGAGGTCGGCGGCCAGCTCGTCGCCCGCACGTTGCGCCGGCCACTCGATGCCTGCGAGCGCGGCGGCGGTCCACCAGGTCTGGAAGCGACCGGCCGCGCCGCCGGGCCGCCGACCGTGGGCGCCGCCGCTGGCGCCGGCCCACTGCAGCAGCGCCAGCGCCTCGGCCGGCGCGACCGGCGCCAGCGCGGCGCGATCGACGAGGTGCCCGACCGCCGCCGCGGCGTCGCCGTCGACGACCACGGCGCGCACGGCGCCGGACGACTGCGCCGTCCACGTCTCCACGACGCTCTCCAGGGCAACCGCACCGTCGTCGCGCGGCAGGAGCGGACCGGGTCTCAGCGTCCGCGGCCCGCCGAGCGTCCGGGTCGCCACGGACGGCTCGGGGAACTGCGCGGCGCGGTCGCGGTAGGCCGGCAGCGCGTAGGCCGGCTCCCACGGCGCGAGGCGCAGCGGCAGCTCGGCGAGCTCGGCGAGGCCGTGGGCGGTCTCGCCGGTCAGGTCCTCGCCCCGCAGGACCCGCTCGGCGGCGACGGTGGCGGCCGACACGGGGTCGGCGACATGGTCGACCAGCGACGCCCAGTCGTGCGTGCTCGCCGCGACCTCGGTCAGCGGTCCCAGTGCGAAGCGCCCCGCGCCTGGACGCAGCACCGCGGCGGCATAGCGTGCCGGCCCTTCCCACGCGAGCCGGTAGTCGATGTGCATGGCGACCGACCACAGCTGCTTGCCGAGCTCCACCGCGTCGTTGCAGCGGCGGGCAAGGTCCACGAGGCGGTCCCACTCCCTGCCTGCGCACAACCCGTCGACGGCGCGCAGCAGCGCCGCGGTGTCCACCGCGTCGACGAGCTGCTGGAGGTCGTCCATGGGGCGGGCAGCCTAACGACGCAGCTTTAGGCCGACGAGCGGTGCGGCCGGACGCGGACGTCGGGCCTGTACGATGCGCGACCTCATGGCGGACTCCCGGAGCAACGAGCGCGCGCGCAGCGACGTCTCGCGCGGTCGCGACGCCGACCCCGAGGCCGCGGCGCTGACGGCGTTGCGCTCGAAGCTGTCCGGGGTCCTGCGCCGGCTGCCCGACATCGAGCGGCGGGTCGTCGAGCTGCGGATGGGCCTGGTCGACGGCACCCCCGCGAAGCCGGGCGAGGTCGCTCAACGGCTCGGGATGACGATCCCCGAGGTGCGCAAGATCGAGACTCGGGCGTTCGAGCGCATCCGCGAGGTCGGTCCCATCAAGGGACTCGAGCGCTTCCTCGGCCGCTGACCAGCCGGCTCGTCCCGAAATGGCTATTAATGCCTATTGACCACCGGCGCTCGACAGCGCACCGTGGCCCCTTGCCCGCGGACTGGTCGTCGCGTGTCACCGACTGAAGGACTGAGATCGTGCTTCCCCGCACCGTCGTCGTCGCCGTGCTCACCGCCACGCTGCTCACCGCCGGGCTGCTGTCGCCCGCGACGGCGGCCCCGCCGCCGGAGTTGCCCGCCACCGTCGCCCACCGGCTGACCGGTCTGCCGGCGGCGCGCGCCGGAACGGGGCTGTCGCAGGCGGTCGCGACCCCGATCCCATTCTCGCTCATCGGCTTCGAGATCCCGCGTGGCGCCGACGTGGCGTTCCGCACGTCGCGTGACGGTCGCGGCTGGACGCCGTGGACGGCAGCAGAGATCGTCGCCGACGAGGGTCCCGACGCGACGAGCGCCGAGGGCCGCGCCGCCCGCCCGAACACCAGCGAGCCGGTGTGGGTCGGCGCGGCGACGCACCTGCAGACCCGCGTGACCGGCGCCGACCCGGCGCGCGTCGCGGCATACCTGGTCGACTCCGCGGGCCTCGGTCGCTCGTGGGGCAGCCGCGTGCTCGACCGCCTGTCCGCCGCGTGGCGCGGCACGCCCCCGCCCGCCGCGGCCGCGCCGGCGCGCCCCGCGATCGTCACGCGCGCGCAGTGGGGTGCCGACGAGTCGCTGCGCCGCAGTGGACCCAGCTACGCGGCCGGCATCCGCTTCGGTGCCGTGCACCACACCGCCGGCTCCAACAGCTACAGCAGCGCCGACGCGCCCGCGGTCGTGCGCGGCATCTACAGCTACCACGTCGGCTCCAACGGCTGGAGCGACATCGGGTACAACTTCCTCGTCGACCGCTTCGGCACCGTCTACGAGGGGCGCTACGGCGGCGTCAACCGCCCCGTGATCGGCGCCCACGCCGGCGGGTTCAACACCGGCTCGTTCGGCGTGTCGCTCATGGGCAACTTCGAACAGGCGCCGCCCACCGCCGCCGCGCGCGACGCGCTCGTCGGCCTGCTCGCATGGAAGTACGACGTCCACCACGTCGACGTGAACGCGACGACCCGCTACACGAGCGCCGGGTCGTCGCGCTACGCGAGCGGCACGACGGTCACCCTGCGCACCCTGTCGGGGCACCGCGACGTTTCCACGACGGCGTGTCCGGGCGCGCGCGTGTACGACGATCTGACCGGGCTGCGCGCCGCCGTTGTCGAGCGCCAGGGCGGCGTCCTGCTCGACCCGGACGCCAGCCCCACGTCGGTGCGCGTCGCCAGCGGTGCCTCGGTCGACGGACCGATCACCTTCTCGACGCGCCTGCGGCCGGCTGGCGCGTGGCGACTGGTCGTGCGTGGCCCGTCCGGCGAGATCGCGCACACCGCCGTCGGCAGCGGCACGGACGCCACGGTCGTGTGGTCACCGGCAGGCGCCACTCGTGGCAGTCACACCTGGCGCTTCACCAGTGACGGGCGTCGCTCCGCGCGCGGGGTCGTCAACCTCGTCGCGCCGGTCATCCGCGACGCCCGCGCCGACCCGGCACGGGTGCGGGCCAACCTGGCAGGCGTGTTGCGCACCCCGGTGACGTGGACCGCCGGGCTGTATCCCGGCGCCAACTGGCGCCTGACCGTGACCGACCCCGCCGGGCTGCCGGTGCACGAGGCGACCGGGCGCGGGGGCAGTCTGTCCACGGAGTGGCGCGGCCCGGTGCTCAACGGTGGCCGCTACCGCTGGCGGATCCAGGCCGACGACGTCGAACCGGTGACCGGCCGCATCCGCGTCGTGCTCAACCGCCTGCGGCGGATCGGCCGCGCGGCCGACCCCGTGGTGGCCGCGGTGCAGCTGTCGCGGCGGTCGTTCGGCGACGGGAGCGCGACGGTCGCCGTCGTGACCCGGGGCAACCGCTACACCGACGCCCTCGCCGCGGCGCCGCTCGCAGGCCGCGCCGGCCCGTTGCTGTACACCGACGTGGCCGCTCTTCCGGACGGCGTCGGCACAGAGCTGACCCGGGTGCTGCCCGCCGGGGCGACGGTTTACCTCCTCGGCGACGACGCCGAGATCTCGTCCGCGGTCAGCGACGCGCTCGCGCAACGCTGGACCGTCGTGCGCATCGGCGGCTCGCGCGCCGCCACCGCGGCCGCGGTGGCGGCGGTCGTGGCGGAGCGCTCCGGCACCAGGACCGCGCTCGTCGCCGACGGCGCCGGTCGCCGCTCGTGGTCGCACGCGCTGGCGGCGGCCGCGTGGGGCGCGGACCGTGGCGTTCCGGTGCTGCTCGCCGACGGCGACCGCCTGCCGGCCCCGACCCTGCAGGCGCTGACCGACCTCCGGATCCGCCGCACCGTCGTCGTGGGGCCGTCGTCGAGCGTGTCCGACGCCGTGCTCGCCCGGCTGCCGCGCGCCGAGCGCGTCGGCGGTGCCCGTCCGTCGGTCACGGCCGCGCGCGTCGCGACGAGCCTGTGGGGCCGGACGACGGCGACGAGCGGCGACACCTACGTCTTCGTCAACGGCGCCGTTGACGGCGCGTGGGCCCGCGCGGCGGCGGCCGCCCCGGCGGCCGCACGAGCCGGGGCGCCAGTCCTGCTCGCCCGTGACGTCGAGGTGCCGACGGCAACCGCGGGCTACCTGAGCGGCCTTGACTACCGCGCGGGTACGCTCGGCCGGGGCGACGTCGTCGGGCCGCGCACCGTGATCAGCGCCGACGTCCGCGACGCGCTCTCGCGGCTGTTGCAGTAGCGGCATCGCCGCGCAGCAGCGGCGACGGCGAGGAGGCGGTCGTGGTCGAGGTGACCGCCCAGATCGTCGCGAGCGTCGCCGCGGTCGTCGTCGCGCCCGGTGAGCGGGTGGCGCAGGGCGCGACGCTGCTCGTCGTGGAGTCCATGAAGATGGAGATCCCCGTCGTCGCGCCGCTGGGTGCCACGGTGGCCGCGGTGTGCGTCGCCGTGGACGACGTCGTCGCGGAAGGCGACGTCCTCGTCGTGCTCGATCCCGGTCCGGCGCAGGGGTAGCCGGCGTGGCGGTGCTCGAGGAGCTGCTGCTCGACCGTGCCGGGCTGGACGGCGACACCATCGACCACCTCCAGCGGCTGCTCGCCGACTGGCAGATCCTCGCCGACCTGTCGTTCGCCGACCTGCTGCTGTTCGTCGATCACATGCTGCCCGACGCCACGCCGGCGTACCTGTGCGTCGGCCAGATGCGCCCGTACACCGCCCAGACGCTCTACCCGGAGGACCTCGTCGGCCAGGCCTTTCCCGCCACGGCCCGCCCGATGCTCGGCCGCGCGGTCGCCCAGCGGCGCGTCATCCGCGACAGCGACCCCGACTGGTCGACCGGCGTCCCGGTCCGTGAGGAGGCGATCCCTGTCCGCTTCCGCGGGGAGGTCGTCGCGGTCGTCAGCCGCGAGGCCAACGTCGCGACGGCCCGCTCTCCGTCGCAGCTGGAGCTGACCTACCTGCATTCGGCGGGCGAGCTCGCGCAGATGCTCGCCGACGGCACCTTCCCCTACGCCGGCGACCACCCCGAGGAACGCGAACTGTCGCCCCGGGTCGGCGACGGCATCATGCGCGTCGACGCCGCCGGCACCGTGACGTTCGCCTCGCCCAACGCCATCTCGGCGTACCGGCGTCTCGGCAGCCTCGAGCACCTCGTCGGCCAACACCTGCGCGACTTCGACGTCGGTGCCGCCGCGCTGACGACCGCGCTGTTCGTCGGTCAGCCGGTCGAAAGCGAGGTCGAGCGCCACGGGGCAGTCGTCGTGCGCCGCCTGCTGCCGCTGATCCGCGACGACGACGTCGTCGGCGCGCTCATGCTCGTGCGCGAGATCACCGAGCTGCGCCGCCACGAACGGGCGCTGCGGCTCAAGGACGCGACGATCCGCGAGATCCACCACCGCGTGAAGAACAACCTGCAGACGGTCGCCTCGCTGCTGCGGCTCCAGGCGCGGCGGCTCCAGTCAGCGGAGGCGCGCGAGGCGCTCGCCGAGAGTGTGCGGCGAATCTCGTCGATCGCGCTGGTCCACGAGACGCTCAGCCAGGAGTCACGCGAGCACGTCGACTTCTACATGGTCGCGCGGCGCATCGTGGACATGGTCGGCGACGGCTTGACCGACCCCCACGTGCCGGTCGCGTTCGTTCTGGACGGCGAGCCCGGCGAGCTGCCCGCCGAGGTCGCGACCCCGCTCGCGCTCGTGGTCACCGAGCTGCTCCACAACTGCGTCGAGCACGCGTTCCCGGTGGGGGAGGACACGACCGCGCCGGGCGGGACGGTGCGTCTGGCGTTCGACCGCGACGCGCACGGCCTGCGCGTCGTCGTCGCCGACGACGGGGTCGGCCTGCCGCCGGGCCGCGCGCTGGACGCGATCGCCAACCTCGGCTTGCAGATCGCCCGCACGCTCGTCGAGAGCGAGCTGGGCGGCACGTTTGACGCGACGTCGTCAGCGGCCGGGACGAGCGTGCGGCTGGACGTACCGGTGCCGGGCGGCGCGAGTGGCGCCACGCCGGCGGCCAGGGTCACGACGACGGCGACGCCGCCGGGGTCGGGATGACGGGCACGTCGAACGACGGATCCTCGACGGGACGTCCCCGCAGCCCGACCACGGCGAGCGCGACCAGCAGCACGATGCCGGCGGACACGCCCACCGACAGGCGCCGACGTCCGAGCGCCCGTTGCGGCGCAGGCTCGGCGGGGTCGGCGACGTAGGGCTCGAACCCGCTCACGCGCGGCGGTCGGACGCGGGCGTCAGCTCGCCATGCGGCGGCGGCGCTGGCGGCTGCGCCGCAGCGTCCGGCGCTCGTCCTCGCTCATGCCGCCCCAGACGCCGGCGTCCTGGTTGGTCTGCAGCGCCCACTCGAGGCACGGGTCCGCGACGTCGCAGCGGCGGCACACGGACTTGGCGCGCTCGACCTGCTCGAGGGCGGGGCCGGTGGTCCCCACGGGAAAGAACAGCTCCGGGTCCTCGTCGAGGCACGCGGCTCTGTGGCGCCAGTCCATGAAGTGCTCGCTTTCTCGTCGCTGCCGAGTGCGGGCGCGGCGTACCGGCGCAGCGGCCGGCAGCGAGGGGCACCCACAGTGCTCCGTCCCTTTTGTGAACACGATCACAAAAGGGACCGTCGAATCCTCCGGGCACTCTATATGGCGCCCCCGGCCGAGTCCAGGGTCTTTTTGCTTCGCCGCCCGGTCCTTACACTGCGCCGCGATGCACCCCCTCGCCGCGCTGCGCCGCCGCGCCGGCCGGCCGCTGGTCGTCGGGCACCGTGGCGTGCGCGGGCAGGCGCCGACGGAGAACACCCCCGCCGCGTTCGCCGCGGCCGCCGCCGCGGGGGCGGACTGGGTGGAGGTCGACGCCCGCCGCAGCGCCGACGGCGTCGCGGTCGTCTACCACGACGGCTGGACGCCCGACGGGCGCCCCGTCGTCGAACGCACCGCGGCCGAGCTGCGCGAGCTGGGCATCTACGCCCTGAGCGAGGTGCTCGCGACGATGCCGCCCGCGGTCGGCGTCGACCTGGAGGTCAAGAACCTGCCGGGGGAACCGGACTTCTCCGACGAGCAGCGCGTCGTCGCCATGGTCGCCGACGACGTGCGCGCCTGCCCCACCGTGCGGCTGTGCCTGACCAGCTCGTTCAACCCGCTGACGCTGACCGCGTTGGCCGCGGCGTTGCCGGACGTGCCGACCGCGTTGATCCACTACGAGTCGCTGTCGCTGGACGCGGCGGCGGCGCTCGCCGCCGAGTTCGGTGCCGCCGCGCTGTGCCCGCGGGTCAACTGCCCCGACCTGGACGCGACGACCATCGCGCGGGTCCACACGGCGGATCTCGCCGTGCTCGTGTGGACGGTCAACGACCTCGAGCGCGCCGTCGCGCTGGCGGCTGCCGGTGTCGACGGGTTGTTCACCGACGACCCCGCGGCGGTGCGCGAGCGGCTCGACGCGGCGCCGAGCGGGGCGCCGCCCCGGTCGGGCTGACCCGCGTCAGGCGACGACGGTCAGCGCGTTGGGCACGCCGCGCAGCGCGACGTGCGTCGCCTCCCCGACGAAGTCGCCGTCGACCTGTAGCGGCAGGGGCTGTGCGCTCGACAGCTCGTAGGCCGGCCGGTCGTGCCACAGCCGCACCCAGCGCAGCCGGCCGACGCCCGCCGAGGTCAGCGTCGTGCGCGCCAGGCGGGCCACCCGCGGGAGGCTGAGCGCGGTGAGCCCCGTCACGTCCAGCCCACGGTCGAGGTCGGCGTCGGGGCACAGCTGCGCCGGCCACGGGCCCAGAAACGTCCACGGGTTGGAGTTGCAGCACACCGCCGAACGCAGCCCCGTCGCCTGCGGTCCGCCGTCCACGGCGAGGCTGATCTCGACCTCGCGCCACGGCAGCCGGCTGCCCGCGCCGGCGCGGTACGCCTGCGCGCCGCAGTACACGAACGACGCCTGGCGCACCGCCCGTTTGAGGCGGTACCGCCGTTCGACGAAGCGCACGACCTCCGCGTCGTAGCCGTAGCCGGCGGTGAACCCGAACCAGCGCCCGTTCGCCATGCCGAGGTTGACGCGGCGCTCCTCGCGCTGGCGCAGCTTCGCGAGCACCGCCGCGGTCGCCTCGACCGCGTCGTTGGGCAGGCCGAGCGTGCGCGCCCACACGTTGGTCGAGCCACCCGGGATGATCGCGAGCCGCACGTCGGTGCCGGCGACACCCTGCATGACCTCGTTGACGGTGCCGTCGCCGCCGAGCACGACGACCACCTCGTAGCCCTCGTGGACGGCACCGGCGGCGAGGTAGCCGGCGTGGTTGCGCCGTTTCGTCGCCTCGACGTCGAGCTTGAGGTCGCCGGCCAGCGCACGGGCGATCACGTCGGTCACTGCCGTTGTCGTCGTCGTGGCGTTGGGGTTGTACAGCAGCAGCGCGCGCATGAGTCGCCGACGCTAGCACCGCTGGTTCAATCGCCTTCCCGTCGCCGCGGTGCGGACTGCGTCGTCGTGTCTGCCGTGGATTCCTCGTCGTCGCCGTCCGGCGCGGGCTTGCGCCGGGGCGCTGGCTCGTCCGGCTCATCCGCGCCGCCGTCTCCGCCGCCGTCGTCGGCGTCGCCGTCCGTGTCGCCGCCGCCTTCATCGCCGCCGTTCGCGGCGTCGCCGTCATCTTCGCCGCCGGCCTCGCCGCTGCCGCCGGCGGCGGCACCCGCGTTGTCGTCGGCGGCCCCGTCGGCGGCCGTGGCGTCGTCGTCGCCCCCGCCGCGTTGCGCGTCGTCGCCGTCGCGTCGCGCGGCGTCGCCGGTGGCGTCGTCGCGTTGCCGTTCCCCGGACGGCTCCTCGCTGGGCGCCGGCTCCGGCGTCGCGGACGGTCGCGGTTTCGGCTGCGCCTTCGGTGACGGCTCGGCGGCGGGCGTCGGTGGCGGCTCGGGCGACGGCTCGGGCTCCGGTGACGGCGGTGGCGGCGGCGGGCTCGGACAGGTCGTGACGGGCAGCTCCTTGGGCAGCGCCGTGCGCTTCACGCCGGGCCCGCACCACGGCGCCGCGAGCAGACCCGACTCGGGGTCGATGCGCACGGTCACCGCCGCGATGTCGGGGTAGGGGAACTGCCGCGTCGGCTCACCGGCGAGGGCGGCGGCCATGAACGTCGACCAGATGCGCGCCGGGAACGTGCCGCCCTCGACGCGCGCGACGCCCCGGACACCGAGCATCGGGCGCTCGGTGCGCGGATAGCCGACCCACACCGACGCGGCGAGCTGCGGCGTGTAGCCGACGAACCACGCGTCGCGGTAGTCCTGCGACGTCCCGGTCTTGCCGGCGGCGGGCCGCCCGATCCGCGCCGCCGTGCCCGTACCGGACTGGACGACGCGGCGCAGCGCCTGCGTGGTCAGGTAGGCCGTCTCGGGATCCATCGCGATCCGCGGCGCCACCTCCGGGCGCCACACCTCGCGCCCGGCGGCGTCGGTGATCCGCGTGACCGCCGTGACGGGGACGTGCACCCCGGCGTTGGCCAGCGTCGCGTACGCCGACGCCATCTCCAGAGGCGTGACGCCCTGCGCGGTGCCGCCCAGCGCGATCGCCTCATTCGAACCCACGCGCGACACCACGCCCATCGCCTCGGCCTGCTCGGCGATGCGCGGGCCGCCGAAGCGCACCGCCAGCCGCGCGAACACCCCGTTGGACGACAGCGCAGTGGCCCGGTCCAGCGGCAGCAGCCCCGACGTGGCGCTCGCCACCTGCCACGGCGGCCGCCCGCCGCGACGGCTGAGCACGGCGGAGCCGCTGTCGACCAGATCGTCCAGCCGCATGCCGCTGCGCAGCGCCGCCACGAGCGCGAACGTCTTGAACGCGCTTCCGGGTTGACGGTGCGCCTGCGTGGCGAGGTCGAACTGCAGGCGCCCGAAGTCGCGTCCGCCGACCGCGGCGAGCAGCCGGCCGTCACCGGGACGCACGACGGCGATCGCCACCTCGGGGTCGCTGCGCCGCGACAGGTGCGCGCGAGCGGCCGCCTCCGCGCGGGCCTGCAGCGCCGGGTCGATCGTCGTGTGGATCCGCAAGCCGCCGCCGAACAGCGCCCTCGCCCGCGCCGCCTCGTCCGGTCCGAAGGTCGGGTCGGCGAGCAGCGTGCGCTTGACGTACTCGACGAAGTACGGGAACCGCGTGGTCGGTGCCGGCGGGCGCCGGGTGACGCCGAGCGGCGCGGCGGCCGCGGCCGCGGCCTCGTCGTCTGCGAGGACACCGGCGGCGACCATCGCGTCGAGCACGCGTCGGCGGGCGGCCGTGGCCGCGCGGGGATGCTCGCGGGGGGCGGTGCGCTCGGGACTGCGGATCTGCCCGGCGAGCAGCGCCGCCTGCGGCAGCGTCAGCTCGGCGGCGTCAGTGCCGAAGTAGTGGCGCGCCGCCGCCTGGATCCCGTACGCCCCCTCGCCGAGATACACGGTGTTGAGGTAGTCGGTGAGGATCTCGTCCTTGGTGGCGTCGCGCTCGAGCGCCAACGCGAGCCGCGCCTCGGCGCTCTTGCGTTCGAGCGTCTCCGCCGCGTCGGGGAAGTAGCGGTTCTTCACCAGCTGCTGCGTCAGCGTCGAGCCGCCCTGCACGACCTGTCCGGCGCGCTGGTTGGCGACGGCGGCACGCGCGACGGCTCGAAGGTCCACACCCGCGTGGTCGTAGAAGCGCCGGTCCTCCGCCGCCAGCACCGCATCGACGAGGACCTGCGGGATGTCGCCGCGCTCGACGTTGACCCGGTTGGCGAAACGCAGCGTCGCGATCAGGGAGCCGTCGGCCGCGTAGACCAGCGACTGCTCAGGCGCGGCCACCGCGCCGGTGGGCAGGGGCAGCGGCTCCAGGCGCACGAGCCGGGAGCAGCCCGCCAACAGCAGGCAGCATGCGAGGGCGACCGCGACACGGCGCATCGCAGGACTATCGACCGAAACCGCGCCGCGGTGTAGCGATCGCGGCGTTCAGTACTCGGCGGTGCCTTCCATCCCCTCGCGGAGGAACTCGAGGATGCGCGTGAGCAGCCGCGACACGTGCATCTGGCTGATGCCGACGTGCTCGGCGATCTTGCTCTGCGTCATCCCCTTGAAGAACCGCAGGTACAGGATCGTGCGTTCGCGCTCCGGCAGCTGCTCGATGAGCGGTGCGAGCGACGCGAAGTACTCGAGGTTGTCCAGGCGCAGGTCTTCCTCGCCGATGCGGTCCATGCGCATCGGCGCGTCGTCGTCCTCGCCCGACGGGGCGTCCAGCGACGTCGTCGAGTAGGCCTGGCCGCTCTCGAGCGCTTCGAGGACCTCGTCCTCGGACACGCCGGCCGCCTTCGCCAGCTCAGGCACCGTCGGCGAGCGCCCGAGGTCCTGCGTCAGTTGCGCCACGAGCTTGTTCAGGCGCAGCGACAGCTCCTGGAGGCGGCGCGGCACCCGCACGGCCCAGCCCTTGTCGCGGAAGTAGCGCTTGAGCTCGCCGACGATCGTCGGCGTCGCGTAGGTGGAGAACTCGACTTCACGCCCGAGATCGAACCGGTCAATCGCCTTGAGCAGCCCGACCGACCCGACCTGGATGAGGTCGTCGAGCGGCTCGCCGCGGTCCTTGAAGCGCTTCGCGAGGTACTCGACGAGCGGCAGGTGCAGCGTCGCGAGCTCGTCGCGTGTCGCAGGGTTGTTCGTCTCGCGCAGCTCGCGGAACAGCGTCTTGGTGTGCGCGCGACGCTCTTCGTTGCTCATCGCCGGCCCCCGCCCGGCGCGCGGTGGTGCGTGGTCATCGACCGTCCGGGGCGGCGACGCCGGCGTCGACGAGCCGGCGCTTGTCCAGCACGATCGTGGCGCGCGTCCCGGCCGACTCGATGCGCAGGTCGTCGGCGAGCGCGCGCAGGATCGTCCACGAGAACGACGTCTCGTCGATGACCGGGTCACCCGGCTCGACGTCGCCAGCCAGCCGCACCTGCACCCCGCCCGTGGTCGTCTCGACCTCCATCGCGATGCGCTCGCCGCGGCTGTGGCGCAGCAGCTGCACCGCCGCCTCCTCGACCGCCATGCGCAGGTCGTCGACCTGGTCGAGCGTGAACTGGTCGCGCGCCGCGAAGCCGCCCACCGCCGTGCGCAGCACGGCGAGGTGGCCGGCGGTCGCCGGCACCGTCACGGTCACGAGGTCGAAGGGCACGGTCGCAAAGTCCGGTCTGCCTTGTTCGGCACAAGACGTCGGCCACCGCAGGAGGCCGCCAGCAGCCTACCTGCGCGGTTGAGCGGCCTCCACAGCGGGGACGCAACGCTGCGACGACAAGGGAGCCGGCATGGGCATCAACCTCGACGCTTACTACCGCGGCCTGGCCGCCGAGCGGCTCCAAGAGCTCGGCGACCGGCTGTTGCAGCTGTCGCGTGAGGCCGAACGCGCCGACGCCCACGACGCCGCGTGGCACCTCGCCGACCTGTCGACCCAACTGCTGGAGATGGGCGTGTCGGTCAGCAACGCGCACACGCCGCCCACCGCCGGCGAGCCGCTGTAGGCCCGGGTCGGGGCTCCGGGGCGCGGTTCCGGGGCGACCGGCCGCGGGGCGGCCGACGGCCGCGGGGGGACCGGCCGCGGGACGGCCGGCCGCCGGACGGCCGTAGAATCGCCCGATGCGAGCGGAGTCGCCGACGGGGGCCGCCGCCGCGCTCGACCGCTTCAGCGAACCGACCCGGGCCTGGTTCCGCGCGTCGTTTGCCGCCCCGACCGCGGCGCAGGTCGGCGCGTGGGAAGCGACCGCCGCGGGGGGCAGCGTCCTGGTCAGCGCCCCGACCGGCTCGGGCAAGACCCTCGCGGCGTTCCTTGCCGCGCTTGACCGGCTGCTGACCGGACCGGCGGCGCCGGCCACCGGCCCCGCCCGCACCCGGGTCGTCTACGTCTCGCCGCTCAAGGCGCTCGCCTACGACGTCGACCGCAACCTGCGTGCGCCGTTGACCGGCATCACCCAGGCGGCGCAGCGGCTCGGCGTTGCCGTGGCACCGGTCGCCGTCGCGCTGCGTTCCGGTGACACCCCGGCCGACGAGCGCCGCCGGATGGCCCGCGCCGCCCCCGACATCCTCGTCACCACCCCCGAGTCGCTGTTCCTGCTGCTCACGTCGCGTGCCCGCGAGACCCTCGCCGGCGTCGAGACCGTCATCGTCGACGAGGTCCACGCCGTCGCCAGCACGAAGCGCGGCGCGCACCTCGCCGTGACGCTGGAGCGCCTCGAAGCCCTCGTCGTGGCGTCCGGGCGCGCCGCGCCGCTGCAGCGCGTCGGGCTGTCGGCGACCCAGCGCCCCCTGTCCGAGGTTGCGGCGTTCCTCGCCGGCGGCGTGGTCGGCACCGACGGGGCTTGGACCCAGCGCCCGATGGCCGTCGTCGACGTCGGGGCGCGCAAGCCTCTCGACGTGGAGATCGTCGTGCCGGTCGAGGACATGAGCCGCCTCGGTGAGCCGCTCGACGAGCCGGCGACGGGCCCCGCCGCCGCCGCGGGCGAGCTGCGCCGCTCGATCTGGCCGGCGGTGCACCCGCGCATCCTCGACCTGGTGCGCGCGCACCGCTCCACGATCGTGTTCGCGAACTCCCGGCGACTGGCCGAGCGGCTGTGCGCGCGCCTGAACGAGCTGGCGGCCGAGGACTTCGACGGCGACGGGGCGCCGCCGGACGTGGCCCGCGCCCACCACGGGTCGGTGGCGCGCGAGCAACGCCTGGGCATCGAAAGCGACCTCAAGGCCGGCCGGCTGCGCTGCGTCGTCGCGACGTCGTCACTGGAGCTGGGCATCGACATGGGCGCCGTCGACCTCGTCGTCCAGGTCGAGTCACCCGGCTCGGTCGCCAGCGGGCTGCAACGCATCGGCCGCGCCGGCCACCAGGTCGGCGCCGCGAGCGTCGGCAAGGTCTTCCCCAAGTACCGCGGCGACCTCGTCGAGTGCGCGGTCGTCGTGCGGCGCATGCACGACGGCGACGTCGAGCAGACGCGCTACCCCCGCAACCCGCTCGACGTGCTCGCCCAGCAGGTCGTCGCGATGGCCGCGATGGACCCGTGGCGCGTCGCCGACCTCGCGGCCACCGTGCGAGGAGCGGCGAGCTTCGCCGACCTGTCGCGCACGCAGCTCGACGGGGTGCTCGACATGCTGTCCGGGCGCTATCCCAGCGACGAGTTCGCGGAGCTGCGTCCCCGGGTGACGTGGGACCGCGTCGAGGACCGGATCACCGGGCGGGCCGGCGCGCAGCGCCTGGCGGTCACCTCCGGCGGCACGATCCCCGACCGCGGGCTGTACGGGGTGTTCGTCGCCGGCGACGGGCCGGGCCGTCGGGTCGGCGAGCTCGACGAGGAGATGGTCTACGAGACCCGCCCCGGCGAGACGTTCACGCTGGGGTCGTCGACTTGGCGCATCGTCGACATCACCCGCGACCAGGTGCTCGTCACGCCGGCGCCCGGTGAGCCGGGCAAGCTGCCGTTCTGGCACGGCGACGCGCCGGGGCGCCCGGTGGAGGTCGGCCGCGCGGTTGGGGCGTTCGTCCGTGAGGTCGGGGGGCTGCCCGCCGACGAGGGCACGGCGCTGCTCGAGTCGCGCTACGGCCTTGACCGCCTCGCCGCGGCGAACCTCGTGCGCTACCTCGCCGACCAGCGCGAGGCCACCGCCACGCTGCCGACCGACCGCGCCATCGTCGTCGAGCGGTTCCGCGACGAGATCGGCGACTGGCGGGTGTGCGTGCTGTCGCCGTTCGGCGCGCGCGTCCACGCGCCGTGGGCGCTGGCGATCGAGGCGCGTGCTCGCGAGCGCCTCGGCATGGCGGTGCAGACGATGTACGCCGACGACGGGATCGTCGTGCGGCTGCCCGAGGCGGACGAACTCGCGGGCTCCCCGCGCGACCTCGTCCTGATCGACCCCGACGACCTCGAAGACCTCGTCGTCGCGCAGCTCGCCGACTCGGCGTTGTTCGCCGCCCGCTTCCGCGAATGCGCCGCGCGGGCGCTGCTGTTGCCCCGCCGGCGCCCCGGCGGGCGCACGCCGCTGTGGCAACAACGCCAGCGTGCCGCCGACCTGCTCGCGGTCGCCAGCCGCTACGGCGGCTTTCCGATCCTGCTCGAGACCTACCGCGAGTGCCTGCGTGACGTCTTCGACGTGCCGGCGCTGACCGCGGTCCTGCGCGACGTCGCCGCCCGCCGCGTCCGCGTCGTCGAGGTGGAGACGCCTGCCGCGTCGCCGTTCGCCTCGTCGCTGCTGTTCGACTACGTCGCGTCGTACCTGTACGAGGGCGACGCCCCGCTGGCCGAGCGCCGGGCGCAGGCGCTGTCGCTGGACCGTGAGCTGCTCGCCGAGCTGGTCGGCGCCGACGAGCTGCGCGAGCTGGTCGACCCGGTGGCGCTGGACCAGCTCGAAGCCGAGCTGCAGCGCCTGGCCGAGGACCGCCGCGTCCGCGCGCCGACGCCGTCCACGACCTGCTGCGCGAGATCGGCGACCTGCGACTCGACGAGGTGGTCGCCCGCGCCGACGCCGACGCCGACGCCGTGGACGGCTGGCTCGCCGAGCTGGAACGGGCGCGTCGGATCTACCGCCTGCGGATCGCGGGCGAGCAGCGCTGGGCGGCCGCCGAGGACGCCGCCCGCTTCCGCGACGGCCTCGGCGTGCCGCCGGCGCCCGGACTGCCCGACGCCTTCCTCACGCCGGTCGACCGCCCGCTGGTCGACCTCGTCGCGCTACGCGCGGACGCACGGGCCGTTCCTGGCCGGCGAGGTCGCCGCGCGGCTTGGCCTGCCGCGCGACGCGGTGGAGCTCGCGCTCAAAGAGCTCGACCGCGAACGCCGTGTCGTGGCGGGCGGCTTCCGGCCACTGCCGGCGCCCGCCGGTGCGCCCGAGTGGTGCGACGCCGAGGTGCTGCGCCGCCTGCGGCGTCGATCGCTGGCCGTGCTGCGCCGCGAGATCGAGCCGGTCGAGGGCGACGCGCTGGGACGGTTCCTGCCGGCCTGGCACGGCGTGGGCGCGCCGGCGGCGGGGCCCGACCGCGCGCTGGAGGTGGTCGCGCAGCTCCAGGGCGCCCCCGTCCCCGCCAGCGTGCTCGAGGGATCGGTGCTCGCGCGCGGCTGCGCGACGCCGGGGCGTCGCTGGACGCGCTGTGCGCCGCCGGCGAGGTGGTGTGGGTCGGGCGCGGGGCGCTGGGACCCGGCGACGGGCGGGTGGCGCTGTACCTGCGCGACCAGGCGCCGCTGCTCGCCCCCGTTCCCGGCGACCCGGCCGAGGAGCCGTGGTGGAGCGACCGCCACGCCGCGCTGCTCGACTGGCTCGGCCGGCGCGGCGCCTCGTTCTGGCCGGCGCTGTACGCGGCGGCCGGCGGGGGCGACCAGCCGGGGGTGCTCGACGCGCTGTGGGACCTCGTCTGGTCGGGCCACGTCACCAACGACAGCTACGCGCCGGTGCGCGCCCTCGGCAGTGGTTCCGCGCGGCGGGTGGCGCACGCCGGCGCCCCGGCCGGGCCGTGACCCGCGCCGGTCCGCCGCGCGCCGCGGGGCGCTGGTCGCTCGTCGCCGACCTCGTCACACCGGCCGAGTCCGCGACCGCGCGGGCGGCGGCGCTCGCCGGCCAGCTGCTCGACCGCCACGGCGTCGTGACGCGCGACGCGGTCGCAGCCGAGGACGTCGCCGGCGGCTTCAGCGCCGTGTACGGGGTGCTCAAGGCGATGGAGGAGTCGGGGCGCTGCCGCCGCGGCTACTTCGTCGAGGGGCTCGGCGGGGCGCAGTTCGCGCTGCCCGGAGCGGTCGACCGGCTGCGCGCCGTGCGCGAGGTCCGGCTCGACCGCGACGCCGCGGCGCCGGTCGTGCTCGCGGCCACCGACCCGGCGAACCCGTACGGCGCGGCGCTGGCGTGGCCGGCCGGCGGCGGGACGGCCGGTGGCAACGGACGGCCGGCGGGGCGGGGTGGCGCGGCCGGCGGATCGGCTGGCGGCTCGGGTGGCGTGTCGGCTGGTCGGCACCGTCCGCGCCGGGTCGCCGGCGCCACGGTCGTGCTCGTCGCCGGCCGCGCCGCCCTCTACGTCGAGCGCGGCGGCCGTTCGCTGGTCACCCTGTCCGCCGACATCGGCGACCTGGCCGCAGCCGCGGGTGCGCTGGCGGCGGCGGTGGACGACGGCCGCGTGCCGGCCCTGCGGCTGCACCGGGTCGACGGCACGGCCCCTGGCGACCAGCCCGTCGTGGCGCTGTTGCGCGACGCCGGCTTCGCCGACCACCCCCAGGGCCTCGTCCGGCGGCCAGGCGGCGCGACGTCGGCTCGGGCCGGTGCGACCGCGTCGGTGGCCGCCGCGAGGTCGTGGCGTGCCGAGGGCGACACGATCTACCGGGCCGCGCGCACCCTGCGCGCCGCGACCGCCGGTGCGCGCGTGACCGCGGTGTCGACGACCGTCGCGCAGGTCCGTGCCGCGGGCCCCCAGCGGCTGGTCGGCCAGACGCTCGCGGCGGTGGAGCCGCGCGGCAAGCACCTGCTCCACCGTTTCGCCCCGAGTGGGCTGGTGCTGCACTCCCACATGGGGATGACGGGCTCGTGGCACCTGTACGCCGCGGGGCAACGCTGGCGCAAGCCGGTGCGGGCGGCGCGGCTCGTGCTGGAGGTGCCCGACTGGGTGTCGGTGTGCTTCTCCGCGCCGGTCGTCGAGCTGTTGTCGCCGGCCGAGGCCGCCCGCCATCCGGCGCTGACGTCGCTGGGACCCGACGCCCTCGACGACGCCACCGACCTTGCCGAGGCCCGCCGGCGCCTGGACGCACGCGGCGGCTGGACCTCGGCGAGGCGCTGCTCGACCAGCGCGTCCTGGCGGGCGTCGGCAACGTCTACAAGTGCGAGGTGCTGTTCCTGCTCGGCCTGGACCCGTGGACCCGGGTCGCCGACGTCCCAGCAGCGACCCGCGACGAGCTGCTCGCCAGCGCCGAGCGCCTGCTCAAGGCCAACGTCGCGCCCGGCGCCGGGCCGATCCGGACGACGACGCGCGCATCGCGCGACGACCGGCGCCGCGGAGACCGGCTCGCGGTGTACGGCCGCGCCGGGCGGCCGTGCCGGCGCTGCGCCACGCCGGTCCGCGTCGCCGCGCAGGGCGAGCAGGCGCGGCTGACGTTCTGGTGCCCCGGCTGCCAGGGTCGTGGCCCTGACCGGCTGTCCGCGCCAAGCCGCCGGCGGCGGTGGTTGAGCGCCGGGGCGGACGCGCCGCGGATCTACCGGGCGCTGCTCGCCAGCGCCCGCGTGGTGTTCCGCCTGCTGCGCACCCGGCTCGTGGTGGCCTGCGCTGAGCATGTCGCCGTCAGCGGGCCGGTCGTCGTGGCCGCGAACCACGTCAGCTACTACGATCCGGTCGCGCTCGCCGTCGCGCTGGAGCAGCGCGGGCGGGCGGCGCGCTACCTGGCCAAGCGCGAGCTCTTCGACCAGGCGCTGCTGCGCTTCCTGCTGTGCCGGGCGCTGCAGATCCCCGTCGACCGGCGCGGTGACGCCCGCGCCGCCCTGCGCTTCGCTGAACGGGCGCTGCGCGACGGGCAGCTGGTCGCCATCTTCCCCGAAGGAACGATCCACCCACGGTTCGCGGCGGGCAACGTCAAGACCGGCGCGGCGCGCCTTGCGCTGGCCGCCGGCGCGCCGCTCGTGCCGGCCGCAGTCGACGGCACGCAGCGGCTGCGCGCGGGTGGCCGGTGGCGGCGCGGTGTCTCGGTGACCGTGCGCTTCGGTGCGCCCGTCGCCGTCGCGCCCGACGACGCGCCGGCGGTCGTGACCGCCCGCCTGGCGACGGCGATCACCGAACTGCTCGACGCCGGGCAGCCCGCGCCGCGCTGAACCACGCTGCCCGTCGGCGGGCGCCGGCGTTCGGCGGGGCGCGCCGCGCTGCGTGCCACGTGGGGGGAGCCATGCCGGACACGGGCGGCGCTGGGTCCGAGCCGGAGTGACGCGATCGCATCGACGCTGACCTCCAGCTCGCCGACGCCGATGGGCGCCGTTGCCCGACACGACGACGCCCCGGCCGAAACGGCCGGGGCGTCGTGCGGGGTGGTGTGTCGCTACTGGATCACGGTGACGTTGGAGGCTTGCTCGCCCTTCGCGCCCTGGGTGATGTCGAACTCGACCTTCGCCCCCTCGGCCAGGGACTTGAATCCCGTGCCCTGGATCGCGGAGAAGTGGACGAACACGTCGTCCCCGTCCTCACGGGAGATGAAGCCGAAGCCCTTGTCGTCGGAGAACCACTTCACGGTGCCAACTGCCATGTGCCTTGCCCTCGTCTTTCGGTGTTTCGGACCCCAGGGGCCCTGAGGGGCTGCACTAGCGTTGGTACCACTGCAGACTTCACGTACGTCGTGACCCTCGGCGCGTAGGGTAGCAGCCATCCGACTCGGGCGGCAGGGGCAATTTCCGGGCTCAACCCGTGCCGGCCGTGCGCCGAGTCTTGGCGTGCGAGTCGGCAGCGCGACGCAAGGAGGTCGCCGATGCGCCAGCAGCGACGCCAACGTCCGCAACCGCGGTCGCAGCGTGGCGGCGCGCGCCGCCGGAGCGAGCTGTCGGCACTGGCGGCGCTGCCGTCGCCGCCCGCCGGCGACGCCGGGGCGAGCGCCGTCCTTGCCGCGAGCGACGACGTGGTCGCGCGCGTCGACGCGGTACTCACCGCCGCCGGCGGCCGGCCGCAGCGGGCCGCGACTCGTAGCGTGGGCGCCGCCAGCGCGCGGGGAGCCTGAACGCGGCCGCGACCCGTCGCTGGGCGGCGGCAGCGCCGGCGGCGCCTGAGCGCGGCCGCGACGCGTCACGGCGGCTGGTGCTGCTAGGGTCCAGCGCCGCCTCCACCTCGGCGTCGCCGCGTGCGCCGGCTCCACCCTCGAAAGGCCCCTCAGTGCTGCGTCGCGTCGCGTTGCTCGCCACGACTTTGACGTTGCTCGCCGCCTGCGGGGGCAGTGGCGGCGGCGCCCCTGGCGACGGTGTTGCCGGCGTAACAGTCTCCGGCGAACCGGGCAAAAAGCCGGAACTCGAGCTGCCCGGCGGCGAGCCACCGACCGAGCTGCTCTCCCAGGACATCATCGTGGGAGAGGGCCCGGTCGTCGAGGAGGGCGCTACGGTCACCACCCACTACGTCGGCAAGGCGTGGTCGACGAAGGAGGTCTTCGACGCCTCGTGGGGCGGTGAGCCGGTGCAGTTCGGCCTCGACCAGGTCATCGCCGGCTGGACCCAGGGGATCCCCGGCATGCGCGTCGGTGGCCGGCGCCTGCTCGTCATCCCGCCCGACCTCGCCTACGGCGAGCAGTCGCCGACCCCGGCGATCAAGCCCGGCGAGACGCTGGTCTTCGTCATCGACGTCGTCGCGACGAGCTGACCGGCGCCGTCTGCGAACCCCGCGTAAGACCCGTGCGTGAGCACGCCGCGGACGGAATAGTTGAGGGATCAACAACGTTGAGATGAGGGTCCCCACACGCTGACCCTCGGAGACCGCCATGCCTGCGATCACTGCCGACACGCTGACGCTGCCGCGCCTGCAGCGTCCGACCGAGCCAACCACCGCGTGGCGTCCGGTGCAGCGGGTCGTGACCGCCGCGCGTCACGTCGAGGGCGAAGGGTTCGTCGTGCGCCGGCCCTTCCCGGGCTTCGACCTCGCGTTGGTCGACCCGTTCCTGCTGCTGGACCACCTCGGGGCGGTGGAGTACGCGCCCGGCGAAGCAAAGGGAGCGCCGTGGCACCCCCACCGCGGCTTCGAAACGGTGACGTACATCCTCGACGGCGCCTTCGAGCACACCGACTCCACCGGTGGCGGCGGGCTGATCACCGACGGGGCGACGCAGTGGATGACCGCCGGCGCCGGCCTCCTGCACAGTGAGCTGCCCCCGCAGGAATTCGTCGCCAAGGGCGGCCTGTTCCACGGCGTGCAGCTGTGGGTCAACCTCCCGCGCTCCCTGAAGTGGACGCCGCCGCGCTACCAGAACATCGGGGCGCGCAACGTGACGCTGCTCGCCAGCGACGACGGCGGTGCGCTCGTTCGCCTCATCGCCGGCGACCTCGACGGGCACGCCGGCCCCGGCGTCACGTGGACGCCCATCACCTACGCGCACGCGACCGTCGCGCCGGGCGCCCGCCTTGCGCTGCGGTGGCCGCGCGAGTTCAACGCACTGGTCTACGTGCTCGCCGGCCGCGGCAGCGTCGGCCCCGACGCCCGGCCGCTCGACGAGGGGCAGCTCGCGGTGCTCGGCGCAGGTGACGCGCTCACCATGCGTGCGAGCGACTCGCAGCCGCTCGCCGCAGCCGCCGGCTGGGAAGTCCTCCTGCTCGGCGGGTTGCCGATCCGCGAACCGATCGCTCGCTACGGCCCGTTCGTGATGAACACCCGCGCCGAGATCATCCAAGCCGTCGAGGACTTCCAGGCCGGCCGGCTCGGCGTCGTCCCGGCGGCGCACATGCCGCACCGCACGAGCGCCGACAGTCCGCTGCCCGCGTGATCCTGCCGCTCGGCGCGTCAAACCCGCGCGCGGGCGCACGTGAGCGCGGCACGACGTCTCCGGCCCGCACGGGCCGGAGGGGTCGGGTCATGGGGTATGTCGCCCGGCCGGCGCCGCCGCCGCGGCTGCGGGGGGCCGCGACGCCGCCCAGTGGTGGGTGGTGTAGCGCCCGTCGGGTTGTCGGGTGACGGTGGGCGCGGCCGTGGTGGACGTCGGCGTGGCACGACCAGCACAGCAAGGTGAGGTTGTCCACGTCGGTGGCCTGCCGGCGCGCCACCAGTGGACGTGGTGGACCTGGCAGCGGATTGCCGGGGCGTGGCAGCCGACGCAGCGCCGGTCGCGCACGATCACCGCGATCCGCTGGCGGGTCGTCGGGGTGCGCCGGGCCCGGCCGACGCGCAGCACGTCGCCGTCGGCGGCGGTCACGACGGTGGTGACCTGCGCGTCGCAGCAGATTTGGCGGGCGGTGGCGGTGCACACCGCCCCGTACCCGTCGACCTCGGCCGGGGCGGCGCCTGGCACGCCGTGCAGCGCGTCGACGGTGGTGATGACCAGCACCTGCGCGCGGGTGGCGGCCATCGCCCGCGCGACCCGATGCGCCGCCGCCCGGTCCATCGCCCCACCGTCGTCGCCGTCGCCGGTGGCCGGCGGGGTCGGCGGTGCGCAGCGCGGGTTGCCCGCGGCGAGGGTGGTGACGGTGGCCAACGCGTCGGCCATCCGCTGCGGCTGCTGCGAACGGTCGTCGTCGGGCCCGTGCGGCGGGCGAGCCGGCCCAGCAGGCCGTGCAAGGGTGGCGCCGGCGACCGGTTCCAGCTGGCCGGCGGCGGTCCACCCCCCGTCCGCGTTGGGGGTCAACGAGAAGCGGCGCAGCTGTTTGGCGCGCAGCGCCCGGTCGGCGAGCACGTCGTCGTTGACCGTGTGCGCGAACCCGTCGAGCCGGCGACCCAACTCGCGCCGGTCCACCCGCCGCCCCCGCGGGTGACCACCCCACCATCGCCGGCAACACCATCCGCGGCGTCGCCGGCACCGTCGGCGGCGTCACCGCGACCGGCGGCGTCGGCGACGATCCGCCGCGTCGAGCCGGTCCACCGTCTCGCCGGCCACCGGCCCGCCCGCGTCGGCCAGCTGGCCCAGCGTGCGCGCGGCGGCCGTGGCGTGCCCCAGTTCGATGTCGCCGCGTTCCAGCGCGGCGCGGGTGGACGGCAGCTGCCGCAACGCGCCGGCCGCCGCCACCTGGGATGCCGGCTTCGCCGCGGGTCAACCCGAGACGGCACAGCAGATCCGCGGGGCACCGGTCGCCGGTGGCGCGGCTGGACCCACGCGCGGTCATCTCCGCGACCCGGCGCAGCTTCTCCCCGGCGACCGTGGCCTCCAGCCGCTGCAACCGCTCGACCGACACCGCCAACGCCGCGTCATCCACGTCACCGCCCAACGGGGTCGCCGCCAGCCGGCCCAACGCCTTGCCAGCCACGGTCAGCTTCGCGGGGTCACCGGCCTCGGCGAGCAGCGCGTGGCCACGCCGAGCCGACCCGCGTCGTCCCGCCCGACCAGCGCGCGGCCGACCACGCCGGCGTCGTCCAGCCGCGCCAGCCCGTCGCCGACCACGGTCGCAACACCGGCGTCGTCCAGCGCCGCCAACGCGTGGAGGACGGCGTCGACCGCGTCGTCGGCCGTGCGGCCGCCGCCCCGATCAGCCGTCGTACTCGAACTCATGTTCGTATAGTACCCCACCGGTGGGACACAAAGCCCGCGCTCCACAGGCTTTCCGGCAACTTTTTTGGGCCAAGTCAAGGCCAAGATCGGCGTAGGCGCCTGCGCAAGCGTCGCCGCCGACGTACGGCCAGCGCCCCGTCTCCGACGCCCCCTGCTCGGCGGCGACCGCCCCGTCTACGAGGCCCCGGAGGTCCCCAGGGTGCGCAGCCACGCCCCGACCGCTGCCCCGATCTCGTCGGGCGAGTCCTCTTGCACGAAGTGGATGCCCGAGACGGTGACCTCGCGCTGATTCGGCCAGCCGCGGCAGAACTCCCGTTGCGCCCCGGTCAGGATCGATCCCGGCTCGGCGTTGGCGAACAGCTTCGGCACGTCGCTCGTCGCGAGCCACTGCGCGTACCCGTCGACGATGGCGTGAACGTCGGCGGGCTCGCCGTCGAGAGGGATCTCGCGCGGCCAGGTCAGCGTGGGGCGACGACCCTCGCCGGGTTGCGCGAACGGACGCCGGTAGGCCGCCATCTCGTCGTCGCTCAGTTCCCGAAGAATGGATGCCGGCAGGATGCGCTCGACGAAGACGTTGTCCTGCAACACCAGCCGTTCGCCGTCGTCCGAGCGCATCGCCTGAAAGATGCGCCGCGCCGCCGCCGGGAACTCGTCCCACGTGAGCGGGCGGACGATCGCCTCCATGTAGGCGATGCCGCGCACGTCCGACGGATGCCGCCGGGCCCAGTCGAACCCGAGCGCGGAACCCCAGTCGTGCAGCACGAAGACGACGTGGGAGTCCGCGCCGACCGCCGCGAGAAAGCCGTCGAGAAAGCGCCGGTGCTCGACGAACCGATACGCCGAGGGCCCTGAGGTCGCCAGCTTGTCCGAGTCCCCCATGCCGATGAGGTCCGGCGCGACGCAACGGCCCAGCGACTCGAGATGCGGAATGACGTTGCGCCACAGCCTCGACGAGGTCGGGTTGCCGTGGAGCAGGACGATCGGGTCGCCCTCGCCGGCGTCGACGTAGGCCATCCGCCGGCCGTGCACCTCGACATGCCGCTTTGGGTAGCGCTCGTGCGCGGCGGCGCTGCTCAACGGCTGCCCGGACCGCAGAGCCGCCCTACGCGGTCAGCAACGTGTCAGGCCGCCCGGTACGCCGCCTCGCGGTCCTCGAGCTTGGTGTGCCAGCGCGCGCCCATGATTCCGCCGAGCGCCCCGCCGAGGAGCATCGCCACGAGCAGGCCGATGCCGACGCCGGTCCCGATGTCGCTCAAGCTGCTGAGCGGCAGCGGAACCTGCTGCGCCTGGGTGGCGGCGGCATTCGGCGTCGTGCCGGTCACCGCGGCGGCGATCAGTCCGAGGATCGCGACGAGGACCAGCGCGAGGATCGGGACGAGAACGCCGTTGAGCACGCCGGACCCGCGCGCCATTCGGCCGGCCGTGTAGCCGCCCCACAGGTAGGCCAGGAACTGCGCCAGGACCAGGCCGATGCCCGCCCCGATCCCAGCCGTGGTGACCTCGCTCGGCTGGATGCCACCCTCTGCGATGCCGGTAGCGGCCAGGATCGCGCCGATGATGACCGTCAGCAGGACGAAGTCGCCGAACGCGACGAGGACCCCCGTGAGGACCGACCACAGCGAGAGACCGCCGCGGGCGCGGTCGGGCCCGACGGTGCGGACCACCTCACCACGGCGGTCTTCGCGGCCAGGACGATCGGCTTCTCCGTGCGTGCTCATAGCAATCTCCGCGTGGTGAGTTGAGTACTGGATGGGCTTCCCTCCCGAGGTCTGCCGAAACCCGGTAGGGACGTACGTGGCTGACACGACGCAACGATCTCCACGGCTACGTCTGCCCGTCGCGGCGGCTGGCGCCGGTGATCCTCGCGATGAGGTGCGGTAGCACGCGGCGCGCGTCGAAACACTCCTCGGCGAGGTCGCGGGCGGCGCGGCTGTGGTCGGCGTACCGAGCGCGTACCTCGTCGATCGCGGCGGCGGCTTCGTCGGGTGAGTCGAAGGCCAGCAGCCCGGCGCCCGTCGGAAGGATGCCCTCGAAGCCCGTGTCTTGGACGACCACCGGACGGCCGCTGGCGAGGTAGCCGGCACTGCGCTCGCTGAACCAGCCGCACCGGCTCGTGACGTAGCCGTGCTTCGCGACGCTGAACTCGGCCGCCGACCCGCGGATGTAGTCCTGGTAGACCCACGGGTCCCATGTCGCCGCCTGCGCGTCGCTGAGGATCCAGCCGGCCGCAGCCAACCGGTCGGCGGTGCCGCCGTCGTAGCGCCCCAGCGCGAGCTCCAGGGAAGCGTCCACGTGATCCGGGAGGTCGAGGTAGGGCGTGAACGACGCCGACTTCATGCCATAGGTCAGGCCGCCCCACTCGGCGGCGTAGCCCTGTTTGGCGACGCTGAACTCGGCCGCCGACCCGCGGATGTAGTCCTGGTAGACCCAGGGGTCCCACGTCGCCAGCTGCGCATCGCTGAGGACCCAGCCGGCCGCCGCCAACCGGTCGGCGGCGCTGCGTTCGTAGCGCCCCAGCGCGAGCTCCAGGGGAGCCTCAACCTGCTTCGGGAGGTCGAGGTAGGGCGTGAACGACGCCGACTTCATGCCATAGGTGACGCCGCCCCACTCCCGGGTGGCGTAGCTGTCCCACTGCATCACGGTGGTGAACCGCGCGTGCGCGTCGCCAGGCGTGACGGACCACGCCGGGAGGTGCACCGGCTGGCGGGTCGGCAGCCACGCGATCCCGTCGTCGGGCACGGCGGCGTCGCCCAGCGCGATCCGTTCGCCGAACGAGAAGTGGGCAGTGTGCTGCGCCGCCAGTGCACCGAACCCGGGTTGCGTGAGGTTGCGGATCTGCGTGAACGCGGGATCGGTGTCGATCTGCACGCGATGCGGGATCTGCAGCAGCCACGGACGCATCGGGTGCATGCTCGCGATGTTCAGCACCACGTCCGCATTGGCGCAGATGTCGAGCACACGGTCGGCGGCCGGGCCCAGCCACGTGTCCGCGTCGGTGCGGTAGTACGCCCAGCGGTCCCCCAACCCGACCCGGTCGTACACGTCGGTGGCGTAGCGCAGCCCGTAGGCAGGGTCGGTGCTCACCTCACCCGTCGTGGGGTCGTAGCAGTTGTCCCAGTCGTTGGCGTCCTCCAGCGCCCAGACGTCATGGCCCAGATCCGCCAGACCGAGGGCGTACTGCAGCGAGTGCCACGTCATGCCGCCGAGGGGAAACCCGACCACGTAGGTCAGCACGACGATCCGGAGTCGCTCGATGGCGTCCACGTCCGTCCAACTTTCCGCGACGGTGGCGCCGAGCCGATGATGCGAGCGGGATTGCCAGCGACCACCGCGAAGTCCGGTACGGCGAAGTCGACGACGCTGCTCGCCCCCACGATCGCGCCCTCACCGAGGTGAGCGCCCGGAAGCAGGATCGCGCGCGTACCGATCCAGCAGGCGTCGCCGACCGTGATCGCCCCCGACGGCGTGCGCCACGAGCGGTCGGGCGGCGGAACCGCCGCCTCGTCGTCGAGGAAGAACACGTCGTGCGAGATGAAGGCGTGGTCCCCGATCTCGACCGTGCCGTTCGTCGCGAACACCGGCGCGACCACGGTCCCCCAGTGGCCGATGGTCACCTCACCGTCGGGGCCGAGCTCGAAGACGGTTCCGTCGTACACGCCGGTGTCGTGCCCGATCCGCACGCCGACCGGACGCACCGAGCGGTAGTGCAGGAACGCGTAGGTCGAGTACAGGTGGCTGCGGTCCCCGATCTCGACGTTCGCGGGCAGCGGCTCGGGCCACCAGTCGTCGGGCAGGTGCCGCGCAGCGGGCGCCGTCATGCGTCCGAGGCGTCGAGGATGCGCGCCGGGTTGCCTGCCGCCGTCGACCCGGGCGGCACCGATCGTGTGACGACCGCCCCAGGGGCGATCCGCGCGCCGGCGCCGATGGTCACGCCCTTCAGCACGATGGCGCCGACCCCAATGCGCGCGTCGTCCTCGATGACGACCGGCGCCGTCTCGAACGGCTGGCGCGCGTCGAGGTCGCCCTGTGGCGAGTGCGCGACCGCATCGAGGCGCCGCAGCTCGGGGTCATGGGGGTGGAAGTCCGAGTCGGCGATCGTGACGCCGTACGCCACGACGACGCGCCGCCCGATGCGGATCGTGCCGGCCCCCATGATCATCGCGCCGACGAGCACGCTGTGATCGCCGACCTCGAGCGTGCCCGGCGGCTCGATCGAGAAGCGACTCCACGTGTACACCCGCACGCCGTCACCGAGGATCAGCCCCGGGTCCTGCTGGGACCGGAACCGCAGGAACGTCTGGCGGTCTTCGATCCACACGTCGCGACCCAGGCTCACGTTGTCGGGAAGCGTCGACAGGTCCCAGTTGCCGGTGAGCGATGCGATGTCCACGCGTTCAGACCTCCAGGCGGTCGAGGAGGTCACCGAGCACACGCTCGGCGCCGAAGTGGTCCGCGGCAACGTCTCGTGCGGCGGCGGCGTGCCGGGCATGGTCGGCCTCGACCGTGGCCAGCGCCTGCGCCGCTTCGCGCGCGTCGCGGAAGGCGAACACCCCTTCGCCGGTGGGCAGGTACTCGGAGAAGCCGGTGTCCTGGACGACCACGGGCCGCCCCGCGGCGAGATAGCACGTCGAACGGCAGCTGAACCAGCCGCTACGCGTGGCGGTGTACACGTGCTTCGCCACGCTGAACTCTCCCCGTGACGACGCGATGTAGGACCGGTACGCATCAGGGGTCGCGGTGCGCGACGGACCGTCGACGACCGACCACCCCCGCGCGCGCAAGCGCTCGACGGGCGGGCACGCCCCGCCGATCGCGATCTCCAACGGCACCGCGGTCTGCTCGGGCAGGGCCTCGATGCGGGCGAACTCGCGCTCCTTTGTGCCGTAGACCGTCTCCCCGTCGACGATGGGCCTGGGTGCGCTGACCCACGACAGCACGGTCGTCCACGGCGACCCCGCCGGTGCATCGGCGAGTCCTGACCAGCATTCCGCCACGACCGGGGGGCGCGTCGTCACCCATCGAAGACCGTGGTCGGGCAGCGGGCAGTCGGCCGCCCCGATCCGCTCGGCGTACGTGGCGAACGCGTCGTGTCTGCGCCATCCGTGGTCACCCGGCTGCGGCTCCGAGGCCTCCAGCGGCCAGCGCATCCAGTGGTTCCAGCCCGGATCCGTGTCCAGGTACACCTTGCGGCGGCAGGGCAGGTACTCACTGCGCAGCACCGCCGACCCCGACACGTTGAGGAAGCAGTCGGCGGCCGCGAGCAGCTCCTCGACGTCGTCGACGCCGAAGGTGCGGCCGTCGTCGCCCCGGAAGTGCCAGCGCGACCCGAGGGTCGGGCTCACCGCCGACAAGACGTCGCGCAGGCGCTGCACGAACGGCTCCCACCGCGCGTCGTAGTCGTAGTCGCCACGCGCGACGTCGTAGCACGGCTGGTTCGCGTCCTCCAGGTAGTACACCTCGAATCCGAGGCGCTCCAGCCCGAGCGCGTACTGGACGTAGTCCCAGAACACCCCGCCGACGCCGCAGGTGGCGATGAGCCCGCTGACCACTGCGATCACGCGGGAACCTTGGCTTTGTCGCGGCCCTTCCCGCCGGCACGCCTCGGAGCCCGTGGTCGTCGCAGCACGTGGACGTCGCCGTCGCGGACCTCCAGCAGCATGTCGCACCCCTCGAGCGTCGACAGTCGATGCGCGATCATCAGGCTCGTGCGGCCTTCCATCAGCCGCTCCATCGCCCCCATGATCTGCGCTTCGGTCTGCGAGTCCACCGCGCTGGTGGGCTCGTCCAGCACCAGGATCGGCGCGTCGCGCAGGAAGGCGCGGGCAAGCGAGATTCGCTGGCGTTCGCCGCCGGACAGCTGCATGCCGCGCTCGCCGACCAGCGTCTCGTAGCCCTCGGGCAACGCGCTGACGAAGTCATGCGCGCCGGCCGCCTGTGCAGCCGCGACGATGTCGCGTCGGCTGGCGCCGGGCCGTGCGTAGGCGATGTTCTCCGCGATCGAGGTGGCGAACAACACCGGCTCCTGGAGGACCAGCGCGAACTGCCGGCGCAGGTCGCCCAGGTGGACGTCGCGCACGTCGGTGCCGTCGAGCAGGACCGCGCCGGCCTGCGGGTCGTAGAACCGCATGCACAGGCTGACCATCGTCGTCTTGCCGGCGCCGGTGCGACCCTTGATCCCCACGCGCGTTCCCGCGGGGATGCGCACCGAGACGTCCTCGAGGACCGGTCGGCGACGTCGGTAGGAGAAGCGAACGCCGCGTAGCTCGAGCTCGCCGCGCGCTCGCTGGATGCGCTGCGCGTCGGCGCGCTCGGGAACCTCGGGCAGCTCGTCGAGGGTCTCGAAGGCGCGCTCCGCTCCCGCCATCGAGCTCTGCAGGTCGCCGACGCGTTGCGCGATCTCGCGCAGCGGTCCGTAGAGCGCGGAAAGGTAGCCGAGCACGACCAGCAGGTTGCCGAGCGACAGCTGTCCGGCTGCGACGTTGCGCACGCCGATACCGAGCACGAGCGCCGCGCCGACGGCGGTGGTCACGCCGATGCCGAACCCGTAGACCCCTTCCGCCATCGACAGCCTCACCTTCGCCGCCAGCCCGCGGCTGGACCGGCCCACGAAGCGCTGCTCCTCCGCCTCCTCCCGTCCGAACGCCTTCACGATCCGGACGTTGCCGAGCACCTCCTGCACGACGGCGAGCGCGTCGGTCTCCAGCTCGCGGACGTCTCGGTAGGCATGGCGGACGCGCCCGATGTGACGCCGCGACAACACGAACAGGACGGGGCAGATGGCGAGGGCCACGATGGCGAGCTGCACGTCGATGAACGCGGTCACCACGAGCGTGGCGGCCAGCATGACGGCCTGGGTGACGAACGGGAACACGGTGTCGACGACGTGGCGGACGCTCGCGGCGTCGTACTCGATGCGGTACAGCGAGTGGGTGGGGCCGCGCGTGTCGTGGAAGGTCAGGGACAGACGCTGCACGTGCCTGAACAACCGCGCGCGCATCTCCAGGGTGATGCGCTCGCCGACCTTGGTGCTCCACACGTAACTGGCAAGGCCCTGTGCCTGCTGTCCCGCCACGACGGCGATCTGGAGAACGCCCGCGAGGATCACCAGCCCGGTGAGCGACGCGGCCGCGCCTGCGGGGACGACCGGGGCCAGCCAACCCGGAAGCGGTCGACCGAGCAACGCCGAGTCGACCGCGATCTTCAGGGGGATCGGGGTGAGCAGCAGCAACGGTGTGCCGAGCAGATCGAGTGCGAGCACGCCAACGACACTCCAGCGCTGCCGACCCACCTGCTGCCACACGCGCCGCAGCAGCGCGACATCGGTGACCGGAGGGGGCGGCTTCCACCCCCAGGGGTCGACGAGCTCGGCGCCGTCATCGACGCCGCCCATGTCCTCGGTCTGCGGCGTGTGCGCTCCGTCGCCGTTGGCGCTGCCCCGCAGGAGCGCCAACGCCTCCAGCGCGACGGCGTGGTCAACCGTGGACGTGTGCGCCGTCGCGGACACGCCCAAGCGGTGCAGGGCGGCGAGCGCTTGCGCCGACGGTACGCCGGCGTCCCGCGCCAGCTCCCAGACACGGACGCGCCTCACGCCTTCAACGTCCTGGGGCGTGCGGCCGCCGAGATCAGGCGACGCACCGTCGGGCCGACGCGCCGGAGTCCGACGAGCACGTCGGTCACGACGACGGCGGCCATCGCAGCGGCGACCAACGGTGCGAGGCCGGCCACGATCGCGATTGCCAGCACAGCGACGAGCAGGCTGCGGGTCCGCAGTCGCAGGCGCGTCCGCAGCTGCACGCACCCTTCGGGATGGGCGCTGGTGACGAGCAGTCCGTCGATCGTCGCAGAGCCTCGGACCACCCCGTCGTAGTCCTCCCATCCGGTCGGACCCACGACACGCAGCCCACCGCGGCGCAACACCGCGATGACGTCAGCCGCGATGGCGGCGCGTTGGCGGTCCGCGGGGAGGACGAGCGCTCCCCCCGTCGCGGGGACGGCCGGTCCCAGCAGCTCAACCGCAGCGGACACCGTGCGTCGTGCTGACCGGCCGTGCCACAGCCGGCCCCACGTGCGCACGAGCGGTTGCGCAAGGTGCAGGGCGGCAACGCCGGCCCGGAAGCGCAGCTCGCCGGTCCGCGCTCCGCGCGGGGGACGCGCCCGCGCCGCGTCCACCAGGCCAAGACCCAGCAGGCCGACGAGCGCAACGACGCCGGGCAGCGCGAGCAGCGGTTGCAGCACGCCGAAGGGCGCCAGCAGCAACGCCGGAACGGCCAGCGGCACGCCGATCTGGTGGGCGAGGTCGAGCAGGTGCCCGCCGCCTTGGTACACGCTCTGGTAGCCCGCCGCGCCGAACGGTCCACGGTAGATCCGCGCGCGCAGCGCGGCCGGGGCGAACGAGTCGTAGATGCGGCCGTGCCAACGTGCGGTGCCCAGCGGTGTAAAGCGGTCGGGGTGTCGCGCCGCCACGAGTGCCTCGGCGCGACCGTATCCCCGCTGTTGACGCAGGTAGGCGCGGGCGTCCGGTCTCCGGTGATGCCACACCAGGGCCGCAGGGTGGAAGCCGATCTGCCAGCCGCGGTCGAGGACCTTCCAGCACAGGTCGACGTCGTCGCCAGCGCTGGTGTAGACTGGGTCACAGCCCCCGGTTTCGACCAGCACCTCCTTGAGAAACGCCATGTTGCAGCCGGGAACGTGCTCCGCACGGTCGTCGGAGATGAGCACGTAAACCGGGCCGCCGGGCGCGCGAGCGACGCGGTGCGCGCCGACAGGGTCGTCCACCGGAGGGACGTTGGGGCCGCCGACGCCACCGACCGTGGGGCTGTCGAAGCCGAGCGCCAGGTAGTACGGCCATTCCGCGCTGGGATAGGCATCGGCATCGAGATACGCGACGACGGTGCCCGAGGCCGCCGCATAGCCGGCGTTGCGAGCGTTCGACAGGCCGCCGTGCGCAACGCTCACGAGCCGAGCGCGGGGATGACGGCGGACGATCTCGGCCGTCGCGTCCGTGGAGCCGTCGTCCACGACGATGATCTCGAGCTGCGGGTAGTCCAGCGCGCAGGTGTGCCGAAGGCACTCATCGATGTAGCGCTCTTCGTTGTACGCGCAGATGACCACCGACAGAGTCGGCCAGTGGCTTGTGACGTCGCGCACCGTCGCGTCGTTCCATCGCGTGGCGACGTCAAGGCTTGGACGCGGCGAGCGATCCGCGCGGGTGAGTCCGAACCGCCACTCCTCGACGGGGTGGTCGCCGACGTGCCACTCGTCGGTCCAGCTGAAGATGCACGTTCCCGCGACGCCCCGCTCGAGCGCTACCTCGAGCTGCCAGTCGAGCGCGCTCGCCTGCCGTTTCTCGCCCTCGCCGTCGGGCTCGCCGTCGCCCGCGTGAAGGCCGATCTCGCCGAGGACTAGGGGCCGGTCGCCGGCGAGGTGGTGGAGCCGGGTGACGTAGCGGCGGAGGTCCTCGCGCCGCTCGAGGAAGACGTTGAAGGTGACGAAGTCGAGGAATCCGAGCGGCAGGTACTCCGAGGTGGGGTAGTTGCCGTAGGTGAGCAGCATCTCGGGGTCGACGGCGCGCGCCGTGTCGGTGAGACGCTGAAGCATCCGAGTGACCCTGCCGGTCCCCATCCAGCGCACCACGTCGGCGGGGACCTCGTTGCCCAGGCACAGTGCGAGCACCTCATCGCGCCCGGCGAGCCGCTCGGCGGCCTCACGGACCGTCTGCTGCGCTGCGCCCACGACCTCGCGCTCCGCGGCGCGGTTCACCCCGACCACGTAGCGCCAGTCGGGGAAGAACACGCCGGCGAGCACCGCAAGACCATGTGCGCGCGCCGCCTCGAGGACGTCGTCGGGCGGGACGGTGTACGTGCGCACGACCGTGAAGCCCGCCTGTGCCATCGCGCGAAAGTCCCGCTCCACGACGGGGGGCGATGGATAGCGGTGCCCGTCGTCTCGCGGCGCGAACGTGCCGTAGGTCACACCGCGGAAGCGGAACGGCACGCCACCACGCGTGAAGTGCTTTCCGTGGACTTCGATCCTCGGCACGAACTCTCCTGATCACGCCGGGACCGGGTCGGCTGCCGACAAACGCCACGCGGTCCTTCGCTCAGCGCGTCGCGGGCCTCACGTGGGCGCATGCGACAACACCGCCAAGACGGCGGGCGCGGCCCACGCTACCGCTGGGCGTTTGTCAGGGCGACTGTGCCCGGGAACCGCACCGCCCAGTGGCGCCGGTTCCGCGCGGAGCGGCGCCCTCGGGTCATGACGTCATGGGAAGCGTGCTGGCGACACGTCCTCACGGGGTCGCCGGCAGTGTCCGCACCAAGGTCACGAGCTCGTGGTTGTGCTGAGAGTGCTGTACGACCGTGCCGACGCGGCGCAAGGCCTCATCGCCGGAGATGCCGAACCGCAGGTGCAGATACGCCGCGGCGACAGCCGGTGTGCGGCTCTGCCCGGCGGCGCAATGCAGGTAGACGCGCTTGCCCTCCTCCCGGAGCGAGAGGATGCCGGCCGCCGTGTCGAGCACGACGTGGCGAAGGTTGGCGTTCGCACCGGGCGTGTCGATGAAGTGGACCTCGTGGTGCTCGACGCCACTCGGCACGTACTGGCGTCCCACGCGGCACAGCGAGACGACCGCGTCGATGCCGTCCTCGGGTCGGCCCACCACGTTGCCGATGACCACGCCGGGGTCGTCGGGCAGCGGCACCGCGAGCGGCCGGTGGCCCGCGGTCCTGCCGTAGTGCTCGGTGAGGTCGCCGGCGGTGGGCCAGCCTGAGCTGTCGGTCCGCCCCTTCGCCGCCGTCAGCACGGCGAGTCGCACGAGGTCGCCGGCGCGGTAGCCGGGCCAGCCGTGCAGGACCCGCCGCCACGCGAACGGCACCGCGGAGCCACCCCAGCGCGCACCCAGCAGCGAACCGGCGATCGCCGCGACGGTGTCGGTGTCGTGACCGATGCGCACGGCGGATTCGAGCGCGAGGGGCAGGTGGCGCCACGGTTCGTCGTGAGGAACCGGGGTCTGCTCGATGGCGGCGACGGCCGCCTGCAGCGCGGTCACGACGAACCCGTTCGGGGTGAACGAACCGGGTGCGTGCTTGCGCGCTTCTCGCAACCGGTCGGACCAGAACAGGCGCCGAGTCGAAGGCAGGTGCGCAAGCCCCTCGTCGACGCCGTCGAGCCGCTGCTCGCGGACGGCGCGATCGATGGCGATGCACCACAGTACGCACGCCTCACCGGCCAGCGGGTCGCCGTGGGTCAGCGCGGACACCGACAGGGCGGACTCGACGATCGCGACGTCGTCCCCCAGGTTCGCCAGCGTGATCGGGGCGGTTCGCATGAGGCTGCCGTTGCCCGCCGCGCCCTGCGGATTGGCGGCGAAGTGCCGCGCGGCGACGTCCGTCAACCGGCCGGGATCGCCATTCGCGGCGGCGAGGACGCGCGAGGTCTGGACCCCCACGTCCTTCGGCCCGGTCGCGTACCAGTCGAGGAAGCGCGCCCCGATGGCCTCGACGTCCACGGCGCCGGTCGCGGTGACCTCGGCGATGCAGATCGCCATCTGCGTGTCGTCAGTCCACTCCCCAGGCTGCCAGCCGAAGCCGCCGCCCCCGACCATCCCGATCTCGGCGTCAGCGCGGGGGTTCGTGAACTCGTAGCCAGCGCCGAGGGCGTCGCCGGCGGCCAGGCCGAGCAGCGCGCCGGCGATCCGGTCGCTCCACGACGAGTCAGTGGTCAACGCGGTCCTCCACCCCGCCGGCGGCGCAGGTTGCGGCTGTTGTAGTGCAGATTCTTGCTCGTCATGGGGGAGTAGGCGCCGGTCTCGAGCCCGTCATGGGCTTCGGCCAACGCGTCGGCCTGCGCGAGCAGCTCTGACGCTCGGACCGAATCTTGGGCGGTGGCTCGCAGCGCTTCGGATGCCCGGCGGAGCACCTGCGAGGCGCCGGGGTAGTCACCCTCCTCGGCACGGCGGCGCGCCTGTTCGACCGCCCTGGCGGCGAGCAGCACAGTGACCTCCTCGACGACCTGCGCGTCGGGGAGCGCAGCGCCAGCCTCATCGGCGGACACGAGGTTGACGATGAGCGGGTAGGTGACTTCGTGGGCCTCGACCACCGCGCCGACGGTGACGTAGCGCACGACGACATCGGCGACTTTCGCGGGGCCCAGCGCCGCGAGGCTTGGGATGGCGAGCTTGGCCACGACGCGCATCTCCTGGCCGGCGTAGGCATCGCCGACGAGCACCTAAACACCGTCGGCGACGGCGACGCTTGGGTGGTCGTTGAGGACGGCGACGAGCTGCACGGCGTCGGTCGGGCGGATCTCCACGCTGACGTTCTGCGCCATCAGCGCGACGAGATCGCTGAACTCGGCGGCGAACGCGGCGGGGGCGTCCTCCGTGGAGGCGATGAAGTAGCCGGCGCCGCGCCCGGCGTCGGCCATGGCGGTCAGCAGCTCTTCTGAGAAGCCGTCCCCGAAGCCGAGGGTGGTGGTGGTGATGCCGTCACCGGCCTGGCCGCCCGCGAGCTGCACGAGCTGCTCCGGGTCGGTGATGCCCTCGTTGGCCTGGCCGTCGGTGAGCAGGAGCACGCGACGGTTCCCGTCGTTGCACCGGCGCAGCTCCTCCACGCCCTTCAGCCAGCCGCCCGACAGGTTCGTCATGCCGCCGGACTCCACGCCGGCGATGATCTCCTGGAGCCGCCCGGCGTCGACCGGTGCGAGCGGCGCCAGCAGGTTCACCGTGTCGTCGTACGCGACCAGCGCCAGCTCGTCGCGGGGCTGCAGCCGGTCGACGAGGAACGCGGCGCAGCGCTTGACCACCTCGAGCTTCTCACCGTCCATCGAGCCCGACCGGTCGATCACCAGCGCCACCCGCAGCGGCGGACGCGTGTCGTCGAGCGGCGCGGCGGGCGCGGTCACGGCCACCATGACGTGCACCTCGTGCTCGCTTTCGACGGCGAGCAGCCCGTGTTCCATCCGCACTTGCACATCCATGGCGCGCCTCCCTGTGTGATCGTCAACCCATTGAACGGCCCGGGTGTGACAGGCCACGGGGCGGACGCCTGTCGCATGGTCGTCGTAGGTTTGCGATGTGAGTGACGACCCCACCAACGCGGCCATCGAGGCGACGCTGCGCGCCGCCCCGCCGGAACGATGGCGCGACCTGTGGGCCGCGGTCGACGAGCTCGCGGGACACAGCGAGCACGTGCGCTGGGGCGGCGGCGAGCAGGTCGACACGACCGTCGTCGAGGGCGTCGAACGTCCCGTGGTGACCGTGCCGTACGCCGTCTACAGCGATGCAGTGCACCGCACGATCCAGTCGCTGTACGCCCTCGGCGCTGTGGTCGCGTTCGACTGGCCTGCCTGGGAAGGCGTCGACAGGTACCGAGGCGACCGAGAACTCGACGCGGCCACCGTCGCGCACGCGGTTCGGATGGTGACAGCGATCATTCGCGCCGATCGGTTCTGCGAAGGCACGATCGCAGCGACGCTCGACGACGGGACGTTCCTCGCCGCCTTGCGGCGTCTGCGCCGGTGGTACGAGGACGAACGGGTCCTGCCATGAACGAGGGGCGGATCGAGTGGGAGGTCGTCGCGTTCTTCGCGGAGTGCGCGCACGCCGCGCTCGGCGACCCACGGCTGCTTGATGACGAAAGTTGGCTCGGGCATGCGTTGCCGTACGTGCACGTGCGGCGCAGCGGGTACGGAATGATCTACGGGTTGGCAGAGTGCGACGGACTCCCTCTCGAGATCGGCCGGTACCGCGGCCACATCGTCGCCGTCCGAATGGAGTTCACGAGCGATGTTGCGGAGCTCGAAGCCTCCGGCGAGGGCACATGGCAGCCGCTCGGCCGTCTCCGAATTGGCGACAGGGGCGCCGTCGCCGGCGACCACCAGCACCTCGACGGCCGGCTCCACCGTGTGCCGCTCCGGCCGGGGTGGTACCTCGCAGAGGCGTTCGAGCACGCCTTCCACCATCTCGGCATCCGGCTCATCAAGGAAGCGTCGCTCGGAACGGAGCCGCCCCCCGTCAGCGTCCCCATGCAAATGCGGCGCCAGGACGTCCAGGATGAAAGTAAGTCGATGGCTGATGACGGGCGAAGCAAGTCCCGTGCGCAGGCCTATGAGCCAACCCGCCTCGCGCACGACCCGGAGCCGGACTGCAGCTTGGAGCTCAAGATGCGTGATGTTGCGACCCTGCAAGCCGAGTGCCGCAGTGGAGGTGTGCCGTGCCGTTTGACAGTCCGGACCTGAACCTGGGCGAGCTGCTTCATGACGTCGGTAACGGCAAGATCCGACTGCCTGACT
>JAUJMS010000014.1:49446-59892 GCA_030446745.1 Egibacteraceae bacterium | reverse complement strand
GTTCCGTTGGCGCAGTCGGAGCCACGGACGCGGAGGGCGACGGTGAAGGCGTCGGTGACGTCTCGAGTGACGATGGCGCAGTCGTCGCCGACGGCGGCGGGAACTGGGCGGCAGGCACGCGCGGCGCCGGCTGTGGGCGGCAGGCGGTGGCGGCGACGGCGAGCGTCGCGGTCACCGCGCCGAGGGCTCGGCGCCAGCCAGGCGAGACCACGGCGGTAGTCATACCACCGTCGCGACGGCCGAAGTCGGCCGCCCGCGACCACCTGTGGACAGCCGGGACAGGTGCCCGCGCGGACCCGGCCGCCACGCCCCCCCGCTTGTCATCGACGGCACCGAAAGCGCAACGTTGGTGACAAGGCCCGGGGTTCGGGGGGCGCAGGCCGGGAGCAGGCCGTCGGCGCCCCGACGCCCCGTGTCAGCGCCGGCGCAGGACGCTCAGCGCGAACAGGACCAGCACCGCGGTCAGCACCGCCCCGAGGATGAACTTCAGCACCCCGGTGACCGCGACGACGACGAGGTAGGCGACGAAGGCGACGACGGCCAGGAACAGCAGCCCGCCGCCCCGACCGGCGCCCCGCGGCTCAGCCACCGGCCAGCACCTGCACGACGCGGGAGGTGGTCGGCCGGCCGAGTTGTTCGGCCATCCACGCCGATGTGGCGACGAGCCGGTCGAGGTCCACGCCGGTGACGATGCCCAGGCCGTGGAGCAGCCACACGAGGTCTTCCGTGGCGAGGTTGCCGGTGGCGGAGCGCGCGTACGGGCAGCCGCCGAGCCCACCGGCGGACGCGTCGACCACTGTGACCCCGCAGCGCAGCGCGACGACGGTGTTGGCGAGCGCCTGACCGTAGGTGTCGTGGAAGTGCACCGCGAGCCGGTCGGGTCCCACGCCGGCGGCGCCGAACGCTTCGAGCAGCGCCGCCACGTGGCCCGGGGTGCCGGTGCCGATCGTGTCGCCGAGGCTGAGCTCGTAGCAGCCGAGGTCGAGCAGGCGCCGGCCGACGTCGACGACCTGCCCGACGGCGACCGGACCCTCCCACGGGTCGCCGAAGCACATCGACAGGTACGCACGCACCGGCACGCCGGCGTCACGGGCGCGCGCCGCGACCGGGGCGAACATTGCCACGGACTCGTCGACGGTGCGGTTGAGGTTGCGCCGCGCGAAGGTCTCGGTGGCGCTGCCGAAGATCGCGATCTCGTCGACACCGGCGGCCAGCGCGCGGTCCAGTCCCCGCTCGTTGGGGACGAGCACCGGGTAGCGCACGCCCTCGGTCCGCGGGATGGCAGCGAGCAGCTCGTCAGCGTCGGCCAGCTGCGGCACCCATTTCGGGGACACGAAGCTCGTCGCCTCCACGACGCGCAGACCCGCGTCGAGCAGGCGGCGGATGAACTCGGCCTTCACCACGGTCGGAACGGTCGCGGCTTCGTTCTGCAAGCCGTCGCGCGGACCGACCTCGTAGATCGTCACGTTCGCCGGCAGCCCGTCGGCGGGAAACGGCTGCGGTGCCCGCATCACGCCGGCGCCCCGACACCGTCCGCCGACGCCGGCGCCCCGCCGTCGGCCAACGCCGCCGCCCCGGACTCCTCCGCCGGCTCGACGAGCGCGAGGGGCGCCTCCATCGCGACCTGCTGGCCGGCGCTGACGTGGAGCGCGGCGACGATCCCGTCGACCGGCGCGGTGATCGGGTGTTCCATCTTCATCGCTTCGACGACGAGCAGCGTCTGGCCGGCGGTGACGGTGTCACCGCGCGCGACGTTCACGACGGTCACGGTTCCCGGCATCGGCGCGACGAGCGGACCCGCGGCGGCCGCCTCGTCGGGGTGACGCGCGGCCGCGAGCTCGTCCTGTTCGCGCAACGCCCACGCGGCACCGTCGCGCTCCAGCCACACGACGTCGCCGTCCCCCGCGCAGCGGTAGCGCCGCCGGCGGCCGTCGAGCGTGACGGTCAGCCACTGCCCTGGTGCGGACGAGCGCAGCGACGCGCGCAGCGGCGGACCGTCGCCGATGCGGACCTCGGCGTCGTGGGGTCGCCCGCGCGCCGCGACGTCGACCGGGGCGCCGCCGGGCGCCTCGAGGCGCAGAGTCGTCCAGGCGTGCTCGCCGACCCGCCAGCCGTCGCGCACGTCGAACGGGTCGACGACGTCGCCGGCGGGCGTCAACGCGCGGAGGCGGACCAGCGCGGCGGCGGCCAGGACGTCGTCGGGGACGTCGTGCGTCACCAAGTCGTCGAGGCGTCGCTCGATCAGGCCGGTGTCCAACCGCCCCGCCCTCACGTCGGGGTCGGCGAGCAGCGCGCGCAGGAACGCGATGTTGGTCGTCACGCCGAGCAGCGCGTAGTCGGCCAGCGCCGCGTCCAGCCGCCGCAGCGCCGCGTCGCGGTCCTCGCCCCAGGCGACGACCTTCGCCAGCATCGGGTCGTAGGCACTGCCGACGACCACCCCGGCACGGACGCCGGAATCCACGCGCACGCCGGCGCCGGCCAGCTCGTCGGCGGCCAGCACCGTCCCGCCGGTAGGAAGGAAGCCGCGGGCGGGGTCCTCCGCGTAGACCCGCGCCTCGACGGCCCAGCCGGTGGGGCGCAGCGCCGCCTGGTCGAACGGCAGCCGCTCCCCCGCCGCGACGCGCAGCTGCCACTCGACCAGGTCGAGGCCGTACACCTGCTCGGTCACCGGGTGCTCGACCTGCAGCCGGGTGTTCATCTCCAGGAAGAAAAACTCGTCGGGGGCGTCGGCGCCGACGATGAACTCGACGGTGCCGGCGCCGACGTAGCCGCACGAGCGGGCGGCGCCGACTCCGGCGGCGCCCATGCGGGCGCGACGCGCGTCGTCGAGCAGCGGCGACGGGCACTCCTCGACGACCTTCTGGTGGCGGCGCTGCAGGCTGCACTCACGCTCGCCTAGGTGCACGACACCACCGGCGGCGTCGGCGAGGACCTGCACCTCGATGTGGCGCGGGCGTTCGACGTAGCGCTCGAGCAGCAGGTCGTCGTCGCCGAACGCGGCGGCGGCCTCCCGCCGTGCGGCAGCGAGCGCGGCGCCGAGCTCGTCGCGGGCGCGCACGACGCGCATCCCCTTGCCGCCGCCCCCGGCGGTGGCCTTGACCATCAGCGGATAGCCGACGTCACCCGCGGCGGCGCTCAGCTCGGCGTCGGTCATACCGGACCGGTGGACGCCCGGCACGACCGGCACGCCGGCGGCGGCGACCGTCTGCTTGGCGCGGATCTTGTCGCCCATCGACTCGATCGCCTCGGGCGGCGGACCGACGAACACCACGGCGGCGTCGGCGCAGGCGCGGGCGAACGTGGCGTTCTCGGACAGGAAGCCGTAGCCCGGATGGACCGCCTGGGCGCCGGTGACGCGGCAGGCGTCGAGAATGCGCTCGACCGACAGGTACGACGCCGCGGGCGGCGTCGGGCCCAGGCGCACGGCGACGTCCGCGGCCGCCACGTGCAGGGCGTCGGCGTCGGCGTCGCTGTAGACGGCGACGGCGCGCACGCCGAGCGCGTGGAGCGTGCGGATGATCCGCACGGCGATCTCGCCGCGGTTGGCGACGAGCACGGTGTCGAACATCACGCGGGCGGTGGCACCCACGCCGGCGGACGCTTCTCGAGGAACGCCCGCATGCCCTCCTGGCCCTCGTCGCCGACGCGCAGGCCCGCGATGATCTTCACCGTCTCGGCGTTTGCCTCGTCCAGCGGCCGCAGGGCGAGGTCGGGCAGGCGCTTCGCGGCGGCGATGGCCTGCGGACCGGCGCGCAGGCAGCGGGCGACGGCGGCGTCGACGGCCGCGTCGAGCCCGTCGGCGGCGACGACCTGGTGGACCAGTCCCGCCGCCAGTGCGCGCCGCGCGTCGAACTGCTCGCCGGTGACGAACACCGACCGCGCGAACGAGCGGCCGACCTTGCGCACGACGTAGGGCGAGATGACCGCCGGGGCGATGCCGAGCAGCACCTCGGTGAAGCCGAAGCGCGCCTCCTCCACGGCGATGGCGATGTCGCACACCGCCGTCAGCCCCGTGCCGCCGCCGAGCGCGTGCCCGTTGATCCTCCCGATCAGCGGCTTCGGCAGGTCGTAGAGGGTGCGAAACAGCCCCGCCATGCGCGTCGAGTCGGCGACGTTCTCCTCGAACGTCCAGCCGGTCATCGACCGCATCCAGTGCAGGTCCGCCCCGGCGCTGAATACCGCCCCAGCGCCGGTCAGCACCACGACACGCACCCCGGCGTCGCCGCCGAGCTTCTCCGCGGCGTCGACCAGCGCGAGGATCAGCCGGTCGTCGAAGGCGTTGCGCACCTGCGGGCGGTCGATGGTGACCGTCGCGACGCCGTGGTCGTCGGTGTCGACGCGCAGAGGTGGGGGCTCGGTCATCGCGGCGGATCCTATGTCGGGCGGGGCGCCCCCCGTAACGGTCGCCCCGCCGACTCGTTGTATTGAGTCGAGGGCGGATGCCGCCGCTTCCCAGCCCTGGTCCGACCGCCCTTACTGCTACCGCCGCCGGAGGTCTCACTCGTGCGTCTGCGTCTGCTCGCTCCCCTGCTCGCCCTCGCCGTCATCGTCGGGCTGAACCCGGCGACGGCCGTGCCGGTGCCGATTCTTGCCAGCGACAACGTCGAGCTGGTCAACACCGTCCCCGACACCCAGGCGATCTCCGGGGAGTTCTCGCAGTCCTCGCCGCACTTTTACGTGTCGAGCCTGGACAGCGTCAGCGTCTACGACATCAGCGACCCGCGGTCGCCGAAGCTCACCGACACGCTGCCGCTGGCGGTGTTCGAGAACGAGTCGATGACCCACGGCGAGCGCCCCGACGGCACGAAGTTCGTGCTGGTCGGCGACGACTTGTACTCCGTGCCGCTGACCGAGCCCCAGAAGGGCAAGGCCTGCTGCGGCGGTCGCATCCTGGTGATCGACGTCACCAACCCCAACGACATGAAGCTGCGCTCCATCGTGCCGGTCAAGACCAGCAGCCACACCGTGCAGTGCGTGACGCTGACCTGCGAGTTCGCCTACACCGCCGGTGGCCGCGGCCAGTTCTCGATCGTCGACCTGCGCGACCTCGACAAGCCGGTCCAGGCGAAGGTCGCCAACAGCCCCGCGTCCGCGCAGGGTCCCGAGTTCGCCGCCGGGCACTTCTGGGACATCGACGACGCCGGCATCGCCTGGCACACCGGCAGCGGCGGCATGGCCGCGTTCGACATCACCGACCCGCTCAACCCGGTGATCCTCAACGCCACCGGTGCGCAGGGCACCGAGGACCCCTGGAACAACTTCATCTTGCACAACTCCAAGCGACCGAACGCCAACGCGTTCCGCCCGACGAGCTCGCCGGCCGAGGCCAGCATCGCCAACGGCAACGTCGCGCTGGTCACCGAGGAGGACTACGACAGCCCCACCTGCGACAGCACCGGCAGCCTGGAGGAGGGCTCGTTTTCGACCTGGTACGTGCCGACGCTCGACGCGGCCACCTACCCGCAGGGCGCGGACGGGCTCAATCCCGACGCCGGCACGATCACGCCGCTGGACCGCTACAACACCACGATCATCGGGACTGACGTGCGCACCCCCGCCGGCGCGTTCTGCTCGGGCCACTGGTTCGACGTCCACCAGGACGGCATCGTCGCCCAGGGCTTCTACCAGCAGGGCCTGCGACTGCTCGACGTCCGCGACGCGACCGACATCAAGGAGATCGGCTACTTCTACGCCGGTGCCAGCGAGGTCTGGGACGCGTACTGGGTGCCCAAGCGCGACGAGAACGGCGTGGCGACCGGTGAGAGTAGCAACCTCGTCTACACCGCCGACCTGATCCGCGGCATCGACATCCTCGAGGTCGACCTCGGCGACGGATCCGAGAAGACCCCGCCACAGCAGCCGGAGCAGCCCGAGGAGGGCGACGACGCCAACAACGACGCGAACGACTGCGACGACCGGCGGCGCGACGACGGCCACGGCCGCGACGACGGTCACGGCCACCGCCACCCCGGCGACCGTGCGGACCGCTGCCGCAGCGCCGCGGTCACCAAGCGGTAACGCGTCAGACGAAGACCCGAACGCCCGCCGGTTCCCCCGGCGGGCGTTCGTGCGTTATGGGGCGCAACCTCGGCCGGCCGTCGCCGTTACATGCGGAAGACGCCGTAGCGGACCGGCTCGAGCGGGGCGTTGGCACACGCGGACAGCGCCAGGCCGAGCACGCGGCGGGTGTCGCACGGGTCGATGACGCCGTCGTCCCACAAGCGCGCGGTCGCGTAGTACGGGTGACCCTGGGCCTCGTACTGCTCGCGGATCGGCTGCTTGAACGCCTCCTCGTCAACGGCCGACCACTGCCCGCCCCGCGCCTCGACCTGGTCGCGGCGGATCGTGGCGAGCACCGTCGCGGCCTGCTCGCCGCCCATCACCGAGATGCGCGCGTTGGGCCACAGCCACAAAAAGCGGGGCGAGTACGCCCGCCCGCACATCCCGTAGTTGCCGGCGCCGAACGAGCCGCCGATCACGACGGTGAGCTTGGGCACCCGCGCGCACGACACCGCGGTGACCATCTTCGCGCCGTCCTTGGCGATGCCCCCGGCCTCGTACTCCCGCCCGACCATGAACCCGGAGATGTTCTGCAGGAACAGCAATGGCACCCCGCGCTGGTCGCACAGCTCGATGAAGTGGGCGCCTTTCAGCGCCGACTCGCTGAACAGGATGCCGTTGTTCGCGACGATCCCGACCGGGTGGCCGAAGATCCGCGCGAAGCCGGTGACCAGCGTCGTGCCGTACAGCGCCTTGAACTCGTGGAAGCGCGAGCCGTCGACGAGGCGGGCGATCACCTCGCGGACGTCGTAGGGGGTTCGTGTGTCGGTCGGCACGACGCCGTACAGCTGATCCGGGTCGACCGCCGGCTCCTCGGCCGCGACGACGTCCCAGGGCCGCGGTGCGCGCCGGCGGAGCGTCGCGACGATGGACCGCACGATCTGCAACGCGTGCGCGTCGTCGGCGGCGAGGTGGTCGGTGACCCCCGACGTGCGGCTGTGCAGGTCGCCGCCGCCGAGCTCCTCGGCGGTCACCACCTCACCGGTGGCGGCCTTCACCAGCGGCGGCCCGCCGAGGAAGATCGTGCCCTGGTCGCGCACGATGACCGTCTCGTCGCTCATCGCGGGCACGTAGGCGCCGCCGGCGGTGCACGAGCCGAGTACGGCCGCGATCTGGGGGATGCCGCGGGCCGACATCGTGGCCTGGTTGTAGAAGATCCGCCCGAAGTGGTCGCGGTCGGGGAAGACCTCGTCCTGGCGGGGCAGGAACGCCCCGCCGGAGTCGACGAGGTAGACGCACGGCAGGCGGTTTTCGAGCGCCACCTCCTGCGCGCGCAGGTGCTTCTTGACCGTCAGCGGGTAGTAGGTGCCGCCCTTGACCGTCGCGTCGTTGGCGACGACGACGACCTCGCGCCCCGCGACGCGCCCCACCCCGGTGACGATCCCCGCGGCCGGGGCGTCCCTCGCGCCCCGCGACGCGCCCCACCCCGGTGACGATCCCCGCGGCCGGGGCGTCCCCGTCGTACAGGCCGTGGGCGGCGAGCGGCGACAGCTCGAGAAACGGCGTCGCCGGGTCGAGCAGCGCGTCGACGCGGTCGCGCGGCAGCAGCTTGCCGCGCGCGGCGTGGCGCTCCCGCGCCCGCTGACCACCGCCGAGCGCGGCGGCGGCCAGCTGCTCGCGCAGGTCCGCCACGAGGGCGCGGTGCGCCTTGTCGTTGACGGCGAACGCCTCCGACGCCGGGTCCGCCGCCGAGCGCAGCACCCCGGTCACGCGGTGCGGTCCGCCCACGTCGCGCCGCACTCCTCGCAGGCGAACACGGTCACCTCGTCGCTGACGTCCTCCTCGACGCGGACGGTGGTGGCACCGCACATCGGGCAGGTGCGGTCCTCGGCGGCGTCCATCGCGGCCGCAGCCTAGCCCAGCGACACGGCAGAAACGGGCGGCCGGTGAGGCGTCACCTCCTCGGCGGTCACTCGTTGTATGGGTAGAGCCGCTGTACCCCGCCGCCGCATGGGCGCAGCGCGATCGCCCTGACCCGGACGCCAACCGGAGGACCCTGTCATGACCCGTGTGTCGACTCTCGTGCTCGCGCTGTGCCTCGCGCTCAGCGTCGCCGGCAGTGCCAGCGCCCAGACCGCCCCGGCCGTACCGAACGACCCGTACTGGGGCGCCCAGTGGGGCCCGCGTCAGGTCAACGCCGACGACGCGTGGGCGACGTCGACCGGCGCTGGCGCGGTCATCGCTGTCGTTGACACCGGCGTCGACCTCGACCACCCGGACCTCAACGGCAAGATGGTGCCCGGCGCCACGTTCGTCGGGTGCGCCGACAACGGTCCGTGTGGCAACGGTGACTGGGAGTCGGCCCTCGCCAAGGGTGAGGAGCCCCACCCGCACGGCACCCACGTGGCCGGCATCGCCGCCGCCGAGACCGACAACGGGACCGGCATCGCCGGTGTCGCCCGTGACGCGAGCATCATGCCGATCAAGGTCCTCGCCGCGGACGGCGGCAGCTTCCAGGAGATCGCCGCCGGCATCCGCTGGGCGACCGACAACGGCGCCGACGTCATCAACATGAGCCTCGGTGCGCTGCCGGGCGTCCAGGCGTTCGAGGTCACCGGCCTGATCAGCGCGACGACCAAGGCGATCGACTACGCCAACAGCAAGGGCGTCGTCGTCGTCGTGGCCGCCGGCAACGAGGCCTCCCCGCTGTGCGCCAGCCCCTCGTTCAACGACGGCGCGCTGTGCGTCACGTCGACCGACCGCAACGAGGCGAAGGCCTGGTACTCCAACCTCGGCGTCAAGCCCGACCTGCTCGCGGTCGCCGCTCCCGGTGGTCAGGGCCTCATTTCCTGCGCCCAGGACATCATCTCGACCGTTCCCGCCGGTGCCGAGGGCTTCTGCGGTAGGGCGACCCCCGGCTACGACGCCTACGCCGGCACCTCGATGGCGACGCCGCACGTCGCCGGTGTCGCCGCGCTGCTGACCGCGCAGGGCCGCAGCAACGTCGAGGTCTACGACGTGCTTACCGCCACCGCCCGCACGCCGGTCACCGGGCTGCGCGGGGTCTACAGTGCCAGCTACGGCTTCGGGATCGTCGACGCTGCGGCCGCGGTGGCCACGCCGGTCACCGTGGTGGGCGGCACAACCGAGCCGAGCAACGACAACGGCAGCGGTGGCACCGACCAAGACAAGCCGAAAAACGGCAAGAAGCCGGAGAAGACCACGCGCCGGCGCTGAGCCGCCCGCGCCGGCATCGTTCCGTCAAGACGCCGCCCCCTTGGGGCGGCGTCTTTGCGTCGTGGGGGCGCCGCTCCGCCGCGGCGCCTTTTGCGCCGCGGGGCGTGGGTCGGCACCCTGGCGCCGTGCGGACCCTTCGCCGGCTGGCGGTGTTGCTCGTCACGGCGACGATGTTCGCCGGCTGCACCGGCGACGCCCCGGTGACGCCCCCCGTCGCGGCGCCGTCGCCGCCCCCCGTGACGCCGTCGGTGACACCGACGCCAGACCCGTCGCCACGCCCGCCGCCGCAACCGCGACCGTTCCGGCTGGAGCTCACCGCGACGCGGTCGCGGCCGACCGGCAACGCCCCGCTGTTCGGGCGGCCCGCCGGACGCCCGACGCGCCGCTCGCGCGTCGCTGCCCGGCGCGCGGCCCGCACGCTGGAGCGCTACCTCAACGCGATGTTCGTCGACCGCGACACCCGAACCACCCTCACCCCGGTGCGCAAGCTGCTGACGCGGCGCGCCCGCCGGGCGCTGCAGACGCGTGACGCGGCGGCGCTCGGGGCGGGACTGCGCCGGATCGCCGGCGGCAACACCGGCGCGGCGCGCGCCCGCGCGGCGGTGCTCCACGGTCCCGACCGGGTGTTCGCGGTCACACTGACCTACACCGCCCGGATCCGGGCCCGGTACCCACAGGCGCAGCGCACCCTCCGCCAGCACGGGTCGATGGTGTTCGTGCCGACGCCCCGCGGCTGGCGCGCGGACCTCGTCGACGTGCGGCTGGACCAGTTCCGGCCCCGGCTGCCCGACACGCCCACGCCTTCGGCGACGCCGTGAGACGCGCCGTCGCGTTGCTGCTCGCCGGAGCGCTGCTGCTCGGCGCCGTCTCGAGCGTGGCCGTCGCCGCGGGCGTCGCCGCCGCGGGGCGCACGCTGCGCGCCGACCTTCGCCCCGCGTGGCGCGAACAGCGCGTGCTGACGATCCTCGCGGTCGGCTCGGACATCGGCCCGCCGGACCGCCGCGGCAACCCGCTGCGCGGGCGGGCCGACGCGATCCATCTCATCGCCGTCGACCCCCGCCGGCGTCGCGCGACGATCGTCGACATCCCCCGCGACGCGTACATCGGCGGCGACAAGGTCAACGCGCACCTCGCGCTCGGCGGGCCGCGGCGTCTGCGGACGGTGCTGGAGCGCTACACCGGCGTCGCGATCGACTACTACGCGGTGAC